>NZ_JBSFJW010000008.1:0-310697 GCF_053598255.1 Streptomyces sp. NPDC001157
ACCGACGTGTCGGACCGCGACGCGGGCTGGTACGCACAGCCGGCCCACGGCGGCAGTGACCACTTCTGGAACGACCAGAAGGCCGCCGCCGCACTGCAGTTCTACAAGACGATGGCCGAGTCGGTGGGCAAGCCGGTCGTCCTGTGGCAGATCCCCCTGGGCAACATGGCGCAGAACAACACCTTCCAGCACTACCAGGACGACAAGGTCGACTGGCTCTTCTCGCACATGGACCAGGTGGCGAACGCGCACGTCGCCGCCCTCCTGTTCGGCTCGGGGCAGCAGGAACAGACCACGGTCGAGACCGACGGCGGAAACCTGATCAACAAGACGATCGCGTACCACAACTCGGGCGGCACGCCGCTCAAGTAGCCACCCGCAGATCGGGCGCACAAAGAGCAAGCCCCAGGCCTCTCGCCTGGGGCTTGCTTCCCCTCTGGGCCTTCGGGCCGGAAACGACCGCTTGGACCGCGGCCGCCCGCTCCCCGGCCGGGCGCCTGCACAGCGCGCTCTCGCTGATCGACGGCGGCCGCCAGACCCCGTCGGCGCGGTGGAGGTCGGTCCGGGCGGCACGATCTCGTCGATACGGTCGAGTACCGCGTCGTCGAGCAGCAGGTCCGCGCCCGCGAGCAGCGAGGTGAGCTGGTCCATGGTCCGCGGACCGGTGATCACCGACGTGACGGCCGGGTGCACCAGTGAGAAGGCGACGGCCAGTTCCGGCAGGGTGCAGCCCAACTCCTCGGCAAGCTCGATGACCTCCAGCGCCCTGCGCAGGGCTCCAAGTGACCGGCTCTCTCAGCCGCCGAACGTCACGTCCTTCGTCTCCGCGACCGCCGCAGTCCGCCCCGGTGCCGAGTGGTACTGCCAGTACAGGTTCGTGTGGGCGATGACCTGGTCCGGGGGCGGCGCGCCCCACTTGCTGTTGTCGTTCGTGGTGTGCGCGTCGGCGACGAGCGTGACGTCGTAGCCCCGTACGAAGGCGCCGTGGATCGTGGAGCGTATGCAGGCGTCCGTCTCCGCACCCGTCACGACGAGACGGCCGACTCCGGCCGCGGCGAGGACCTGCTCCAGGTCCGTGCCCTCGAAGGAGTCGCCGTAGTTCTTGTGCACCAGTGGTTCGGCTTCGCGGCGGGGCAGTTCGGGGACGTACTGCCAGTCGTCGCTGCCCTTCTTGAGTCCCTCGTCGGAGTGCTGGACCCAGACGACCGGCACGTCCGCGGCGCGAGCCTGGTCGACGAGGGCGGCGATGTTGGCGACGACGGCGTCCCGCTCGTGCGCGGACTCCACGACGCCCCGCTGGACGTCGATCACCAGCAGGGCGGTGTTGGGTCGTGCAGACAGTGTGGTCATGTCCCGCAGGCTAGACCCGGCCACTGACAATCGCCTCCGCCTCCATCGTGAAAGTACATGGCCACCGCCGTCCCGCCGTTGAACAGGAACAGGACCAGGAACCACAGCATGCCGGGGCGGGACAGGAACGCCTTGATCCGTCCGGCGCCTCCCGCAACGAGGGAGCGGCCTCCCGAACCCATGGTGCAGCGCACTACACCATGCGACTCGGAAGGCCACCCGCCACCGTCCAGGCCGTCAGGCCCGCACCAGCTCCCGGTCCTCGTCCGGGTCGCTGTCCCTCGCGTCGCCGTCGCCGAGGGTCTTCAGGCCCTCGCCCTCGACGTCCACGTTCGGCACCGCCCGGTCCAGCCACTTCGGCAGCCACCAGGCCCTCTTGCCGAGCAGGCCGAGGACCGCCGGGACGATCGCCATCCGCACGACGAACGCGTCGAAGAAGACGGCGATCGCGAGGCCGAAACCGATCATCTTGATCATGGACTCGCTGGAGGTGATGAAGCCTCCGAAGACCGCGATCATGATGGCCGCGGCGGCCGCCACCACCCGCGCGCTGTGCCGGAAGCCGGTCACCACGGCCTGGCCCGGCGTCTCGCCGTGGACGTACGCCTCGCGCATGCGGGTCACGAGGAACACCTCGTAGTCCATGGCGAGACCGAAGACCACGCCCACCATGAAGATCGGCATCATCGACATGATCGGGCCGGTCTGCTCGACGCCCAGCAGGCCGCCGAGCCAGCCCCACTGGAAGACCGCGACCACCGCACCGAGCGCGGCGAGCACGCTCAGCAGGAAGCCGAGTGCCGCCTTCAGCGGGACCAGGATCGAGCGGAAGACTGCGATCAGCAGCAGGAACGCGAGGCCCACCACCAGGGCCAGGTAGGGGATCAGGGCGTCGTTCAGCTTCTGCGAGAAGTCGATGTTCATCGCGGTGGTGCCGGTGACCAGCACCTTCGCACCCGTGTCGGCCTTGATGTCGCCGCCCTGGTCACGGATGGCGTGCACCAGGTCCTCGGTCTGTACCGAGGACGGCTTCGAGCCCGGGATGACGGTGATCGTCGCGGTGTCGCCGGCCTTGTTGAACACCGCCGGGGTCACCGTGGCGACGTCCCCCAGGCCCTTGATCCCGTCGGTCACCTTGTCCGCCGCCGCCCTGGGGGCGTCGCTGTCCTTGGCGTCGACCACGATCATCAACGGACCGTTGAAGCCCGCGCCGAAACCCTCCGACAACAAGTCGTACGCCCGCCGCTGCGTCGTGGACGTCGGCTGCGAACCGTCGTCGGGCAGGCCCAGCTCCAGCTGGGTGGCCGGGACCGCGATCGTGCCCAGACCGACCACGCCGAGCAGCAGCACGGCGGCCGGACGGCGGATGACGAAGCTCGCCCAGCGGGCGCCCAGACCGGGCTTCCCGGGGGTGCCGGCCGCGCTCTTCCGGCGCTTCTCGCCCGCCGCCCTGACCTTCCTGCCCGCGTATCCGAGCAGTGCCGGGACCATGGTGAGCGCGATGAGGACGGCCACCACGACCGTGCCCGCCGCCGCGAGGCCCATCTTCGTCAGCATCGGGACGTTGACGACCGAGAGGCCCGCGAGTGCGATCACGACGGTGAGGCCCGCGAAGACCACCGCCGAGCCCGCGGTTCCGGCGGCGCGTCCGACGGCCTCCTCCCGGTCGCGGCCCTCGGCCAGTTCGCCTCGGTAGCGGGAGACGATGAACAGCGCGTAGTCGATACCGACCGCGAGACCGATCATCAGGGCGAGGGTGGAGGTGGTGTCGCCCAGGTCGAGTGCCTTGGCCAGGACGGTGATGGTGGAGACGCCGATGCCGACGCCGATGATCGCCGTCAGCAGCGGCAGTCCGGCCGCGACCAGCGAGCCCAAGGTGATGACGAGGACGACCGCGGCGATGGCGAGGCCCACGACCTCACCGGCGGCTCCCGGCTCGGCCCCGGCCTGCAGCGCGTCACCGCCGATCTCGACGGTCAGCCCGGCGTGGCGCGCGTCCTGCGCGGCCTCCTTGAGGGCGTCCCGGGAGGCGTTCTTGAGCTCCATGCCGGAGACCTTGTACTTCACGGACGCGTAGGCGACCGAGCCGTTCTTGCTGACGGCGTGCGCCTGGTAGGGGCCGGCGACGGAGACCACCTCGGAGCCGTCGGCCAACTCCTTCACGGTCCTCTCGACGGTCGCCCTGTTGGCGGCGTCGGTCATCTTCTCGCCCGCGGGCGCCTTGAACACGACGCGTCCGGTCGCGCCGTCGGCGCTCATTCCGGGGAAGCGCTGTTCCAGCAGGTCGAAGGCCTTCTGCGCCTCGGTGCCGGGTATGGAGAAGGAGGTGGAGCCCGCGGCGGGGGCATGGGCGGCGCCGACCCCCGCGAGGGTCAGCAGCGCCACCCAGAACAGCGCGACGAAGTGCCGTCGCCTGAAGGCGAACCGGCCGAGTTTGTAGAGGAACGTGGCCACGGAGGCGTACTCCCGGTCAGGTCGTGGGGTGTGGGGCCCGTATCGGGGTTCCGACACAGGCTCCGGGGCAGGGGTGATCAGCCCGGCGGGGAGGCAGGGGTGATCGTCCCGACGACTTGAGCGGTGACGTCAGGTGCTGGGGAGAGGGTGGGGAGGTGTCAGGCGCGGAGGGCGGGGAGGACCACCGCGTCGATGTACGAGAGGAGGAAGGCCTGGTTCGGCGGCTGCTCGTCGATGATGCTGCGGGCGGCGAACCCGCCGATCATCATGTGGATCATGTAGTCGATCGCGGGGTTGTCCGCACGGACCTCACCGCGGTCGATCGCCCGCTGCAGCACACGGCGGAACTCCGCCATCTCAGGTTCGATCAGGTGCTCCCGGAACGCCTTGAGGAGGTCCGGGTTGCCGTGGATCGCCATGGCCAGACCGCGCATCAGCGCGGAGTTCGCCTCCAGATCGCAGTCGTCCGACCGCAGAGTGAGGGCATGCAGGTCGCCCCGGAGCGAGCCGGTGTCGATCTCGTCGAACGAGGGTCCCGGCTTGTTGTGCCGCACCGCCTTCGCGACCAGCTCGGCCTTGCCGCCCCACTGGCGGTAGAGCGTCGCCTTGCTGGACTTGGTGCGGGCCGCCACGGCGTCCATGGTGACGGCGTCGTAGCCCACCTCCCGGAGCAGGTCGAGCACGGCCTCGTACAACTCGGCCTCACGCTCGGGCGTGATCCGACTGCGACGCGCCGTTGCGACCTCAGTCATGCCACTCACCTTCCCGCTCGGGATGCGCCGCCTCGGCGCCTGCTTCGTACCTTCATGAAGATACCCTGTGCGCCTGCGAAACGAAACCGTTTCGTACGTGTCCCGGCTCACGTGTGTGAAAGATCCATAAGTTCCCACGAGTTGCCCGGCCCCATCCGGCGGAAAAGCATGGGGAGGTGAGCTATCTGCGTCTACCCCATCTCAGCGGTGACCTGTTGTGCTTCGTGGCCGAGGACGACCTCTGGCTCTCCCCCCTGGACGGTCCGGGCCGCGCCTGGCGCCTCACGGTCGACCGTACGAAGCTCGGCCACCCCCGCTTCTCGCCGGACGGCCGCACCATCGCGTACACGAGCTGGCGCAGTCTGGTCCCCGAGATCCACACCGTCCCGGTGGACGGCGGGCCGGGCCGTCAGCTCACCTACTGGGGCTCCGCGGACACCCAGGTCTGCGGCTGGACACCCTCCCAAGGGGACAGCGGGGGCACGATTCTCGCCGTCGCCTCCCACGGCGAGCCCTTCTCGTACTTCACCTGGGCGTACAAGGTCTCCCCCGACGGCGACCCCGGCCGCAAACTCCCCTGGGGCCCGGTCTCCGACATCCAGGTCGCCGACATCGCAGGAGAGCGCAGGACCCTCCTGCTCACCGGCACCCCGCCCCATGAACCCGCCGCCTGGAAGCGCTACCGCGGCGGCGCCATGGGCCGCCTCTGGCTGCACGGCGAACGCCTCCTGGCCGACCTGGAGGGCCACCTTCACTCCCCCATGTTCGTCGGCGGCCGCATCGCCTTCCTCTCCGACCACGAAGGCATCGGCAACCTCTACTCCTGCGCCTACGACGGCTCCGACCTGCGCCGCCACACGGACCACGACGCCTTCTACGCCCGGCATGCGTCGAGCGACGGGACCCGGGTGGTGTACCAGTGCGCCGGGGACCTGTGGATCGTCGACGACCTGGCCGCCGACTCCGGGCCGCGCCGCCTCGACGTACGGCTGAGCGGGCCGCGCGCGGGCCGGCGCACCTACCAGGTCCCGGCCGCCCAGCACGTCGACGGCATCTCGGTCGACGAGACGGGCCGCGCGAGCGCCGTCGTCGTACGCGGCAGCCTGTACTGGCTCACCCACCGGGACGGTCCGGCGCGCACGATCACCGACACCCCGGGCGTACGGGTCCGCCTCCCGGAGATGCTCGGCTCGACCGGCCAGGTCGCCTATGTGACGGACGCGGAGGGCGAGGACGCCGTCGAGATCGCCTACCTGCCGCGCGCGACCGGCGACCGCGAGCCGCGCCGACTGGCCTCCGGCGAGGTGGGACGCGTCCAGGAACTCGTCGCCGACCCGCGGGGCGAGCGCCTCGCCATGGCCTCGCACGACGGCCGCCTGCTGCTCCTCGATGCGACGGAGGACTCCAACGGCGAGGTCACCGAGCTGATCCACTCGGTCAACGGCCCCGTGCGCGACCTCGCCTTCTCCCCGGACGGCGCCTGGCTGACCTGGTCCCACCCGGGCATCGGCCGCTCCCTTCGGCAGATCAAGATGGCGCGCATAAAGGACCACCTGATCGTCGACGTGACCAACGGCCGCTTCGAGGACGAGAACCCGGTGTTCACCAGAGACGGCCGCTATCTCGCCTTCCTGTCCTGGCGCGGCTTCGACCCGGTGTACGACGTCCACACCGGGGACCTGTCCTTCCCGCTCGGCTGCCGCCCGTACCTGGTCCCGCTGTCCTCCGCGACCCCCTCCCCCTTCGCCCTGACCCCGGAGGGCCGGCCGGCCGCCGGGGGCCTGGACCCGGTGGAGGACGAGGAGGAGGGCGGCGACGGCGCGGTGACCGTCGAGATCGAAGGGCTGGAGAACCGGGTCACCCCCTTCCCGGTCACCGCCTCCAAGTACTCGGCGCTGTACCCCGTGGCGGGCGGCGGCCTGGTCTGGCTGCGCTGGCCGATCTCGGGGGCGCTCGGCGAGACGTTCGCCAACCCGGACGACACCACCGGCCGCCCGACCCTCGAACACTTCAACATCAGCAAGGCGAAGAAGTCCGAACTCCTTGAGCACCTGGACTGGTTCGCGCTCAGCGGCGACGGCACCCGCCTGGTCGTGGTCGACGAGGGCGACCTGCGGGCCGTCCCCTCCTCCGAGTCCGGCGACGGCGACACGACGGTCTGGATCGACCTGCGCCGCATCCTGCACGAGGTCGACCCGGCCGCCGAGTGGCGCCAGTCGTACGAGGAGGCCGGCCGGCTCATCCGCGCGTACTTCTGGGATCCGGGGATGTGCGGGGTCGACTGGGGCGCGGTGCTCGACCAGTACCGCCCGCTGGTCGAACGGGTCGCGTCCCCCGACGAGTTCGCCGACCTCCTGCGCGAGGTCCTCGGCGAACTGGGCACCTCCCATGCCTACGTCACCGCCGCCCGCCGCAACGAGGGCCCACCCCACTACCAGCGCCTCCAGGGCCTGCTCGGCGCCAACTTCGTCCGCAGGCAGGAGGGTTGGGTGGTCAAACGGATCCTGCCGGGTGAGTCGTCCGACTCCAAGGCCCGCTCACCGCTGGCGGGCACCGGCATCAGGGACGGCGCCGTACTGACCCACGTGGACGGCCGCCCGGTGGACCTGCTGACCGGGCCGTACCCGCTGCTGGCGGGTGCCGGCGGCACCACGGTCGAGCTCACCTTCGCCCGACCCGTCGCCCACCACCACCCTTCCAAGGAAGGCCCTTCGGGCCCCTCTGATTCTGCGGAGGGCGAGGCGGGCCGCTCACGCCGGGTGGCCGTGGTCCCCCTGATCGACGAACGCCCCCTGCGCTACCAGGACTGGGTGGCCAAACGCCGCGCCGTCGTACGGGAGTTGAGCGGCGGCCGCTGCGGCTATCTGCACATCCCGGACATGGGCGGCTCGGGCTGGGCCCAGTTCAACAGGGATCTGCGGATGGAGGTGTCGCGGCCCGCCCTGATCGTCGACGTACGCGGCAACGCGGGCGGCCACATCAGCGAACTGGTCGTCGAGAAACTGTCCCGCACGATCCTGGGCTGGGACCTCACCCGCAACGCCCAGCCGGTCTCCTACGCCTCCAACGCACCCCGCGGCCCGGTGGTGGCCCTGGCCGACGAGGCGACCTCCTCCGACGGCGACATGATCACGGCCGCCATCAAGCTCCTCAAGCTGGGCCCCGTCATCGGCCAGCGCACCTGGGGCGGAGTGGTCGGCATGACCGGCCGCCACCGCCTCGGCGACGGCACCGTCATCACCGTCCCGATGAACGCGGCCTGGTTCGACGCCTACGGCTGGACCGTGGAGAACAAGGGCGTCACCCCGGACCTGGAAATCCTCCGCACCCCCCTGGACTGGGCGGAGGGGAGACATGCACAGCTGGACGACGCGGTCCAGTTGGCGGTGGAGTTGCTGGAATCCAACCCCCCGGCGACCCCTCCGGATTACAGCAATGTCCCCGACCGCTCACGCCCAAAGCTGCCGCCCAGGACGCAGTGAGAAAGGGTGCCCCTCGTCAGGGGCACCCTTTCCAGTCAGTGCAGGACGTCGACATCAGACGTCATAGTCCTGGTCGAAGCGGTCCTGCTCCTCGCGCTGCAACCGCTCCGTCTCCTCGTCCCGCAGGCGCTCGCCCGGCTTGCCGCGCTGCTGCTGGCCGCGCTGCTGCCCCTGCTCGCGGGCCTGCTGGGCCTTGTGCTTGGCCTGCTCCTGCCACTGCTGCGACTGGTCCTGGAACTTGTCCTTCATACCCATGTGGGTTCACTCCCGTAGTGGGTGGGGGGAAGGCCCTTGACCGGGCCTCGACCAGATTCACACGGCCCACCACGGAGCGCATTTCGATCAACTACGGTGCGTAGCGCGGGCTTCCTCGTCCGCCGCCCCACCTGCACCGACGAGCCCGGACCGCATGCCCTCCAGGCGTGACCCGAAGCGCCGCATCTCGCGCTGGCCCACCGTCCCGATGAGCCCCGGCAGATACCCCCGCACGCCCTGCATCCCGCGCAGCCACCACTGCCCGTACACATGGCTCGAACGCCGCTCGATCCCGGCGACGATCCGGTCGACGGCAGGGCCCAGCGGATACGTCTTGTTGGACGGCCACGGCAGCCGCTGCCGCAGCTCCCGCATGACCTCGTCCTGGTCGGCGCCCCGCACCATGTCGGTGTCGGTCCACGACAGATACCCGACCCCGACCCGTACGCCCTTGTACCCGACCTCGGCCCGCAGGCTGTGCGCGTACGCCTCCACACCGGACTTGGAGGCGCAGTACGCGGTCATCATCGGCGCCGGAGTGATCGCCGCGAGGGACGCGATCTGCAGCAGATAGCCGCGGCTCTCCATCAGAACCGGCAGGAAGGCACGGGCAGTCACCGCGGACCCGATGAGGTTCACCTCGATCACCCGCCGCCAGGCCTCGGGGTCGGAGTCCACGAAGGGACCGCCGGTGGCGACACCGGCGTTCGCCACGACGATGTCGACCTTCCCGAACCGCTCCTTGACCTCCCCCGCCACCCGCGCCATCGCCTCATGGTCCGTCACATCGGCGTACCAGTGGTCGCTGTCGCTGTGCAGCCGCTCGGAGACCTGCTTGAGGGCGTCCGGCTCCAGCCCGACCAGCGCCACCTTGGCCCCCCGCGCCGACAACTTCCGCGCGAGCAGCTCACCGACACCGCGCGCGGCGCCCGTGACGACGGCGACCTGTCCTTCGAGGCTGACCTTGCTCATGCGCCCTCCTTGATCGTTGCGTACGTCGTCACAAGCTCCCGGATGCGGCCCGTGACCAGCTCCGGCGCCTCCACCGGAGTCATATGGCCGAGGCCCGGCAGCTCGGTGCTGCCCACGCAGTTCGGCAGCGCGGCCACCAGCGCCCGCGCCTGCACGGGCGGGGTGAGCCGGTCCGCGGTCCCGACGACGACGGCCGTCGGCACCCTCAACTCCCGTACGCCGTGGTCGAGATCGAGCAGAGCGAGGACCTGCGACCAGGCGTGGCGCACCTTGCGCGGGCACGCGTGCACGATCCGCGCGCACGCCTCCACCATGTGCGGCGCCGAACCCGGGCCCATCGTCCCGTACTTGAGGATCCGCCGGGCGACGGGCGTGACCGGCCCGAGCGGTGCCCGAGCCCCGAGGATGTGCCTGGTCAGCCAGGTCCGCAACCGCCCGGGCCCGAGGGGTACGACGGTCGACTCGGCGACCAGCCGCGAGGAGCCGGTGCTGCACAGCAGTACGGCCGCCGCATGCTCCCGGAAGCTCTTCCTCGTGGCCGCCGCCATCACCGTCATACCGCCCATGGAGTGCCCGGCGATCACGGCCTTCTCACCCGGCGCGAGGGTCGCCTCCAGTACGGCTTCGAGGTCGTCGGCGAGGGCGTCCGGACTGCACGCCGGGCTCGCCGGACTGCGTCCGTGGCCGCGCTGGTCGTAGGCGATGACCCGGTGGTCGGCGGCGAGGTCCCGTATCTGCGCGGCCCAGAAGGCGGTGGAGCAGGTCCAGCCGTGGGCGAGGACGACGGCGGGCGCGTTCTCGGGCCCGTGCACCTCCACGTGCAGCCGGGCGCCGTCGGCGGAGACGGCGAGGAGTTCGCGGGCGGGGGTGGGCGGGGCGTAGGGCCCGGTCTTCACGTGCATCAGCCGGCTCACGCGTCCACCTCCGCCTTCTGCCCGGCGGGCACCCGGAGCAGTTCGTACTCGGCGAGATCCACCTGCCGGGTGGCCCGCCGGAACTCGGTCGTCGTACCCGGCCAGATGGTGGTGTTACGACCGCTCGGGTCGAGGTACCAGCTGGTGCAGCCGCCGGTGTTCCACACCGTCCGCTTCATGCGCTCCTGCACCCGCCGGTTCCAGGCGGCGACGGCGCTCGGCCGGGCGTCGAGGGCGGCACGGCCGCCGAGGACATCCAACTGCCGTAGGAAATCGGCCATGTAGTTGAGCTGTGACTCGATCATCAGGATCATCGACGAGTTCCCGAGGCCGGTGTTGGGCCCGATGATGGTCATCCAGTTGGGGAACCCGGCGGCGGACGCGCCCCGCAGGGACTCCATCCCGCCCTTCCAGGCCTCGGCGAGGGTCCTGCCCTCCGCGCCGACCACTCGCTCGGCGATCGGCATGTCGGTGACATGGAAGCCCGTACCGAAGATGATCGCGTCGACCTCGGCCTCGCTCCCGTCGGCGGCGACGACGGTGGACCCGCGGATCTCGCTCAACCCACTGGCCACCACATCGACATTGGGCCGGGCGAGCGCCGGATAGTAGGTGCTGCTCAGCAGGATCCGCTTGCAGCCGATGCGGTAGTCGGGGGTGAGCTTGGCGCGCAGCGCCGGGTCCTTGATGGCCCGCATCATGTTCCGCTTGGCCAGCTGCTCGACGAAACCGAGCTCGTTCGGGTGCTTGGTGAACGCCTGGACCTGCAGCTCCCGGATCCCCCACAGCAGTCCGCGGCGGGCCTGCGTGGTGAAGGGCAGCGCGCGGTGCAGGGCCCGCTCGGCGCCGGTGATGGCGCGGTCGACGCGCGGCATGACCCAGGGCGGGGTGCGCTGGAAGAGGGTGAGCCGGCCGACCTCGGGCTGGATGGCGGGCACGATCTGGATCGCGGAGGCCCCCGTCCCCACCATGGCGACGCGCTTGCCGCGCAGGTCGTAGTCATGGTCCCAGCGGGCGGAGTGGAAGACCTTGCCGGGGAAGGAGTCGAGCCCCGGAACGTCGGGCACCTTGGGATCGGACAGCGGCCCGGTCGCGGAGACGACGACATCCGCGGACAGCGACCCGCTGCTGGTCTCGATCTCCCACCGCAGCTTCTCGCCGTCCCAGGTCATCATCTTCACTTCGGAGTCGAAGCGGATGTGGGGCCGCAGATGGAAGACGTCCGTGACGTGCTCCAGGTAGGCACGGATGTGCTCCTGCCCGGAGAAGGTGCGCGGCCAGTCGGGGTGGGGTGCGAAGGAGAAGGAGTAGAGGTGGGAGGGCACGTCGCAGGCGCACCCCGGGTAACTGTTGTCGCGCCACGTGCCCCCGACGCTGGCGGCTCGTTCCAGGACGACGAAGTCGGTGACGCCCTCGCGCCGCAGCCGCACGGCGGCCCCGAGTCCGCCGAACCCGGACCCGATCACCGCCACCCGCACATGCTCCCGCTCAGCCATGCCGACGCCCTTCCTCATGCGACTCCGCCAGTGAACACTGGCGCAATGGGAGGGTAGAGCAGCTCCGTACCGATGGGTAGGGGTGGAGGGCCATGAATGTTACTGGCGGTACAACATAGGCTGCGTTCGTGACCGAGAAGCGCGAGTACCGCATGGAGGAACTGGCCCGCCTGGCCGGCATCACCGTACGCACCCTGCGCTTCTACCGAGAACGCAAACTGATACCGCCACCCCGCCGCGAGGGCCGCATCGCCTGGTACGACGACCACCACCTGGCCCGTCTGCGCACCATCGCGGCAATGCTGGAACGCGGCCACACCCTGACCGGCATCGCGGAACTGGCGGAGGCCCTCGACCACGGCCGGGACGTCGCCGATCTCCTGGGCGTCGAGCCGACCGAGGAGGAACCGGTCCGTCTCACCCCCGAGGAACTCGCCGCCCGCTTCGAGGGCCAGGTCACCCCCGAGAACCTCGCCGCCGCCCTGGACCTCGGCTACCTCGGCACCGACGGCGACGAGATCGTCCACATCAGCCGCCGCCTCCTGGACGTCTCCGCCGCCCTGGTCGGCGAGGGCATCCCACTCGCGGAGGTCCTGGCAGCAGGCAAGCAGGTCCGGGAACACGTGGACGACCTGGCGGAGATGTTCGCCGAACTGGTCCTGCGCCACGCCGGCGAGGACGACCTCCAACGTCTTCGCCCCCTGGCCCGGAGCGTGGTGGAGGCGGAACTCTCGCTGGCGCTGGACCGGCGGTTGCGCAAGCAGGATCAGCGGTCGTAGACGACCGTCACGGGCGCATGGTCCGACCACCGCTCGTCGTGCGTGGCGGCCCGCTCGACGTAGCCCTTGACGGCCTTCGCGGCGAGCCCGGGCGTGGAGACCTGGTAGTCGATGCGCCAACCTGAATCGTTGTCGAAAGCCCGCCCCCGGTACGACCACCAGGTGTACGGCCCCTCCACCTCCGGATGCAGAGCGCGCACGACATCGACATAGCCGCCGTCCTCGGCGTCGAAGACCCGGGCGAGCCACGCACGCTCCTCCGGCAGGAACCCGGAGTTCTTCTGGTTCGCGCGCCAGTTCTTGAGGTCGGCCGGCTGGTGGGCGATGTTCCAGTCGCCGCAGACGACGACTTCACGTCCGCCGGCGGCGGCGCGCTCCCGCAGCGCCTTCAGATAGGCGAGGAACTCGTCCATGAAGCGGATCTTCTCGTCCTGGCGCTCCGTGCCGACCTCGCCGGAGGGGAGGTAGAGGGAGGCGACCGTGACACCCGGCAGGTCGACCTCTACGTAGCGGCCGCTGGTCTCGAACTCCGCGGCACCGAAGCCGACCTGGATGCGGTCGGGCTCGCGGCGGGTGTAGAGGGAGACACCGGCACGGCCCTTGGCGGCGGCCGGGGCATGGACGACATGCCAGCCGTCGGGCGTGCGCACGTGCTCGGGCAGCTGCTGCGGCTCGGCGCGCACCTCCTGCAGGCAGAGCACATCGGCACAGGTGCCGGCGAGCCACTCCACGAAGCCCTTCTTGGCGGCGGCACGCAAGCCATTGACATTGACGGAGGTCACAGTGAGCACGCGGGAACGATACCGGCACACTGGATCGCGACCAGACCCCCTCTATGCATAGATGTACGATCCATCACATGAATATACGTCGCGTCTCCTTCGATCACCCGGACGCCGTCAAGCTGAACGACGAGGTCCAGGCGGAGTACCACGTGCGCTACGGCGACGGCGGGGATGCAACATCGCTGGACCCGGCGGACTTCGAGCCGCCGAACGGCGTGTACCTCATCGCGTACGACGAGAGCGACGCCCCCGTGGCCACGGGCGGCTGGCGCGCCAAGGACACCAACGGCGAGGGCAACCTCGACGGGGACGCCGAGGTCAAGCGGATGTACGTGGTGGAGTCGGCACGCGGCCGCGGACTCGCCCGGCGCATCCTGGCCGCCCTGGAGGACGACGCCCGCGCGGCCGGCCGCCTGCGGATGGTCCTGGAGACGGGGACGAAGCAGCCGGAGGCCATCGCCCTGTACACGTCCAGCGGGTACGAGCCCTGCGAGAAGTTCGGCTACTACCGGCACTACGAGAGCAGCCGGTGCTTCGCGAAGGGGCTGCGACAGGCCCGCCTGACAGGACGTCAGGCACCGCGTCAGACACAACAAAGATCCCGCCCGATCTTCCGATCGGACGGGATCTCATCAACTGCCTCAGGTTTCCCTGACCAGTTGTTGCGGTGGACCTGAGGGGATTTGAACCCCTGGCCCCCTCGATGCGAACGAGGTGCGCTACCGGACTGCGCCACAGGCCCTTGCAACGAGTGAAACTCTAGCACCCCGATCCGCGTGCTTGGAAATCCGTTCCCGCCCCGCCGCCGAGGCAGCGGTACAGGTCGGGGGGCTACTCGTTGGCGGCCCGCGGCCGCTCGCCGTCCTCGTACTGGTCGAACAGCGGCGTACGCCCGCGCTCCCGGGCCCGCCGCGCGGAGGCCGCCCGGCGGGCGTCACTGCGCCCGTCGTCGTCCGCCTTGTCCTCGGCGGGAGCGGCCGTGCCCGGTTCCACGGCGTCGGCGGACTGCGCCTCCTGCCCCCGGGCCACGGAGCCCGACCGCGCCGAGCTCCATGTGTCCGGAGCCCCGAGGTCGACGTCCGCGGTGGCCCGCGGAGCGACCGGCGCGGTCACATACGTCGGCAACGGCACCGGCACCGGGTCCCAGCTGTCCCCGTGCCCGGGCCGCCGCTGCCGCTCGCGCTGCTGGTCCACCCACTCGGCGTGGTCGGTCTGCTCGACGAGGGCACGCCGGTCGGCGGCGAGCGCGGACAGTCCGGGGTCGGCGTCCTGCGCCGGTCCCTCGTCCGATTCGTCGGCGTCCGCCTCGGTGACGGCCGTGCGGCGGCGCGGCTGGCGAGCGCGCTCACGGAGTCGCTCGGCGGCGTCCTCGGCGCGGCGCCGGTCCATCTGGTAGGCGAAGCGGCGTCGCTCCTGGGAGCGCAGGTATGCGATGTACGCGCTGAGCAGCACGGCGGGCACTCCGGGCGCCCAGAGGAACGCGAGCCCCCCGACCGCGGCGACGATCGCGCCGAGCGTGAACGCGATGAAGAGCATCACGGTGGTGCGGCGGCGCCGCGCGAGCGCCTTCATGCGTCGGGCGCGCGCCAGGGCGGCTTCCTCCGAGGGGGAGCGCCGGGCCGCGGGCACCCGTTTCCGCGGCGGGGCGGGGGCGGGGGCCGGTGCGGGCGCCGGGGCTGCCGCCTGTTCCCTCACGGGTTGTGCGCGCACTGGCGCCTGCGCCTGGACCGGCGGCGCCTGTGCCGGTACGTCCGCGCGCACCTGGGGGCGGATCGGAGGCACGGCGAAGGCCCGGACGTCCACCGAGTCGGTGACGGCGTCCGGACGACCGGCGCTGGACTCCCCCTCCTCGGTGGAGCGCGCCTGCAGGTCCTTGGCGTACCGGCGCTCCATACCCGCCCGTCCGGACAGCAGCCGGATGGCGGTGCTGAAGCGTTCCGTCGGACGGGCCTCGTTCAGCTCGTCCTGCCTACGGAGCCACATCGGCACCAAGTAGGCGGCCCAGGCCCCGACAATGACTGCGTAGATGAGGCCGCTGCTGCTCACGCCTCACACGGTAGAGGGGTTTGCATGAGGCCATCTGCCAATTGAGCCGGTGTGTCGCACGATCTGGCTGATATTTCGAACTTTTTTTGTGACCGATGCGATCAGCACCCCACCGAGGGCGTGAATTTAACGCCTTGAGGCGGTCGCCACCCGATCAATTTCGAACACATATTCAATTTCCCCGGGCTTCCCGGCTCCCCGGTCTTCCCGGGCTATGCGGGATTCCCCCTGGTACGTGCCCGCTGCCAGCGGCTCAGCAACCCCTCGGGGACCTCTTCCGCGGTGAGCGCGAAGACGAGGTGGTCGCGCCAGGCCCCGTCGATGTGGAGATAACGCGGCCTGAGGCCCTCCTCACGGAATCCGAGTTTCTCCACGACCCGGCGGCTCGGCCCGTTCTCCGGGCGAATGCAGACCTCGATGCGGTGCAGTCCGACGGTGCGGAAACAGTGGTCCACGACAAGCGCCACGGCGGTCGGCATCACTCCGCGTCCGGCCACCGACTCGTCCACCCAGTAGCCGATGTGCCCCGAGCACATGGAGCCCCAGGTGATCCCGGCGACCGTCAACTGCCCGACCAGACGCCCCTGGTACTCGATGACGAACGGCAGCATCCGGCCGGAGTTCGCTTCGGACCGCAGGTGCCGGACCATCTGGCGGTAGGTCGGCCGGTGCGCGATCGGCCCGCTCGGGGTGGGCGGCGGAATGGTCGCCTCCCAGGGTCGCAGCCAGTCCCGGTTGCGCCGGTTGACCTCGCGCCAGGCCCGCTGGTCGCGCAGCTTTATCGGCCTCAGGACGATGTCGCCGTCCGTCAGCACGACGGGCCAGGATGGGCTGTTCAGCTCGCACCCCCACTGGTGGAGCCGGGTCTGGGGTGGTCGCCGCCGCGGATCTGGTCGACGGCATGGACCAGGACGGGTTCCAGGACGGCGAGGCCGTCCTTCACCCCGCCGGTGGAGCCCGGCAGATTGACGATCAGTGTGCCTCCCGCAACTCCGGCCAGGCCCCGGGAGAGCGCGGCGGTGGGCACCTTGTCCCGTCCGAACGCCCTGATGGCCTCGGCGATGCCCGGCACCTCGTGGTCGATGACCGCGCGGGTCGCCTCGGGGGTGCGGTCGGTGGGCGTGAGGCCGGTGCCCCCGGTGGTCACGATCACGTCGTACCCGGCTTCGACGGCGGCGCGCAGGGCGGCCTCCACCGGGTCCCCGTCGGGCACGACCTGCGGTCCGTCGACGGCCAAGCCGAAGCCCCTCAGGCCATCGGCGATCAGCGGGCCGCCCTTGTCCTCGTAGATCCCGGCGGCGGCGCGGTTCGAGGCGGTGACGACAAGCGCGCGATACGTCATGTCCGGCTCCAGTCGCCCGACTTGCCGCCCGTCTTCTCCTCCACCCGTACGTCCGTGATGACCGCTCCCTTGTCGACCGCCTTGACCATGTCGATCACGGTGAGCGCGGCGACGGAGACGGCGGTGAGGGCCTCCATCTCGACGCCCGTGCGGTCCGTGGTCCTGACGGTGGCCAGGATCTCGACGGCGTCGTCCGCGACCGACAGGTCCAGTTTCACACCGGACACCGACAACGGGTGGCACAGCGGGATGAGGTCCGGGGTGCGCTTGGCGCCCATGATGCCCGCGATGCGCGCGGTGGCGAGAGCGTCGCCCTTGGGGACCCCCTCACCGCGCAGCAGCTCGACCACTCGGGGCGAGACGAGGACGCGTCCGCTGGCGCGGGCGGTGCGCGCGGTCACGTCCTTGCCGGACACGTCGACCATGCGGGCGGCGCCCGCGTCGTCGATGTGGGTCAGTCGATCGTCCGTACTCATTGGTTGTGTGGCGCTCCCGTCCGGGCCCCTCGCGGTGCGGCGCGTGGGTCTGTTGTGCGCGACACGGTACCGCTAGCCGGGAGGACTCAGCCGAGCAGGACGACCTCGACCTCGGAGCCGGGCTCGACGGACTCCACGTCCTCGGGGACGACGATCAGTGCGTCGGCGTGCGCGAGGGCCGCGACCAGGTGGGATCCGGCGCCGCCGACCGGGGTCACGGAGCCGTCGGCGTACGTCCCCCGCAGAAACTGTCTGCGGCCCTTCGGCGAGGTCAGCGCCTTGGGAGCGGTAAGGGTCGCGCGAGTGCGCGGCCGGTGCACGTCGTCGAGCCCCATGAGGGTGCGGATGGCGGGGCGGACGAAGAGCTCGAAGGAGACGTACGACGACACCGGGTTGCCGGGGAGCGCCAGCAGCGGGGTGTGGTCGGGGCCGATGGAGCCGAAGCCCTGGGGCTTGCCCGGCTGCATGGCGAGCTTGCGGAACTCGACGCCGCTGCCCGGTTCGTCCTCGTCGCCGACGTACGACAGGGCCTCCTTGACGACGTCGTACGCCCCGACGCTCACGCCGCCCGTGGTGACCAGGAGGTCCGCGCGCACGAGCTGGTCCTCGATGGTGGAGCGGAGGGTCTCCGCGTCGTCGGCGACGGCGCCCACGCGGTAGGCGATGGCGCCGGCGTCGCGGGCGGCGGCGGTGAGGGCGAAGCTGTTGGAGTCGTAGATCTGGCCGCTGCCCAGCTTCTCGTCGGGCTGGACGAGTTCGCTGCCGGTGGACATGACGACCACGCGCGGGCGGGGGCGCACGCGTACCGTGCCGCGGCCGATCGCGGCGAGCAGGGCGATCTGCGGCGGTCCGAGGACCGTGCCGGCCTCCAGGGCGCGGTCGCCGGACCTCACGTCGCTGCCCTTCGCGCGTACGTGCGCGCGTGCCTCGGCCGGGCGGTACACGTGCACATGTCCCTCGGCGCCCTCGGGGGCCAGGGACCGGGCGCGCATGCCGGTCGCCGGGCCCTCGCCGAGGCCGCCGTCGGTCCACTCGACGGGGACGACGGTCTCCGCGCCGGGCGGCAGCGGAGCGCCGGTCATGATGCGGGCGGCCTGGCCGGGGCCCACATGGAGCAGGTCCGCCTGGCCCGCCGCGACGTCCCCGACGACGGCCAGGACGGCGGGGAACTCCGCGCTCGCGCCCGCGACATCCGAGACCCGCACCGCGTACCCGTCCATGGAGCTGTTGTCGAACGGCGGCAGCGAGACCGGCACCGTGACGTCCTCGACCAGGACGCAGCCCTGGGCGTCGAGGAGTTGCAGCTCGATGGGTTCCAGGGGGCGGACGGTGGTGAGGATGTCCTCCAGGTGCTCGTCCACCGACCAGAGGTGGTCCTGGCCGGTGGTGCGGGGCGCGGCGCTGCTCAACGTTGCTACATCTCCTCGGCTACGTAACTGCGAAGCCAGGTCCGGAAGTCCGGGCCCAGGTCTTCACGTTCGCATGCGAGTCTGACAATGGCACGCAGGTAGTCGCCGCGGTCGCCGGTGTCATAGCGGCGGCCCTTGAAGACGACGCCGTGCACCGGGCCGCCGACCTTCTCGTCCTGCGAGAGCTGCTGGAGTGCGTCGGTGAGCTGGATCTCGTTGCCGCGGCCCGGCTCGGTCTTGCGCAGTATGTCGAAGATGTGCGGGTCGAGGACGTACCGGCCGATGATCGCGTAGTTCGACGGGGCGTCCGCCGCGGCCGGCTTCTCGACCAGGTCGTGGACCTTGACGACGTCGGCGTCCTCGGTGGGGTCGACAGCCGCACAGCCGTAGAGGTGGATCTGCTCGGGCGCGACCTCCATGAGCGCGATGACGCTGCCGCCGCGCTGCTCCTGGACCTCCACCATGCGGGCGAGGAGCGGGTCGCGCGGGTCGATCAGGTCGTCGCCGAGGAGAACGGCGAAGGGCTCGCGGCCTACGTGCGGGGCGGCGCACAGCACCGCGTGGCCGAGGCCTCTGGGGTCGCCCTGACGCACGTAGTGCATGGTCGCGAGGTCGCTGGACTCCTGGACCTTGGCGAGCCGGCCCGCGTCGCCCTTCTTCTGGAGGGCGGACTCGAGCTCGTAGTTGCGGTCGAAGTGGTCCTCAAGGGGGCGCTTGTTGCGGCCCGTGATCATGAGGACGTCGTCGAGGCCCGCCGACACCGCCTCTTCGACCACGTATTGGATCGCCGGCTTGTCGACGACCGGCAGCATCTCCTTGGGAGTGGCCTTGGTGGCCGGCAGGAACCGCGTGCCGAGGCCCGCTGCAGGGATGACAGCCTTGCTGATCCTGGGGTGCGACTGGGTCATGGCGGCAACCTTATCCGGTGCCTTGGCAGGGAATCTGAGGCTCCGGTTAATTGGCTCTCATATGAGCGTATATAGAAGGGTACGGGTGCGACCTATGAGTCACATCGGACGTGCGACCGAGGCTGACAAGCGAATGTTGCGGCGAGAGCTCCTCGCGGTGAGAAACAGATTGACAGCGGATGACGTGCGGGAATCCGCGGACGCACTGGCCGGTCGCGCTCTCGAGCTGCCGGAGCTGGCGCATGCGCGCACGGTGGCGGCGTACGTCTCCGTAGGCAGCGAGCCGGGGACGCTCGCGCTCCTGGACGCGCTGCGCGAGCGGGGCGTGCGCGTCCTGCTCCCCGCCCTTCTCCCGGACAACGATCTCGACTGGGGCGCCTACGCCGGGGAGGGCTCCCTCGCGCGCATCCAACACGGCGGAAAAATGGCCCTCTTCGAGCCCGTCGGCGAACGGCTCGGCCCTGACGCCGTGACCGGCGCCGACGTCGTGCTGCTGCCCGGTCTCGCGGTCGACGCCCGCGGGATGCGGCTGGGGCGCGGCGGAGGGTCCTACGACCGCGTCCTCACGCGTCTGGAGCGCGCGGACGCCCACCCCGCGCTGGTGGTGCTGCTGTACGACTCGGAGGTCGTCGGGCACGTCCCGGAGGAGCCGCACGACCGGCCGGTGCATGCGGTGGTGACGCCGTCGGGGGTACGGCGGTTCACATGAGAAGTGCCCTCCACGCGCGCGTGGAGGGCACTTTCCGTGATCCTGATCCGTGGCCTAGGGCCGGTGGCTCATGGCTTCAGGACGAGGGTGTCACTGGTGTTCTTGTCGACGGCCTTGTCCGAGAAGTTCCAGTCGAGCAGTTCGCCCTTGACCCACTTGCTCGTCTGGTCGGTGTAGTGGGCGCTGTAGGCGTGCCCCGAGGCGCCGGTGAGGTTGATCCACTTCGACTTGTCGAGGTCGTCGAAGTTGACCACCATGCGCATCGACGGCACCCAGACGACGCCGTAACCGCCCGCCGCGTTCCAGCCGGTGGCGTTGACCGTCGCCTCGCCGCCGCTGAGCTTCCAGGGGCCGCGGTTGAGGACGTACTTCACAAAGCCGGGGCCGTCGGTGCCGAGGGTCTGGTTCTTCAGGAACAGGCGGTGCAGCCGGCCCCAGCTCCAGGTGTCGATGTCCTTGCCGAGCTTGGCCGTCAGCTCCCAACGGGCGTCGATCATGGCGCGCTTGAACAGATCGTCGCGATTGTCGCTCGCCCCGGGCCTGGTGAGCGACTTGGGCGTGGACCACCAGTCGCTCTTCTGGTCGTCCATGAGCCTGCGGACGACCTCGAACCAGCGGTCGCCGCCGTCCGGCTGCGCCTGGTCGGCAGCGCGCTCGCCGCACTCGCGCACCTTGTTCGTCTCGTCCGCGGGCCCGGTGCTGTTGACCGGGTCGACCCACAGGCACTGGCCTTCGACGCGCAGCTCCTTGGGCAGCTTGTTGCCGAAGGCGAGCTTGAGGATGTTGCGCCAGACCGCGTTGAAGTAGGCGGCCGCGGCCGAGTCGGCGTCCTGGGTGTAGTCCCAGCCCTCCAGCAGGTCCTGCGCCTCACGGACGGCCTTCGCGCCGCGGACGTCCTTGTCCTTGATGTCGATCTTCAGCAGCTGGGGCACGAGCAGCTTGGCGATCTCGCTGCTGTTGTCCAGCTGCATCTGACGCATGTCGTCGGTGGAGATCATGCCGCCGCCCTTGATCTTCGACTCGATCAGGTCGGTGATGCGCTGGCTGCGGGTGCCGTAGCCCCAGTCCTTGGTGAGCGTGTAGGGGTACTTGTCCGGGTCGATCACGGCCTGGTTGGCGGTGACGATGTAGCCGCGCTTCGGGTTGAACTCGTAGGGCAGCGCGTTCTTGGGGATGTACCCGGTCCACTTGTAGCCGGAGTCCCAGCCGGGCGCGGGGATCGAGCCGTCGTCCTTCTTCGCGCGCGTGGGGATCTTTCCGGGCAGCGTGTAGCCGATGTTGGCCTTGTCGGCGTAGACGAGGTTCTGCGAGGGCACGTCGAACAGGGCGGCCGCGGAGCGGAAGTCGCTCCAGTTCGAGGCCCTGTCCAGGGCGAAGACGGCGTCCATGGAGGTGCCGGGGTCGAGCGCGGTCCATCGCAGCGCGATGCCGTAGCCGTCGCCGCGGTCGGGTGCGGCGGTGTTGACGGCGGCCTTCTTGCCGACCGTCACGAGCTCGTCGTCGCGGTCGGAGAGCAGGGGCATCCCGTCGGCGGTCTGGCGGACGACGATCGTCTTGGACTTGCCGCCGGCGACCTTGATGGTCTCCTCGCGGGTCTTGAACGGCCGCACCGTGCCGTCGTAGAGGTAGCCGTCGCCGGAGACCTTCTCCAGGTACAGGTCGGTGACGTCGACACCGGAGTTGGTCATGCCCCAGGCGATGTTCTGGTTGTGGCCGATGACCACGCCGGGCATGCCCGCGAAGGTGTAACCGGTCACGTCGTACTGGCACTTGCTGGAGACGCTGCGGCAGTGCAGGCCCATCTGGTACCAGACCGACGGCAGTGAGGCCGACAGGTGCGGGTCGTTGGCCAGCAGCGGCTTGCCCTTGATGGTGTGGCTCCCAGCGACGACCCAGGAGTTGGAGCCGATGCCCTGGCCGTTCACGCCGACCGCCGTGGGGACGTTGTCGAGGACCTTGTAGAGACCCGACAGCTGGCTCGTCAGGGCCGAGCCGGTCGCGCTGCTCGTGGAGCTACCGGACGTACCAGAGGTACCGGACGTACCGCTCGTGGACGAGCTGCCGTTCTGCTGGAACGTCTTGGTGAGCGCGTTGTACTGGCCCTCCTGGACGATCGCCTTGTTGCGGCTGTACGGGTAGTCCGGGTACAGGTCGGCGATCTGCTTGGGGCCGAGGCGGCTGGTCATCAGGGCGCGGTCGATCTCGTCCTGCATGTTGCCGCGCAGGTCCCAGGCCATCGCCTTCAGCCAGGAGATCGAGTCGACCGGGGTCCACTGCGCCGGCTCGTAGTCGTTGACGAAGCCCAGGGCCGCGTACTCCAGGGAGATGTCCTTGCCGCTCCTGCCCTTCAGGTAGGCGTTGACTCCCTTGGCGTACGCCTGGAGGTACCTCTTGGTGGAGGCCGACAGCTTGGTGTCGTACTCCTGCTTCGCCACCCGGTCCCAGCCCAGGGTGCGCAGGAACTCGTCGTCCTTGACCTGGTCCTTGCCGAACATCTCCGAGAGGCGGCCGGAGGTCATGTGGCGGCGCACGTCCATCTCGTAGAACCGGTCCTGCGCCTGGACGTAGCCCTGCGCCATGAACAGGTCCTCGTCGGAGGACGCGTAGATCTGCGGGATGCCGTTTCCGTCGCGCTTGACGTCGACGGGTCCTGACAGGCCGTCGAGCGTGATGGAGCCCTTGGTCTGCGGGAACGACGCGCGGACGGTGCTGATGGACCAGTACGCCCCGTAGGCGAGGCCTCCGATGATGGCCAGGACCAGTACCAGCACGACCAGTCGGGCTTTGCGCCCCTTCTTCCTGCCGGACTTGCCGGGCTTGTCACCCGTTGTGGCGGTGGTGTTGGAGGGCATCGCTGTCCTTGCTGTCCTAACGCGAGCGGCAGGCGGGGCTGTGACTTTGAATGAGCGCTGGAGCAACCATAGGCGCAGGGCCCTGCGGGCCTTGACGCGGAGTCGGGAACCGGCGCGGACGCGCGTTCGATCTTGCCTCGGCGAGCGTCAAGAAATCGTCAAGAGTTAGGTAAGGTAACGAAGTACTTGGGTGCGGAGTTTCTCGACTTCGTGTCCTATGTACGTGAGCTCCCGCGCGGGATGCGTGTGAGTCAGGGAAGGGAACGGCCGCTGACTGTCCACCACCTCAACCAGCTTCTGCTCGTCTGCTCGCTCGTCCTGCTCGTCGCCGTGGCCGCGGTCCGGATCTCCTCACGCAGCGGGCTCCCCAGCCTGCTCGTGTACCTGGGGATCGGGGTCCTCATGGGCCAGGACGGCATCGGCAACATCCACTTCAACAACGCCGAGATGACCCAGGTCATCGGATACGCGGCCCTGGTCGTGATCCTGGCCGAGGGCGGACTCGGCACGAAGTGGAAGGAGATCAAGCCGGCCCTGCCGGCCGCATCCGCGCTGGCACTGGGCGGGGTCGCGGTGAGCGTCGGGGTCACGGCATCGGCCGCGCACTTCCTGATCGGGCTGGAGTGGCGGCAGGCGCTCATCGTCGGGGCGGTGGTCTCCTCCACCGACGCTGCGGCGGTCTTCTCGGTGCTGCGGAGGATCCCTCTCCCCGCGCGCGTGACGGGCACACTGGAGGCCGAGTCCGGCTTCAACGACGCCCCGGTGGTCATCCTGGTGGTCGCCTTCTCCACGGCCGGCCCGGTCGACCACTGGTACGTGCTGCTGGGCGAGATAGCCCTGGAACTCGCCATCGGAGCGGCCATCGGTCTCGCGGTGGGCTGGCTCGGCTCCTGGGGTCTTCGGCACGTGGCGCTGCCCGCCTCCGGCCTCTACCCGATCGCCGTCATGGCCATCGCCGTCACCGCGTACGCGGGCGGCGCACTGGCGCACGGCAGCGGCTTCCTGGGCGTCTACCTCGCCTCGATGATGATGGGCAACGCGAAACTGCCCCACTGGCCCGCCACCCGCGGCTTCGCCGAAGGGCTCGGCTGGATCGCCCAGATCGGCATGTTCGTCCTGCTCGGCCTGCTGGTCACCCCGCACGAGCTCGGCGACGACGTGTGGCCCGCGCTCGTCATCGGCCTGGCGCTGACCATGGTGGCGCGCCCGCTGAGCGTGGTGCTGTGCCTGGCGCCGTTCCGGGTGCCGTGGCAGGAGCAGACCCTGATGTCCTGGGCCGGGCTGCGCGGTGCGGTCCCCATCATCCTGGCGACGATCCCGATGGTGCAGGGCGTCGACGCCAGCCGCCGCATCTTCAACATCGTCTTCGTCCTGGTCGTCGTCTACACGCTGGTCCAGGGGCCGACGCTGCCCTGGCTCGCCCGCACACTGCGCCTGGGCGAGGATGCCGAGGCCGCCGACCTCGGCATCGAGTCCGCCCCGCTGGAGCGGCTGCGCGGGCATCTGCTGTCCGTCGCGATCCCCGAGGGCTCGAAGATGCACGGCGTCGAGGTGGCCGAGCTGCGCCTGCCGGCCGGTGCGGCCGTCACCCTGGTCGTCCGCGAAGGAAAATCGTTTGTCCCCCTGCCCACGACGGTGCTGCGGCGCGGCGACGAACTGCTCGTGGTCGCCACGGACCCGGTGCGGGACGCGGCCGAGCGGCGGCTGCGCTCGGTCGGCCACGGCGGCAAGCTGGCCGGATGGCTCGGGACCAACGGACTGGAAGCGGGCGCTGGGCGTTAATGGCATGTTTCGTACGGTTCACACCCCCGGTAATCCCAGGTGAACGCACGCATGGTGCTCATATTCACAGGCACATCAGCAATTGATCCCTGTACGATGAAGGCGCACCCTGATCGAACCAACTCTGCCTGACGCAGTGCTGGCGCGACCGTATGGCGGCCGGGACGTCCCTGAGCAGTGGACCGCCGGTATCTACCGCAGTTCCGCGCAAGAGGACAGCTCTCGGCGCCGCCCGCAAAGGGGGGCCGCGCTACCAGGCGGCAGAAAGGCACGGGCCGTGGCATCCACGGTCACCTCCCGCCCGGGCTACGGACAGTTGCTGCGCACCCGCGGCGCCTGGACGTTCCTGCTCCCCGGCTTCGCGGCACGCCAGCCGTTCGCCATGCTCACCATCTCCATCGTGCTGCTCGTGCAGCACACCACCGGCTCCTACGGCGCGGCCGGCGCCGCGGCGGCCGTCACCGGCGTCTCCATGGCCCTGTTCGCGCCCTACAGCGGCCGCCTCGCCGACCGCTACGGGCAGCGCGCCGTGCTGATCCCCGGCGTGCTGCTGCACTCGCTGTCGGGCCTGACCCTCACCGCGCTCGCGCTGGCCCACGCACCCCTGTGGGCCCTGTTCGCGGCGGCGGTGCCGACCGGCGCCTCGGTGCCGCAGGTCGGCCCCATGGTGCGCGCCCGCTGGGGCGTGAAGCTCCAGGGCTCGCCCCTGATGACCACCGCGGCCGCCTTCGAGTCCGTCACGGACGAGCTGACCTTCGTCTTCGGCCCGCTCCTCGCCACCGCTCTGTGCACCGCCGTCACCCCGGCCGCCGGCCTGGTGACGGAGGCCTCGCTGACGCTCGTCGGCGGTCTGCTGTTCGCGGCGCAGAAGAGCACGCAGCCCGAGGTCAGCGCAACGGGGCACGCGCGCGTGGAGCACGCCTCCGCGCTGCGCGTCCCCGGTGTGCGCGTTCTGATCGTGGCCTTCCTGGGCATCGGCTCCGTCTTCGGCGGCATGCAGGTCTCGCTGGCCGCGTTCACCGAGTCGATCGGCGAGCCCGGCCTGAACGGCGTCCTCTACGGCGTCTTCGCGGCGGGCAACATGCTCTCCGGCATCGTCTGCGGCGCCGTCGCCTGGAAGGTGGCCCCGCAGCGGCGGCTCGTCCTCGGGTACGGCGCCCTCGCCCTGGCGGCCTCCGGCCTGTGGGCCGCCCACTCGGTGCTCGTTCTGGCCGGCCTCGGCCTGCTCGTCGGCATGTGCATCGCGCCCGCGCTGATCACCGGCTACACGCTGGTCGAGGGCCTGGTCCCGGCCGGCGCCCGCACCGAGGCCTTCACCTGGCTGACCGGCGCGGTGGCGCTCGGCCAGGCGGCGGCCGTCACGGTCGCGGGACAGCTGGAGGACCGCTTCTGGGGCGGGGCCGGATTCCTGGTGCCGATGGCCGGTACCGTACTGGCGCTGACGACCCTCGTGGCCCTTCGGTCACGGCTCGTGGCACGCCCCCGCAGCCTGACCGTCGCACGTGGCGTCGGTCACCGAGTGCCGGTGACGGTGGACTGATCCCCGGGAATACGTCACTATGGACCTTCGTTAGCACTCATTGAGTGAGAGTGCCAGGAGGAAGACAGTGCCCACCTACCAGTACCAGTGCACCGAGTGCGGCGAGGGCCTCGAGGCGGTGCAGAAGTTCACCGATGACGCCCTGACCGAGTGCCCCAACTGCGGTGGCCGCCTGAAGAAGGTGTTCTCCGCGGTCGGCATTGTCTTCAAGGGCTCCGGCTTCTACCGGAACGACAGCCGCGGCTCCTCTTCGAGCAGCTCACCGGCGTCGTCCTCGAAGTCGTCGACGTCCACCTCGTCGTCGGCCCCGTCCTCGTCGTCCTCGGACTCGAAGCCGTCGAGCACCGGCACCTCCTCCAGCAGCAGCTCCGCCGCCTAAGGACTCGCTCACCGGGACCCTGTCGTCGTACGACGACAGGGTTCTCGTCGTCTCCGGATCCCCCTCTCCGCCCACCGCCGGGGCCGGATACTGTGCCGCCATGGCGAACGCAGAGATCGGTGTAATCGGCGGCTCGGGCTTCTACTCGTTCCTCGACGACGTGACCGAGGTCCAGGTGGACACCCCCTACGGGCCCCCCAGCGACTCCCTCTTCCTCGGTGAGATCGCCGGCCGGCGGGTCGCCTTCCTGCCCCGCCACGGACGCGGCCACCATCTGCCGCCGCACCGGATCAACTACCGGGCCAACCTCTGGGCGCTGCGGTCGCTCGGCGTGCGCCAGGTGCTCGGCCCGTGCGCGGTGGGCGGTCTGCGCCCCGAGTACGGTCCGGGCACGCTGCTCGTGCCGGACCAGCTGGTCGACCGTACGAAGTCGCGGGTGGGGACGTACTTCGACGGGCTGCCGCTGCCCGGCGGCAACATCCCGAACGTGGTGCACGTGTCCCTGGCCGATCCCTACTGCCCCGTCGGACGCACGGCCGCCCTGAAGGCCGCGCGCGGCCGGGACTGGGAGCCGGTGGACGGCGGCACGCTGGTCGTGGTCGAGGGACCGCGCTTCTCGACCCGCGCAGAATCGTTGTGGCATCAGGCGCAGGGCTGGTCGGTGGTCGGCATGACCGGCCATCCCGAGGCGGCGCTCGCCCGGGAACTGGAGCTCTGCTACTCGACGATGACGCTGGTCACCGACCTCGACGCGGGCGCCGAGACCGGTGAGGGCGTCTCGCACGACGAGGTGCTGCGGGTGTTCGCGGCGAACGTGGACCGGCTGCGGGGCGTGCTCTTCGACGCGGTGGCCGCCCTGCCGGCGAACGAGGACCGGGACTGCCTGTGCACGAACGCGCTGGGTGGGATGGATCCGGGTTTCGAGCTGCCGTGACGAGGTTCCGGGGACGAGCCTCGGCGGGAGCCGAAGCTCCGGAACTCCCCGTTCCGGTGAGGGAGTTGTCCACAACCCGTCGGTAGTCCACCGGCGTCGGCAGAGATCGCCGCGAGGCCTCATCGTGGGCCTGCAGGCCGATTCCTCGACGCAGGTGGTGATCCACGTGTCCCTCCCTCCCCCGCTGCTCTTCCCCGCCCTTTCCACCCCGTGCCCACCCGGCACCGACACCCCCGCCACCTGCGAGGTTCCGCACTTCGCTCCCGTGCGGGTGCGCGGCGGGCGGTATCAGCTACGGCGGCTCGTACGGCACCGCAGGCGGGCCGTGGCCGCAGGCCTCGCGGTGACCGCGGCCGCGCTGGTGGCGGGGCCACGGGCCACCGGCCCGGCGCGTGGCCATCCGGTGGCGGATCCCGTACGGAAGCACCGCGCCGTACAGATGGTGGCCGCGCCGGTGCGGATCGCCGACGGGGCCACGGTCCGGCTGCTGCGGCCCGGCGACCGGGTGGACGTCGTCGCCGCCCAGCAGACGGCGACGGGCGGCGATGCCCGTGTGGTCGCGCGCGGGGCACGGGTGACCGAGGTGCCCGAGCCCCTGGACGACGGGGCCGACAGCGGGGCGCTGGTCGTGCTCTCGGTTCCTCGTTCCACGGCGGCGCACCTCGCCGGCGCGAGCGCGACGGCACGGCTGGCGGTGACGGTGTGCTGATTCACGACGTCCGCGATGTGTGCATCCTGCGCGGATTCCTGTCGAGTCCGACGGTCGGGCCACCCGGTCGGGCAGGGCGGTCGCGCGGTGCCGTAGGTTGCGGAACTGTTTGTTCCCCAACCTGTGCGTGCGAGAAGAGGACCCGAGGTGAGCGAGAAGAAGGAACCGAGCATCTGGCAGGGCTTCAAGGCCTTCCTGATGCGCGGGAACGTCGTCGATCTGGCGGTGGCGGTGGTCATCGGCGCCGCGTTCACCAACATCGTGAACTCGGTGGTGAAGGGGCTCATCAATCCGCTGGTCGGGGCGATCGGCACCACGAACCTCGACAACTACAAGTCGTGCCTGAGCGAGTCGTGCCCGGGCAACCACGGGATCCAGCTCATGTGGGGCTCGGTCCTCGGCGCCACCCTCAGCTTCGTGATCACCGCGGCCGTCGTCTACTTCCTGATGGTGCTGCCCATGGCGAAGTACCTCGCTCGCGTGGAGGCCCGCCGCAAGGCGCGCGAGGGCACGCACGAGGTGATCGAGGTGACCGAGCTGGAGGTGCTGAAGCAGATCCGCGACGAGCTGGTCGCACAGCGTGCGGCCGGGCGCGACGAGCGGTAGCGGCAGCGGGCCGCGCGGTTCAGAGGTGGTGGGGCGGCTTCTCGTCGAGGAAGCGCTTCAGGTCGGCCGCGGAGTCGCCGTCCGCCCCCGGCCGCTCGCCCCAGCCGCGGTCGGTGTCGTCCGAGGACTGCTGGTCCAGCGGGTCGTCGAAGATCAGCGCGGGCTTCGGCGCGCGCGGCTCGGGGGCGGGGGCGGAGGTCATGCGTCCAGGGTACGGCCCCGGCGGTGCGCGGCGGCCGGGTCGCACCGGCCGCCCGCCCGGCCTGCGGGCCGGGCGCCGTGCGGGCAGGGCGGTACCTGCTGCCCAGGAATTCCCGCCGGTTGTCTGCTGTGCTTGGTCCCATGACGACCAGCTCCACTCCGCCGCCCGCGTCCTCCGGCACACCGGCGAACCGCCGCCCCCTGCGCAGGCTCGCGGCCCGGGGCCGCGGGGAGGCGCACCGCGTCGCCTCGCCGCTCGAGCTCTTCTTCGACCTGTGCTTCGTCGTGGCGGTCGCCCAGGCGGGCGTCGAGCTGGTGCACGCCATCGCCGAGGGGCACGCGGGCGAGGGGATCCTCAACTACGCGATGGTCTTCTTCGCCATCTGGTGGGCGTGGATGAACTTCACCTGGTTCGCCTCGGCGTACGACAACGACGACGTGCTCTACCGGGTCGTCACCCTGGTCCAGATCGCCGGGGTGCTGGTACTGGCGGCCGGGATCTCGCGGGCGTTCGAGGACCACGAGTTCCTGGTGGTCTGGCTGGGCTATGTGATCATGCGGGTCGCCATGACCGCGCAGTGGCTGCGCGCCGCCCGTTCGACCGAGGGCGCCGAGCGGACCATGGGGCTGCGGTATGCCGCGGGTGTGTCGCTGTGCATGATCGGCTGGCTCGGGCTGGTGGTTCTGCCGGCGGGCGCCCGGGTGTGGGTCTTCGTGGTGATGGCGGTCCTGGAGATGTGCGTGCCGCCGTACGCCGAGAAGGACCACCCCACGTCCTGGCATCCGCACCACATCTCCGAGCGGTACGGGCTGTTCACGATCATCGTGCTCGGCGAGACAATCGCGGCGGCCACCGTCGCGGTGAAGTCGGGCATCGACGAGAACGACGCCCTGGGCGATCTGCTGCCGATCGCGGCGGGCGGACTGCTGATCATCTTCGCCGCCTGGTGGATCTACTTCGCGGTTCCGATCCACGGCCATCTGCGCACGAACCGGCAGGCGTTCCTGTGGGGTTACGGCCACTACCTGATCTTCGCCTCGGCGGCCGCCGTCGGGGCGGGCCTGGAGGTGGCGGTGGAGCAGGCCGTCGGCAAGGCGCACATCTCCACGCTGGAGGCGTCGGCGGCGGTGACCCTCCCGACGGCGCTGTATCTGCTCACCGTGTGGGCGCTGCACTCCCGTTACTACAAGGTGGGCATCGCCCAGCAGCTGGTGCTGCCGACCACGGCGCTGCTCGTGATCGTCTGCACCTTCCTGGGCGACTGGGCGGTGTTCGCGGCGGGCCTGGTGTCGGCGCTGTCGGTGGCGGCCGGGGTGATGCTGACGGCGCGCAGGGTCGGCGGAGAGCGCGGGGCGAGCGGATCGAGCGGGGAGCGCGCGACGAGCCCGGTGGGCTGACCGGGGCGCTGTCGTGCCGGGCCGGGCGAGACTGGCTCCATGACAGTTGACGCATTGACGGACGTCACCGGAGTGCGGGTGGGGCATGCGACACGCACCGGCGGCGGCTGGCTCACCGGCACCACGGTCGTACTGGCTCCCGAGGGCGGAGCGGTCGCCGCCGTGGATGTGCGGGGCGGCGGCCCCGGTACCAAGGAGACCGACGCCCTTGACCCGCGCAACCTCGTGCAGAAGGTCGAGGCGATCGTGCTGACCGGCGGCAGCGCGTACGGGCTCGACGCGGCGTCGGGAGTGATGGCCTGGCTGGAGGAGCAGGGGCGCGGGGTGCGCGCCGGGGCGGACCCGGCCCATGTTGTTCCGGTGGTGCCCGCCGCCTGCGTCTTCGACCTCGGGCGGGGCGGCGACTTCCGGGCCAGGCCCGATGCCGCCACCGGGCGGGCGGCGGTCGAGGCGGCCGCGGCGAGCGAGGCCGGGGCACGCGTGCAGGAAGGGTGCGTGGGCGCCGGCACAGGGGCGGCCGTGGGGCCGATGAAGGGCGGGGTCGGCACCGCGAGCACGGTGCTCGGCTCGGGGATCACGGTGGCCGCCCTGGTGGTGGCCAACGCGGCCGGATCGGCGATGGATCCGGAAACAGGCGTCCTGTACGGGGAGTTGTTCCAGGGCCGGGTGAACTACCCCGAGCCACACGTCCACGAGGCCGCGCGCGGCCGTCTCGCCGAGAGCGCCGCGAAGAACGAGCTCCCCCCGCTGAACACCACGCTCGCCGTGGTCGCCACCGACGCGGACCTGTCGAAGGCTCAGGCGCAGAAGCTCGCCGGTACGGCGCACGACGGCATCGCGCGCGCCGTGCGGCCGGTGCATCTGCTCAACGACGGCGACACGGTGTTCGCGCTGGCGACCGGAGCACGGCCGCTCGACGCCGGGCATCCCCTCGCGCTGAACGAGGTCCTCGCGGCGGGCGCGGACGTGGTGACACGGGCGATCGTGCGGGCCGTGCGCGCCGCGGAGCCGGTGGACGGGCCCGGCGGGATGTGGCCGTCGTACGAGGAGTTGTACGGAGGTCTGTAACAACAGGGCTGCGTTCGCACGCGATTGTCCCGGTTCTGTCACGTGATCGCGTTCATCGCGGACGGAGGGAACCCCACGGTCCGCCGAATCCCTCCTTTCACACGCACTGGAACGGACAACGCACATCACACGAACCTGGAGCAGCCCGTGACAACGCCGGACATTGCCGCGCGGCGCGTACGCGTACTGGGGGCCTGTGCCGCCCTGATGGTCGGCGCGCTCACCCTGACCGCCTGCGGTGGCGACGCCAACGCCAACTCCTCCAACTCATCGAGCGACAGCAAGGGCGGCGGGGGCTCGTCCAAGACGTCGACGGCGAAGATCGTCATCTCGGCGAAGGACGGCTCGACCGACGCGTCGATCAACACGACCGGCGTGAAGGTCAGCGACGGCAGGCTGACCGACGTGAAGATGACGGTGGCCGGGTCGGGACAGGTCGTAGCGGGGTCGATATCCGCGGACGGCGGGGTCTGGAAGCCCAAGCACCAGCTGGAGCGCGGGACGAAGTACCAGATCTCGGCGACCGCGAAGGACGGGAGCGGCCGTACGGCGGCCGCCAACTCCATCTTCACCACGGTCACTTCGGCCAACAGCTTCATCGGGACGTACACGCCGGACAACGGGACGACGGTCGGCGTGGGCATGCCGGTCTCGTTCGACTTCAACAAGGTGATCAGCGACAAGAAGGCCGTGCAGTCGCACATCACGGTCACGTCGAGCAGCGGGCAGAAGGTGGTCGGGCACTGGTTCGGGGCGCAGCGGCTCGACTTCCGGCCCGAGGAGTACTGGAAGGCCGGCTCCAAGGTCACGATGAAGATCGACCTGGACGGCGTCGAGGGCGCGAACGGCGTCTACGGGGTGCAGAAGAAGACCGTCACCTTCACCATCGGGCGCTCCCAGGTCTCCACGGTGGATGTGAACACGCAGACCATGACGGTCGTGCGGGACGGCCAGACCCTCAAGTCGGTGCCGATCTCCTCGGGCAGCCCGGAGCACACGACGTACAACGGGCAGATGGTGATCTCCGAGAAGTTCGTGCAGACGCGCATGAACAGCCAGTCGGTGGACCTGGGCAGCGAGTACGACATCCCGGATGTGCCGCACGCCATGCGTCTGACCCGGACCGGTACCTTCATCCACGGCAACTACTGGTACAACAAGGGCAATCCGCCCTTCGGCCGCCAGGGCACCAGTCATGGCTGCGTCGGGCTCGCCGATGTGCAGGGCGCACAGGGCGCCACGAACGCCAAGTGGTTCTACGACAACTCGCTCATCGGCGACGTCGTGATCGTCAAGAACTCCCCGGACAAGAAGGTCGCCCCCGACAACGGGCTCAACGGCTGGAACATGCCATGGAGCGAGTGGACGGCGGGAAGCGCCGCGTAATCACCGTCTGAGCAGCGACTTCTGACAGATCGTCGGGCCGTGTGGGAACTTCTCACACGGCCCGCGCGTTTTCTGTGCGTACGTTTTCTCGGTTCCCGGACATGATGTCCGACCGAGGGGCTACGGTATGCACCCACAAGGTGACATGCAGCAACGCCGGGAGAAACCTTGAGCGTTCCGTACGAGACGACAGCGTACGAACCAGCCGAGTCGCCCGAGTCTCCGGAGGAGCATCTCGAGCGGCTCCTCGGCCGTGCCCTGAACTCCTTCGAGCTGCCGGACGAGACGATACGGCAACTCGACTGCGCGCTGGCGTACGACAGTTCGCTGCACTCCGCGCACCACAGCGCGGGGCTGCACCGCGAGACGTACCGGCACACCTGGCTGCTGGTCGACGGCTCGGCGCTCACGCTGTGGGAGCTCGTGCACAACACCGCGCCGGGCAGCCTCGCGCAGCACGAGGTGTATGTCGACGAGGAGGAGCTGCGTGCGGCCACCTCGCGGCTGCCGCTGCCTGCGGACGCACCGGACTTCGAGCTGCCGGTGACGGTGCAGTTGTCGCCGATCCCGGCGCCGAGGCACGCGTATGTGCCGGACGACTCCGCGGATCATGCGCGTCGGCTGCTGCGCCGCGCGGAGAACCCGGACCGGCCTGGCACGGAGACGGCCGCGCTGCTCGCCACGGCGTTCGCGCACCAGATCACGCAGGCTTTCGGGCGCCCGTGCCGGGCGGGGCGGGCCGGGCTGTGCTTCGCGCTCTACGAGCACGCGTTCCTGCTGCGTGACGGCGCGGAGGTCTCCCTCTGGGAGGTCGAGCACACGGCGACGCCCGACGGGCGGCACATGTGCGAGGTGTACGTCAGCGAGGACGCGGCCCGGGATGCGATGGAGCGGCGGGCGGCGCAGGTCTCCTGACCCGTCGGCCGCGGGTCAGCGGCCGTTGCTGAGCTGTCGTACCAGGCCCGCGAAGGCGTCCCGCTCGGTCGGCGTCAGTTCGACGTACTCCAGATGGGGAGGGAACTGCCGCTGGTGCGGGAGGGAGCGCAGGGGGGTGCGGCCGGTGTACCAGAGCGTGCGGAAGGCGAGCCGCAGGCTGCCGGCTTCGGAGCGGCCGCGGCGCACCAGGCCGATCAGGCCGAGCGTCCACACGACGGCCGCGAAGGCGAGGACGGCCAGGCCCAGCGACTGGAGGATCGAGACGTGCTCATCGGGCATGCGCCCCAGTAGACACCACGGTCCGGGACTTTGACCCCGGACCGTGATGTATCTCGCAGTCTTCGCAGGTAAGGCACATGCCCCTCAGCTGCACTGATCGACTCACAGTGCACCAAAGGGGCATGAGGGCCTCGATGTCAGGCGGCCACCGGCTGCTTCGCCTGGGCCGTCGCCGTCGACGTGTCGTCCGCCGTGCCGGGGCTCACGGTCCCCGGGGCCGACTTGCGCATGCCCTTCAGGAAGACCACCAGACCGGTGGTGACGCACACGCCGACCGCGATGGCGATCAGGTAGAGGAAGGCGTTGCCGATCAGCGGGACCACGAAGATGCCGCCGTGCGGGGCGCGCAGGGTGGCGCCGAAGGCCATCGACAGGGCTCCGGTGATCGCGCCGCCCACCATCGAGGAGGGGATGACGCGCAGCGGGTCGGCCGCGGCGAACGGGATGGCGCCCTCGGAGATGAAGGAGGCGCCCAGGACCCAGGCGGCCTTGCCGTTCTCACGCTCGGTCTCGGTGAAGAGCTTGCCGCGGACCGTGGTGGCCAGCGCCATCGCGAGCGGCGGGACCATGCCGGCGGCCATGACCGCGGCCATGATCTTCATCGCGGAGTCGCTCGGGTTGGAGACCGCGATACCGGCGGTGGCGAAGGTGTACGCGACCTTGTTGACGGGGCCGCCGAGGTCGAAGCACATCATCAGGCCGAGCAGCAGGCCGAGCAGGATGGCGTTGGAACCGGAGAGGCCGTTCAGCCAGTCGGTCATGCCCTTCTGCGCGGACGCGATGGGCTTGCCCACGACGACGAACATCAGGAACCCGACGATCGCCGAGGAGATCAGCGGGATCACCACCACCGGCATGATGCCGCGCAGCACCGCCGGGATGTTGATCTTCTGGATCGCCATCACCACGCCACCGGCGAGCAGACCGGCGACCAGGCCGCCGAGGAAGCCCGCGTTGATCGTGGAGGCGATCATGCCGCCGACGAAGCCGGGGACCAGGCCCGGCCGGTCCGCCATGCCGTAGGCGATGTAGCCCGCCAGGACCGGGACCAGGAAGCCGAAGGCCACGGCGCCGATCTGGAACATCAGGGCGGCCCAACTGTCGGTCTGCGTCCACACGAAGTGGTCCATCACCGACGGCGCCGACTTGATCTTGTAGCCGCCGATCGCGAAGCCGAGGGCGATCAGCAGACCGCCCGCCGCGACGAACGGGACCATGTAGCTCACACCGGACATCAGCCACTTGCGCAGCTTGGTGCCGTAGCCCTCGCCGGACTCACCGGCGCGCTCGACCGGGGTGCCGGGCGCGGCCCCCGCGGTCACCTCACCGCGCTCGGCCTTGCCACGCACCTCGGTGATCAGTTCGCCGGGGCGGTTGATGCCCGCCTTCACGCCGACGTCGACGGTCGGCTTGCCGGCGAAGCGCTCCTTCTCCCGTACGGGGACGTCGTGCGCGAAGATCACGGCGTCCGCCGCGGCGATGACGGCCGGGTCGAGCCGGGTGAAGCCCGCCGAGCCCTGGGGCTCGACGGTGACCTCGACGCCCGCCTCGCGGCCCGCGTTCTCCAGCGACTCGGCCGCCATGTACGTGTGCGCGATGCCGGTCGGACAGGAGGTGACGGCGACGATACGGAAGGGGCGCTCGTCCGCCGAGGGGGCGCCCGGTGCCGGGGCGGAGGCGTCCTCGACGCTCGCTCCCGGCGCCGGGGCCGTGCTGCCCGCTGCGGCGTCGGCGGAGGCCGCCCCCGACGCCGCAGCGGAGTCTTCGGAGCCGGCCGCGGCCGGCTCGTCCCCGCGGATCAGTGCGGCCGCGGCCGCCGCGTCGCCCGCCGACCGCAGCGCGTCGGTGAACTCGGCGTTCATCAGCTGCCGGGCCAGCGACGACAGGATCGTCAGGTGGGCGTCGTCGGCGCCGGCGGGGGCCGCGATCAGGAAGATCAGGTCGGCGGGGCCGTCCGCCGCGCCGAAGTCGATGCCGGCGGCGCTGCGTCCGAACGCGAGCGTCGGCTCGGTGACGTGCTCGCTGCGGCAGTGCGGGATGCCGATGCCGCCGTCGAGGCCGGTGGGCATCTGCGCTTCGCGCGCGGCCACGTCGGCGAGGAAGCCCTCCAGGTCGGTCACCCGGCCCAGGGCCACCATGCGCTCGGCGAGGGCACGCGCCGCCGCTTCCTTCGTATCGGCGGACAGGTCGAGGTCGACCAGGTCCGCGGTGATCATGTCGCTCATCGCGGGCTCCTTCGCACGCGTATCGCCCGGGGGGTGGGGAGGGCGGGGGTGGGGACGGGGGTGCTGCGGGGGGTGGGATCGGTGGGGGTGGGGGCCGCGGCGAGTAACGGGGAGCTGCGCCGCCCCAGCGCTCCACTGGCTGCGCCGAGTACGGCAGCGCCCCAAAGGGGCGCGGGGAACTGCGCGACCAGCCACGACGAGGCCGCAGGCGGTCGACGGCACAGGGCCCCGCGGCGGAGCCGCGAATCCTGCAGCGGACTTCGCCCGACCTGCGCCGGGACCGGCCCGGACGGCACGAGACCGGACAATACGGGATACGTCATGACACCGGCTCCTTGAGTACGCGGTCCACCGGCACCTCGGCCGTCACCGTCACCGCCGCCGGATCCAGGTCACGCGGTGTCGGCATCACACTGCCCGGCAGCTGGACGGCCGCCGCTCCGTGGGCGACCGCCGAGGCGAGGGCCTCCGGGCCGCTGCCGCCGGCGATCAGGAAACCCGCCAGCGAGGAGTCGCCGGCACCCACATTGCTGCGTACGACGTCCACGTGCGCGCTGCCGAACCAGAGGCCCGAGGCGTCCACGAGCAGCTGCCCGTCGGCGCCCAGGCTCGCGAGGACGGCGCGCGCGCCCATCTCGCGCAGCTCCTCGGCCGCCTTCACCGCGTCGCCCACGGTGAACAGGGGGCGCCCGACGGCCTCGGCGAGTTCCTCGGCGTTCGGCTTCACCACGTCGGGCCGCTCGCGCAGGGCCGCGAGCAGGGCGGGCCCGGAGGTGTCCAGGGCGATCCGCGCGCCCCCTGCGTGCACCCGGGCGACGACATCGGCGTACCACGCCGGCCCGAGCCCGCGCGGCAGGCTCCCGCAGCAGGCGATCCAGTCCGCGTCGGGCGACTGCCGGTGCACGGTGTTCAGCAGGAGCTCCTGCTCCTGCGCCGACAGCTCCGGTCCGGGCGCGTTGATCTTCGTGAGCACCCCGTCCGCCTCGGCGAGCGCGATGTTCGAACGGGTGGCCCCGGCGACCGGGACCGGCGCGACCTCGATGCCCTGCGCGTCGAGCAGATCGGCGACGAGCGCGCCCGGCGCACCGCCCAGGGGCAGCACCGCGACCGTGCGCTGCCCGGCGGCCGCGACCGCACGCGAGACGTTCACGCCCTTGCCGCCCGGGTCCATGCGCTCGCCGGTGGCGCGGATGACCTCGCCACGGTCGAGCCAGGGGACCTCGTACGTACGGTCCAGGGAGGGGTTCGGGGTGACGGTGAGGATCATGCGCGCACTACTTCCGTGCCGCCGCGCTCGATGGCGGTGGCGTCTTCCGGGCTCAGCCCGCTGTCGGTGATCAGCAGGTCCACATCGCTCAGGTCTCCGAAGCGGGCGAAGTGCTCCTGGCCGTGCTTGGACGAGTCGGCGAGCAGCACCACCCGGCGGGCCGCGGCCACCGCCGCGCGCTTCACCGCGGCCTCGGCGAGGTCGGGGGTGGTCAGGCCATGGTCGGCAGAGAAGCCGTTGGCCGCCACAAAAAGTACATCAGCCCGGATTTCGCTGTAGGCCCGCAGCGCCCAGGCGTCCACGGCGGCGCGCGTACGGTGCCGTACCCGCCCTCCGACGAGGTGGAGCTGGATGCCGGGGTGGTCCGCGAGGCGGGCCGCGATGGGCAGGCTGTGCGTGACGACGGTGAGCGACGCCTCCAGGGGCAGCGCGGCGGCGAGCCTCGCCACCGTCGTACCGGCGTCGAGGATCATCGTGCCCTCGCTCGGCAGCTCCGTGAGGGCCACCTTGGCGATGCGGTCCTTCTCGTCGGTGGAGGTGCCCTCGCGCTCGGCGAGGTCCGGCTCGAAGTCGAGCCGTCCGGCCGGTATGGCACCGCCGTGCACCCGCCGGACGAGCCCCGCGCGGTCGAGGGCCTTCAGGTCCCGGCGGATCGTCTCCGCCGTCACCTGGAACTCCTCGGCCAGCGACACCACGTCCACCCGCCCGCCGTCACGGGCAAGCCGGAGGATCTCCTGCTGTCGCTCCGGTGCGTACATGTCCGTTCACCTCCGACCCATGCCCGAACTTGTGGTTTCACTCGGAGGCTACGCCCGGATTTCCGGAAAGTAAACAGGTTCGGGCACCACTCGGACACAAACGGGCATTGATGGCAGATACACGAGATCCACGGAGAGATCTACGCCGAGAAGTGAGCAGCCCGCTGCGGAAGCCCTGACGGGCAGTCACCCCGTCCGTATCCTGGACTCCTGGACGCAACTTCTTCGGGGGGTGTTGTGGACACGGACGACCCCAACCCGCGTGCCCGGGCGGACGGCGGTCGCAACTGGCCCATCAATGTGGTCCAGGCGCTGCTCGCCTCGCCCAAGCTCGCGGACGGCCTGACCCGGGCGCTGCTGTTCGAGCTGGTGGGGGCGGAGCTGGAGCAGCCGCTGGAGGCGGCGGACCAGCCGAGCCTGATGCGCGAGTTCCTGGAGCTGGTGCGGTACTGCGAGGAGCAGCAGGGTGGTCTGATGGCGTTGGCGCACGCGGTGGAGCAGATCGAGGGCCCGAGCTGGACCTCCCATGTGGTGGGCGAGCTGGTGCGGCAGCGGCTGGCCCGGGCGCCGTCGGCCGGGGTCAACGGGGCCGCCGCTGCGGCGCACCGACGGATCGACGACCGCCGGGACTTCTTCGTCTCCTACACCGCCACCGACCGCAGGTGGGCCGTGTGGATCTCGTGGCAACTGGAGAAGGCGGGCTACAGCGTCCTGGTGCAGGAGTGGGACTTCGTCCCGGGCACCAACTGGCTGTTCGGCATGGACGGGGGCGTGACACAGTGCGAACGCACCATCGCGGTCCTCTCGCCGGCGTATCTGGACTCCGCCTACGGCCGGCTGGAGTGGCAGGCGGTCCAGAACGGCGACCCGCACGGTCTGCTGCGCAATCTCGTGCCGGTGATGGTGGACCGGTGTGCTCCGCAGGGCCTGCTGGGCTCGGTCGTGTACATCGACCTGTCCTCGCCGGAGCTGGGCGTCGAGGCCGCCCAGGAGCTTCTGCTGGCGGGCGTCGGCGGTGCGCGCACCGGCCGCTCCAAACCCACCGTGGCACCGCCCTTCCCCCGCTCGGACGGGCCACGTTGACGGAGGCGGGCGGCGAGGACCGCAACGCCTCCCGGATACGCGACCGGATCGGCGGAAAGGCGGCGCGGACCCTGATCGAGATGCGTGCGCTGGGCACGGCCGAGGGGCGCGCCGGGCTGGTCGCCGCGGTGGGCCGGGAGACCGGGCGTCCGCTCGCGACGCGGGACGAGGACACCGTGGCCGAGCAGTTCCTGGACGTGTTCCGGCACTGCTCCGTGGACCCGGACGGGCTGTCGGTGCTGGCGGGCGTGCTGCACGGCATGGATCCGTACTGTCCGCAGGTGTTCGCCGTGCAGCGGCTCGCCGACGAGTGGACCGCGGTGGGCTCGCTGGAAGGACTGGCGGTCCTCGGTTCCTGGCGCTTCCTCGCCGAGGCGCTGCAGCCGCTGCAGCCGCTGCCGTATCCGTACAAGATGCGGTCCGCCCTGGTCTGGCTCGCCACCGGGAAGCGGCTGACCGAGCCGCCGCCGCACGCCGAGAACCCCTGGCACGACTTCCTCTATCTGGCCGGGCAGAACACGGCCCCCGGTGAGCTGCCCCCGTGGATGCTCCACCTGGACGTGTGCGCCCCGTACATGAGCCGGGAGCTCAGCGAGGAGGTGATGGCCCGCAACCGGCACTGGTCGCTGGGCCTCGGACTCTCCGAGCTGCTGGACGAGGAGCGGAATCGGGCGCGGGGGTCGTCGGTGTCCGGGGTGGCCCGGCAGCTGAGGCGGTATCTGGCGATCCGTATCGAGACGGACCCGCTGAACAACACCCAGTACAACGTGTTCCCCTCGCACATGTCGGACGGGCCGGGGCGCGGCTGGGTGCAGGGGCAGCCGCGGCACCAGGTGCCGGTGGAGCAGTTGGAGGACGTGGTCGGCTCGATCGTCCGGCAGACCGAGCGGCACCGGCGCACGGGACCGGCCGACGCGGCCGAACCGGCGCCGCTCTTCCTGGAGTTCGTGCTGCCGTTCGAGCTGCTGAACCTGCCCGTGGAGTGGTGGCCGCACGACTGGGACTGGGCCTCGCAGATGACGTCGGCGAGCGAGTTCTCGGTGGTCATCCGCAGCCTGGACCGCTTGCAGACACGGGAGTGGCACGAGTTCTGGAACACCCGCTGGCGGCAGCTCGGCGCGGACGAACCGCCCTCGCGCTCGGTCTGCTACGCGGCCGACACCCGGGTCCGGTCCGGTGCGCCGCACGCCCTGGAGCAGCGCCTCGACGAGGACGAGCACCTGGTCGCCCTGGTGCTGAGCGAACCTCCGCTGACGGGCACCGGGCACGGCAGCCAGGAACTGGAGACCGCCCTGCGCATGGGGCTGCCGGTGGTGATCTGGAACCGGGCCGACCGGGCCACGTCGGGGCTGCGGGAGGTCCTGGACGATCTGCTCGGCGGTGGCCTGAAGCGGTTCCCGGCCAGAGTCGACGCATATCGCCGCGAGGCCGCCGGCCAGAACGGCGACGCCGCCGCCACCGGCCGCACCGGCCATATCGGCCGCCATCTGACGGTCCTGTGGGACGACGCCGAACGCAACCCGATGGATCCGGACCCGGCCTGACGGTCTTCGGGGGGCCGGGGCACGTGCACAGCCGTACGACCGGACCGCGCAGTGCGGCCGGCAACCGGAGAGGACACCGCTGATGTCGCCGACCGCCGAGCCCTGGGGCGTCTACCGCGGAACCGGCCTGCCCGGCTTTGCGGCCTCCCGTCCCTGGCCCGAGCCGCCGCCCTGGCGCCGGTTCCACCACGGCCCCTGCCTGCCCCCGCCGCCCGACGACCCGTACGCACCGACCGTGCTCGGCGACGGAACGAAGCCGCTGCCGGCCGCCCCCGGCGAGGTCGAGCGGGTCAACGCGGCGCTGGCACTGTGCCGTCCCCTGCTGGTGACCGGCGAGCCCGGCACGGGCAGGTCGGCACTCGCGTACCGGATCAGCCGCGAACTGGACCTCGGCAGGGTGCTGCGCTGGCGCCTCACCAGCGCGTCCACACTCCAGGAGGGGCTCTACGACGGGGCCGGCCAGCTCGGCCCGCTGGGCACCGCCTTCCTGCCGTACCGCAGACCGCGGGTACTGCTCCTCGACCGGCTGGACCGGGCGGAGATCGCACTGCCGGAGGACCTGTGCACGGTGCTGGACGCGGGCGGTTTCACGCTGCCCGGGGCTCCCGCGCACCTCGCGACCGACGACGACGCGGAGGCGGCGGTGCCGCTGCGCGGCGGCGCCGTGCAGTGTCACGCCTTCCCTCTCGTGGTGATCACCACCGGCGGCGAACGCGACGTGTCGCGTGCGCTGGCCGAGCAGTGCGTGCCGTTGACGCTGGCGCGGCCGGACCGGGCGGCGCTGCAGGCCATCGCGGCCGCGCGCTTCCCGCAAGGCCTCGCGGAGGACGTCCTGTCCGCCTTCCTGGACCGCGCCGAGGCGGCCCAGGGGCCGGTGGTGCGGCGGCTCCTCGATGCACTGCACCTGGCGGCCCAGGGGGCACTGACCTCCCTCGCCGAGGACCGCAGCTGGCAGGAGGCGCTGGACACGGTGTGGGCGTGGACGGAGGCGGAACAGCCGTGAAGGGCGCTCCGCTGAAGAGAGCGCGAGATGCCGTGTGTCAGTTGCGGCGCCGTCGTGGCTGGTCGCGCCCCGCGGCGGAGCCGCTGATCGGCACAGCCCCGCGCCCCTTTGGGGCGCTGCCGGACCGCAGGGGACACCGCGCGCCCTGGTCAGGGCGAGGCACCGTGACGGCCCCCACCACCGGAGCGGAGGCCGACACCCCATGACCCCACCCCCCACCTGGCCCCCACTGCCCCCCGAATTACCCGAAGCACTACGCCGCACCGGCACCGCCCTACGGCGACCCGCCGGGCACCCCGCAGGCACCCGCTGGGATGTCGCCGTGGTCGCCGACTCCGGTCCCACCATGGGGATCTGGGAGCCGACGGTGCGGGCGTTCGGGTGCGAGCTGCACCACACCGGTTCCTTTGGAAGGATCACCGCACACCGGCTTCCGTACGGGCGCGGAAGGGCCCCGGCGACACTGCCCCGGCAGGGGGCGGCGGGGCGGCTGACCCTGCTGCTCACCGATGGTGCCGGACCGCACTGGCGTGACCACGGCGTGGAGCCCTTGCTGCGTCGCTGGGCGCAGGCCGGGCCGGTCTGTCTGATCCATCTGCTGCCGCATCCGGTGTGGCCGGTGACGGGTCTGCGCGGCTGGCAGGTGCAGCTGCGCTCGCCCGCCCCGGGAGCGCCCAACAACCGGCTGCGCTGGCGAGCCCGCGGGCTGGGCCCCGACCCGTACGACCTGCCGTCGGCGCCGGGGCGGCCCGACGTACCGGTCCCCGTGCTGGAGCTGTCCGCCCGCTGGCTGGACGCCTGGTCGGGCCTGCTGGGCGGGGCGCCACGCTGGCTGCCGCTGACCGTGACCTTCCCGCGGGCGCACGTGCCCGCCCCTGCCGAACCGGACCCGCTGCAGCAGGACGCCCCGGCGCTGGTGGCCCGGCTGCGGTCGGCAGCACCCCAGCAGGTGTTCACGCTGGCCACCATGCTCGCCGCGATCCCCCTCACCGACCCGCTGGTCCGGCAGGTGCAGGACGCGCTGCTGCCGGGCAGTTCGCTCACGGACTTCGCGCTGCTGCTCGCGCAGGGGATCGTCCGCCCGGCCGACCGCGCGTTCCCCGCCTACGAGTTCGCACCCGGCGTACGCGAGGAGCTGCTGGCCGCCGGACGCCGTACCGACCTGGTGCGGGTTGTCGAACTGGTGGGGGATCGCCGGGGACCCGGCGGGGAACACTTGTGGCGACTGCCCCGGCTGCTGCGCGGCGAGTCCGTGTCCCAAGTCCCTCCGGTGGACGCGGAGTCCGGTCCGTGGCTGCTGTCGGAAAGCGCCGTGCTCCACGCCCTGTCCGGGCCGTTCCTGAAACCGGCCGGAGAGGTGGACAAGGCGGTCGCGGACCTCCGAAAGGAGCCTGCGCACCGGTCCTCGTCCAGCACCATCGCACCTTTTCCATCCAGCGACCCCGTCGCCCGCACCCCGGGCGACGCCGACCACCCGACGCATCAGGGGAACAGGAGGCCGGTGATGCCAGAGCAGGCCCCGGCGCACACGGCGGGTACCGAGCGCACCAGGAACACCCCCACGGTCTGGGGGAACATCCCGCCGCGCAACCCGAACTTCACCGGCCGCAAGGATCTCCTGGAGGCCCTCCACCAGCGGCTGCTGCAGGAGAAGACGACAGCCGTCCTGCCCCACGCCCTGCACGGCATGGGAGGCGTCGGCAAGAGTCTGCTGGCGGTGGAGTACCTGTATCGCCGGATGTCCGAGTACGACGTGGTGTGGTGGATCTCCGCCGAGCGCACCGCGCAGATCTCCCTGTCCCTGGTGGAGCTCGCCCCGCGTCTCGGCATACCCGCCGGCAGCGACGCCTCCTCGACGGTCGCGGCCGTCCTGGAGGCGCTGCGCATCGGACGGCCGTACGCCAACTGGCTGTTGGTGTTCGACAACGCCGAAAGCCCGGAGGCGGTACGGGCGTTCTTCCCGGCGGGCGGCCCCGGCAACATCCTCATCACCTCCCGCAACCCCCAATGGGCGTCCATCGCCCGCCCGTTGGAGGTGGACGTCTTCTTACGGGAGGAGAGCAAGCAGCTGCTGCGGCTGCGCGGTCCTGAGATCAGCGACGAGGACGCCGACCGGCTGGCCCAGGCGCTGGGCGACCTGCCGCTGGCCATCGAGCAGGCGGCCGCCTGGCACGCGGAGACCGGCATGCTGGTCGACGAATACCTGCGCCTGCTGACCGAGAAACGCGTGGACCTGCTGCGCGGCACCGCACCGCTGGACAACCAGCACCCGGTCATCGCGGCCTGGAACATCTCCCTGGACCAGCTGGAGACCAAGAACCCGGCCGCCTACCAGCTCCTCCAGGTCTGCTCCTTCTACGCCCCCGAGCCCATCGCCCGCTCCCTCTTCGCCCGTATGCCGCGCGGCTCGATCGCACCGGAACTGGACCTGGCGCTGGAGGACCCGATCCGTCTCGGCCAGGTCATACGGGAGATCGGCCGCTACTCACTGGCCCGCTTCAACCACCGCAACAACTCCCTCCAGATGCACCGCCTGGTCCAGGCCGCCCTGTTGTACCGGATGACGGAGGAGGACCGGTCGACGATGCGGCGGGGGGCGCATCTGCTGCTGGCCGCGAGCGATCCCAACGACCCGGACAACGTGCTGCGCTGGGACCGGTACGGCGCGCTCTATCCGCATGTGCTCGTCTCCGAAGCGGCCCAGTCCGACGAGGGCTGGGTGCGCACCCTCGTCGTCAACGAGGTCATCTACCTCCTGCGCTGGGGCGACTACCAGCCCTGCCTGGAACTCGCCCGCACCGCGCACGAGACCTGGTCCGAGAAGCTCGGCCAGGACCACCCCCAGACCCTCCAGGTGGCCCGCTGGCTGGGCTTCCTGCTCTTCAGCCTGGGCCGCTACCGGGAGGCCGCCGAACTCAACTCGGCCACCCTGGACGCCTACCGGCGCACCATGGGCCCCGACGCCCAGGACACCGCCGACGCCCTCGGCAACGTCGCCATCGACCACCGCGTCCGCGGCGCCTTCAGCGAGGCCCTCACGCTCTCGGAATCCGTCCACCAGCAGTACCTGCGGCTGCTCGGACCCGACGACCCCGAGACCCTGCGCGCCGCCCACAACCTCGGCGTCAGTCTCCGACTCGTCGGCGACTTCGCCCGGGCAGGCGAGGTCGACCAACAGACCTGGAACAGCTTCACCGAGATCTACGGCCAGGACCACGTCTCCTCGCTGCGCAGCTGGCTCGGCTTCATCCTCGACACCCGGGAACTGGGCGAGTACGCCGTCGCGCTGACGTACCACCGGGAACTCGTCGAGCGGTCCAGCTCCCTGCTCGGCAGCAACAACCCGCTCAGCCTCTCCTGCTTCCGCCACCTCGCGGTGGCCCTGCGCAAGGCCGGCGAGCACCGGGAGGCGATGGAGACGGCCGAGCAGGCCCGCACCGACCTCATCCACCGGTACGGCACCGACAACCCCGAGTCCATGGCCGCCACACTGGAGTTGTCGGTGCATCTGCGGCACAGCGGCGACCTCCCGGAGGCGCTGCGGCTGGGCACCGAGATCTGCGAGCAGTACGAGAAGACGTACGGCAAGCACCATCCGCACGCCCTGTCGGCCGCGCTGAACCTGGCGATCACCTACCGGCTGCTGGGCAACGCGGCGGCCTCCCAGTACATCAACTCACTGGTGCTGGAGGAGTTCACGGCGACCCTGGGCGAGATGCATCCGTCGACCCTGGTGTGCCGCACCAACCTCGCCAGCGACCACTACGCCCTGGGCTATCCCGCCACCGCCCACGAGCTGGACACCGAAACCCTGCGCCGCTCCCGTGAGGTCTTCGACGACGACCATCCCTCCACCCTCGCCTGCGCCGCCAACCTCGCCATGGACCTGCGTGCACTCGGCCACACGGAAGAAGCGGCCACTCTCCACACCGACACCCACGAACGGCTCAGCCGCAAGCTCGGCAGCAGCCACCCTGCGGTTCGGCTGGCCGCCGATTGGGAACACCGGGCTGACTGTGACATCGACCCCATGCCGTTGTAGCGGTGACTCGGCCGTTGGTTGACTGCGGCATCGTCGTGGCTGATCGCGCCCACGCGGCGGAGCCGCATATCTATACAGCCCTGCGCCCCTGAAGGGGCACCAGCCAGTGCGCCAGCGCCACTGGATCCGGGGGTTCCGGCAACAAACGGCTTACGGCTACGGCCAGTTCGGGGCTGTTGGTCAGGGCGGCCCCGGCAGCCTCCTCGCCCGTCTCGGTCAGTGCCAGGCCGAGGCCTGCCCAGGCGGCTGGTCTGGCGCCGGGGACGGCCAGTTCCTCGGCGTAGAGCTTGACCGCGGTGTCCGCGTCGCCCGCCACCAGTGCCAGGTCTGCCGAGGCGGCGCCGGGGATCTGGGCGGCGGGGTCGTCGTCGGCGAGCAGCCGTGCGTATTCCGCCGGGTCGACGAGGCTGAGGCGGGACAGCAGTGCCAGGGTGTCGAGGCGGCAGGCGCCGGGGTCCGTGCGCAGTTCGGGCTCCGGCACCGGCCCCAGTGGGTTGCCCGCATCGTCGACGGCCTTCCGGTGGCCGTGCTGCCATGCCTGCGCCAGCGCCTGCGCATAGGCCTTGGGGGTGTGCAGGTGGTGGGCGCGCCAGGTCGCGTGGTGGTGGGCGGACGCACGCCGGGCGAGGTTCTGCTCGTGCCGGCCCACCGGCTCCGCGCGCCAGGGTGCGGTCTGCTCCGTGAGCGCCTCGCAGAGCCGGTGTCCGAGCGGGGTCAGCAGGGGGTGGCCCCGCAGGGTGGTGAGCACCTGTTCCAGGGCGTCCCGCAACAGCGCGAACTCGAAGCCCGCAAGGCCCCCATCCCCTCGTGCACGCCAGTAGCGCGCCACCCCCGAAAAGGCGTACGCGCCGTGCACCAGCCCGCCGAGCGGACGCGGATCGTCGCGCCAGGGGGCGTAGAACAGATCGCCGCAGTCCTCGAAGAGCGGGGCGAGGAAGATGAGCCCGTTGAGCAGGGTGTGCCGGAACTCATGGATGAGGGCCACTCCGAGCTGGGCCGGCAGCACCGCGGTGTCCTCGTCCGGTTCCGTCAGCAGTACGCAGCCGAAGGCGTCGCTGGACGAGGCGGTGCGCCCGCGCAGGCGTTCCCGGTGGGGCAGCGGGACGAGGGAGAGCAGTCCGGCGGCGAGCGCGCGGGCGTCGGCCCGGTGGTCCGCCACCAGAAGGGGCCACATGGCGGAGATCCAGCGCTGCCAGTCGGCGAACTGCTCGGGTGCCAGCCGCCGGGAGGCGGCCAGCCCGGTCACCGCCGGGTACGTGCCGAGGTCGTCGATGGCGAGCGTGAGGGTCAGGCCTTCTGCCGTGGCGCGCAGCCGACGCAAACCCTGCCAGCCGGGAGCGTCGCGCTCGGAATCCTCCGGCAGCGTCACCGCCGTACCGTCCCCGACGACGCTGACCACGCCGTCCTGTGCCCGGACCTCTGCGGTTCCCCAGCGCTCGGCGGTGTCGAGGCGCGCACGCCCCAGGCACGGCAGGAACACGGCTCCGTCCCGCACCGGGACCCGCAGCCGGAAGGGGGCGCCCGCCCTGACCGACACGGCGGCCGCGAACTGGGCGAGGAAACCCAGCTCCACCCATAGCGGCACCTCCTCCGCGCCCTCGTCCCGCTCGGCCCGGGACAGCCTCCGGAACAGCGCGGCCGCCCACAGGCCGACCTGCGGATCGAGCAGTACGGCGCGAACGGCCTCGGGGGCCCGCTTCTCGACACTCTCCAGCAGCCGCCACGCCTCAGCGACCCGGGCGGTCTCGGCCTCGGGGGTGCCGGCGCAGGAGTCCAGAATCCCCCGCATGAGCAGCAGCCGGCGGCTGTACTCCACGTCCAGGAGCACAGCGACCGCCGTGTCGTCCTCGGTGGTGGCCAGCAGCGACCGCAGGACGGACACGGAGAGCTGGTGATGGTGCATCGGCACGATTTCCTCGTTCCCGGCCGGGGGGTGACGTGCCGTGAAATTTAACCGTTCAGGCACGGCACGGAGACCGCGTTGCCGATTCTTTCGAGGACTGTGCAGGAACCGAGCGGCCGCGGTGAAGTCTGCCGCGCCCCAAAGGGGCGCGGGGAACTGCGCGACCAGCCACGATGGGGCCGCAGTCGATCAACGGCGCACCCCGCGGAGCACTCAGCTACCGCTGCTGCCACCGATGGTGGAGAGCGGTTGGTTGACGCAGCGCCTCAGATGCTTGACGGAGGATTCCAGAACCACGCTGTCCAGGCTGCTGAGCTCTCCGAGGGAAAGCCCCGAGAGGTCGGGAAGCCAGCTGGACATGGCCGTTTCCGACGCTGCCGCCTCGGATGGAGTGGCCTGATTCCTCGATGCCATGACGTCCCGTCGCTTCCCCGGATAAACACGTGTCGAGGACACCCTGCTACACAACACCCTGCCCCTGCAAAGACTAGGGACAGGGTGTCAGGTCCGCTACCGGACCGGGGCCAGATTCTCCTGGTGGGCGGGGGCGTCCTGCGGACCCCCGGGGTGCGGGACCGCGGCTTCGCGCTCCTGCGCCGGCTCCTGTGCCTCTCCCGCCTCCCCGGCCCGCTTCGGCAGGGCGAACATCAATACGAAGATGGCCCCCATCACCGCGGCGACCCACCCCAGCGCATGCTGGAAGGCGTTCACGAACGCCGGGCCCACCTCGGACCGCGTCAGCCGGTCACCGATCTCCCCGAAGAACACCACCGAGACCAGCCCGAGGCCCAGTGCGTTCCCCATCTGCTGCACGGTGTTGATGAGCCCCGACGCCGAGCCGGCGTGCTCGCGCGGCACGTCCGACAGCACAGCGTCCGTCAGCGGGGCGACGATCAGGCCCATGCCGACGCCCATCACGACCAGGGGCAGCGCCATCTGCCAGGAGGCGATGGCGAGGCCGTAGCGGCCGGACTCCCAGATGTAGAGCAGGACGCCCGCGGCCATGAGCAGCGCGCCCGCCTGGAGCACCTTGCGGCCGAAGCGCGGCACCAGCTTCTGCACGGACAGGCCGGCCGCGGTGGAGACGGAGATCGAGAACGGCACCCCGGTCAGACCCGCCCGCAGCGGGCTCCAGCCCAGGCCGGTCTGCATGTACAGCGTCCACACCAGGAAGAACACCCCGAGCGCGATCCCGAAGACGGTCTGCACGGCGATACCGGCAGCGAAGCTCTTCACCCGGAACAGCGACAGCTCCACCAGCGGAGATCCGTCCCGTACGGCCTTGCGCCTCTCGTACGCCACCAGCACCGCGAAGACGACCAGCGCGCCGGCCATCGAGACGTACCCCCACAGCGGCCAGCCCAGCTCACGGCCGCGGGTCAGCGGGTAGAGCAGCATCGTCAGACCGAGGGTGACGAGGGCGACCCCGACCAGGTCCAGCTTCAGCGCCCGCGGTGCCTTCGACTCGGTGATGAAGCGGCTGCCGAGGAGCAGGCCCGCGATGCCGACCGGGAGGTTGATGAGGAAGATCGGCCGCCATTCCAGCCCCCACAGGTTCCACTCGGTCAGCAGCGCGCCGAGCAGCGGCCCCGAGACGGCCCCGAGCCCCACGATCGCTCCGAACAGGCCGAAGACCTTGCCCCGCTCGTGTGCCGGGAAGGTGGCGTGCACGATCGACAGGACCTGGGGCACCATCATCGCCGCCATGGCGCCCTGGAGGATGCGGGAGGCGACCAGCATCTCCGGGTTCGCGGCGAAGCCGCACAGCGCCGAGGCGAGGGTGAACCCGCCGATGCCGATGAGGAACAGCCGCTTGCGGCCGTGGATGTCGCCGAGGCGTCCGCCGGTGATCAGCCCCGCGGCGAAGGCGAGGGCGTAGCCCGCGGTGATCCACTGGATCTGGCTGACGGAGGCGCCGGCGTCCCGCTGGATCGACGGGATGGCGATGTTGACGATCGTGACGTCGACGAGGTCCATGAAGGCCGCGGTCATCACGATGGCGAGGGCGAGCCAGCGCCTGCGGTCGCCCGCGGCGGGCGGGGCACCCGGGGCGCCCGTGGAAACGGAAGGGATCTCGGTGGAGGTCATACCCCGAAGCTAGACCCCCATTAGGTCAGATCGTGTCCTACTTCTGCGGCATGCTCTCACCATGACGACGGACACCCCGGCCCGACTCCTCCAACTCCTCTCCCTCCTCCAGACTCCCCGCGAATGGCCCGGCGGCGAGCTCGCCGAGCGGCTGGGCGTGTCGCGGCGCACGGTGCGGCGGGACATCGACCGGCTGCGCGAGCTCGGCTATCCGGTGCAGGCGACCCTGGGTGCCGAGGGCGGCTACCGGCTGGTCGCGGGCAAGGCGATGCCGCCGCTGGTGCTCGACGACGAGGAGGCCGTGGCGATCGCGGTCGGGCTGCGGGCGGGCGCCGGGCACGCCCTGGAGGGCGTGGACGAGGCGTCCGTACGGGCGCTGGCCAAGCTGGAACAGGTGCTGCCCTCCCGCCTGCGCCACCGCGTCTCCACGCTCCAGGCCGCGACCACACCGCTGACCAGCGGGGACGGGGCGACCATCGCACCCGAGACGCTGACCGTCATGGCGTCCACGGTGGCCGGGCACGAGCGCCTGCGCTTCGCCTACCGCGCCGGCGACGGCACCGAGTCACGACGCCTGACGGAGCCGTACCGCCTCGTCTCGACCGGCCGCCGCTGGTACCTCGTCGCCTACGACATCGACCGCGCCGACTGGCGCACGTTCCGCGTCGACCGCGTGAGCGCCCCCTTCGCAACCGGCGCCCGGTTCGCTCCGCGGGAGCTGCCGACGGGAAGCGCGGCGGAATACCTCCGCCGCTCGATGCAACGACACCAGGAGTCGTACGACTTCGAGGTCACCTTCGCGGCCTCCGCGGAGACCGTCGCGCCCCACGTTCCGTCGTGGCTGGGCACGCCGGAGCCGATCGACGAGCACACCTGCCGCCTGCGCGGCCGCACGAGCGACGCGGCGGACTGGCTGGCGGTCCGACTGGCGCTATTGGGCTTCGAGTTCACGGTCCGGGAACCGACCGAACTGGCGGAGAGCGTACGGGAGTTGGGGGGACGGCTGATGCGAGCAGGGGGACGTTGACGCATAGCCCCCAAGCGGCCTCGGCGAAATCCGCCGCGGCACAACCGCGCCCGTGAAGGGGCGCGGGGAACTACGCGACCAGCCACAGCAGACCCACAGACGGGAAAACGCTCAGCCCCCCACAAGACCCGTCCAAGGAAATTCCCGCAACGCGGCAAGGTTCCGCAGCGCCAGTGCGGCAGGACCCTCCGGCCCACCCGCCGGCGCGCGGTCGGCCGCCCAACTCTCCACAGCCACCCGCACAGCCGCCCCGGCAACCGCGGCAGCGAACCGCACCGCGGCGGACTCTTTGCCAACGTTGTCGAGGGACCCGCCGTCCCGCCCCTCCAACACCTCCGCCAAGGCCTCTTCCGCCCCTCGGCACACCTCCGCCCACACCTTCCCGAGCGCGGGGCTGCTCTCGGTGAGCCGGATCAGGGTCCGGACCAGTTCCCAGGACGCCGCGGAGACCCCGGCCCCCGGCGTCAACGTATGACGCACCGCGTGTTCCAGGGCCTGCGGGACCGAGAGTTCGGCGGGGGCGGCGGCGACCGCCTCCGTCCAGCGCCGGGCGCCCGCCTCGTACAGCGGGGCCACCGCCTCCTCCTTCGTCGCGAAGTAGCGGTAGAAGGTGCGCGGCGCGATGCCTGCGGCCTGCGCGATGTCCTCGGCACGGGTGGCGCGCAGGCCCTGCTTCACGAACAGACCGGCCGCGGCGCGGGCGATCTCCATGCGGGTCGCGGCCTTGCGCCGTTCGGTGAGGGAGGGGGTGGAGCTGCTCACACCGGCAGGCTATGCCGCTGTGGCACAATCTGCCACCGGCGGGCCACCCCGGGGTTCAGGTCCGGGGTGCCCCGCCCACCAGCATGCCCGCAGAAGAGACCCCGTAGAAAAGAACCGGGCCCCGGCGCCCGGGGGGAGGGGCGCCGAAGCCCGGCTCAGGAAAGTCCCGCCGCCGGGGGGGATGTGCGTCGGGACTTGGTCCGGTGGTTCCAGTGGCCTGATCGTTCAGGGGCCGGATGAAGGCGAACTCCTGTGCCCTGAAGTCTTGTTCCCGCGTTCTGACGGTTGAAGCGGCGTTGAATCGCCATGTTTGCGCGGTCTTTCGCCACCCGGCGTGCGCGTCCGCGGGCGTCGTACGCCACCCGGCGCTCACCGGGTGACGTACGCGCCCCGTGACCGCTCGTCAGGCCGCTGCCTCGAAGCCCGTGTCGCGTGCCAGCTTCTTCAGCTCCAGCAGGGCGTGCTTCTCGATCTGCCGGATCCGCTCACGGGTCAGACCGTGCTCCTTGCCGACCTCCGTCAGGGTGCGCTCGCGGCCGTCGTCGATGCCGTAGCGCATCTTGATGATGGACGCCGTGCGCGGGTCGAGGCGGCCGATGAGGTGGTCGAGCTCCTCGCTGCGGAGCAGGGTGAGGACGGACTGCTCCGGGGAGACCGCGGAGGTGTCCTCGAGCAGGTCGCCGAACTGGGTGTCGCCGTCGTCGTCCACCGACATGTTCAGCGAGACCGGGTCGCGGGCCCAGTCCAGGACGTCGATCACGCGGTCCGCGTTCGAGCCGAGCTCGGCGGCGATCTCCGCGGGCTCCGGGTCGCGGCCGTGTTCGCGGTTGAACTCCCGCTGCACACGGCGGATCCGGCCCAGCTCCTCCACCAGGTGGACGGGGAGGCGGATGGTGCGCGACTGGTCCGCTATCGAGCGGGTGATCGCCTGACGGATCCACCAGGTCGCGTACGTCGAGAACTTGAAGCCCTTGCGGTAGTCGAACTTCTCCACCGCGCGCACCAGACCGGCGTTGCCCTCCTGGATCAGGTCGAGCAGGGGCAGACCGCTACGGGGGTAACGACGCGCCACGGCCACGACCAGGCGGAGGTTGGAACGGATGAAGATGTCCTTGGCGCGCTCGGCTTCGGCCACGAGGGCCTCTAGCTCCTCGCGGGTGGCCTCGGCCTTGGACTCCTCGTACCCGTCGAGAACCTGTCGCGCGAACACACCCGCCTCGATGATCTGGGACAGCTCGACCTCCTTGGCGGCGTCGAGCAGCGGTGTGCGCGCGATCTCGTCGAGGTACATGCCGACCAGGTCACGGTCGGCGATCTCGCCGGCGTGGGCGCGAACACTGCTTGCCCTGTCGGCCGTCTCGCCAGAGGCGGACTTACGACGGGCGACGGCACGGGTTGCCATGCGTGCTCCCTTGCGATGGTGGGCTGGCGGGTGGTCGTTCAGACGCCGGGCACTCGCCTTCGAGTGCCTCTGAGCACTTTGGTCGGGTGCCCTGCATCCGATGGAAACAACGACTGGAATCCGGACAGAATTCCCAACCCGCCCCCCGATTTTTCTGATCATGCAGTACCCTGTCCGGCCACGTGAGGAGGACCGATGCCGTCGGAACGTACAGAGGTGCAGGTCAGGCCTGGGGTCGAGGGGGACCTCGAAGCCCTCACCGACATCTACAACCACTATGTACGTGAGACGCCCATCACATTCGATACCGCCGTGTTCACTCCGGAAGAGCGCCGCCCTTGGCTGCTCTCCCACCCTGTAGACGGCCCGTACCGGCTGATGGTTGCCACGGATGCGGACACACAGGAAATTCTGGGCTACTCCACATCCAGCCCTTACCGTGCGAAACCGGCCTACGAGACATCGGTCGAGGTCACGGTGTACGTGGCCCCGGACGCGGGCCGCCGCGGCATCGGCACACTCCTGTACAAGGCGCTCTTCGAGGCCCTGGCGGACGAGGACCTGCACCGCGCCTACGCGGGCATCGCACAGCCCAACGAAGCGTCCACGCGGCTGCATGAACGCTTCGGGTTCCGGTACGTCGGCACCTACCGGGAGGTGGGCCGGAAGTTCGGCAGGTACTGGGACGTCGCCTGGTACGAGAAGGAGCTGTAGGCCCGCAGGGCCAGTGAGGCCTCAGCCGAACTGCACCGACCGCTTCGCCATCCCCATCCAGAAGCCGTCGATCACGGACTTCTGTGCATCCAGCTCACCGGTGACGTCCGCCGCGCCCATGGTCACGAACAGCGGGGCGAAGTGCTCGGTGCGCGGGTGGGCGTAGCGGCCGGCCGGGGCCTTGTGGAGGAAGTCCAGCAGGCCGTCCCAGTCCCGGGCCTCCAGCGCCTTGTGACCCCAGTCGTCGAACTCCGAGGACCAGGTCGGCACTCCCCCGCCCGTGTGCCGCAGCGCGGCCAGGTTGTGGGTGAAGAAGCCGGAACCGACGATCAGCACGCCCTCGTCGCGCAGCGGCGCGAGCTTGCGGCCGATCTCCATCAGCTTCACCGGGTCGAGCGTCGGCATCGAGATCTGCAGGACGGGGATGTCGGCGGCCGGGAACATCTCGACGAGCGGGACATAGGCGCCGTGGTCGAGGCCGCGGTCCGGGATGTCCTGCACGGGTATGCCGGGGGCGCGCAGCAGCTTCCGTACGGACTCGGCGAGTTCGGGTGCGCCCGGGGCCTCGTACTTCACCTGGTAGTAGTGCCCAGGGAAGCCCCAGAAGTCGTAGACGAGCGGGATCGTCTGCACGGCACCCAGCGCGAGCGGGGCCTCCTCCCAGTGGGCGGAGACCATGAGGATCGCCTTGGGGCGCGGCAGGCCTGCGGACCATGCGGCGAGTTCGCCGGGCCAGATCGGGTCGTCCGCGAGCGGCGGCGCACCATGACTGAGATAGAGGGCGGGCATGCGCTCCTGAGTGGCGGCGGACATGACAGTGACTCCCAATGCTTGAACTCTCAAACTCCCTGCTTCGGAGCATACGCCCCGTTTGTTTAATTTTCAAGGAGCGCTCTCGTACGATGGATACATGAACACGGCACCCACATCCGCTGAAGAAGCACACGCGGCAGCGAAACCCGCCGGGCAGACCCGCTGGCTCAGCGACGACGAGCAGCGCATCTGGCGCTCCTACCTGCATGCCACCATGCTTCTCGAGGACCACCTCGACCGCCAGCTGCAGCGGGACGCGGGCATGCCGCACATCTACTACGGACTGCTGGTCGGCCTCGCCGAGGCCCCGCACCGGCGGCTGCGGATGACCGAGCTGGCCATGAAGTCGAAGATCACCCGGTCCCGTCTCTCGCACGCGATCGCGCGGCTGGAGAAGAACGGCTGGGTGCGTCGCGAGGACTGCCCCTCCGACAAGCGGGGGCAGTTCGCGGTGCTGACGGACGCGGGCGCCGAGGTGCTGGAGCGGACCGCGCCGGGCCATGTGACGGCCGTACGGCAGGCCTTGTTCGAACGGCTCACCCCGCAGCAGCAGGAGGCCCTCGGCGAGATCATGGAGATCGTCGCCGAGGGCCTCCAGCCCAGCGATGCGGGCGCGGACCTGCCCTGGCTCCGCTGAGCCGCTCACTCAGGGAGCCAGGGCAGGTCCTGGGGTCGTACGCGGGAGGCGTCCCCTTCCTCTCGCGTACGGATGGTTCCGAAGGGGTACCGCCGGACGGCCACCGTCAGTGGGCGACCACCGGAACGGTCAGCTCGTCCTCGACGCCGTCCTCGGAGGACGACACCGTCGTCGAGCCCGGGCGGCCGGCGTTCACGAAGGTCACGACGATCGCGGCGGCGAGCACCAGCATGCCGACGGCGAACCAGATGGCGTTGGTGTAGCCGTGCACCGCACCCTGCATCTGGACCAGCTGCGCCTGCGACTTGGAGGTCGCGCCGGCGATGTGGTCCTTGATGTACGAGGTCGTCGCGGAGGCGGCGATCGTGTTCAGCAGGGCCGTACCGATCGCGCCGCCCACCTGCTGCGAGGTGTTGACCATCGCGGAGGCGACACCGGCGTCACGGGGCTCGACGCCCAGGGTGGCCAGGGACATGGCGGGCATGAACGCCGTACCCATGCCGAGACCGAGCAGCAGCATCGACGGCAGCACCACCGAGGCGTACGACGAGCCGATCTCCAGCTGGGTCAGGAAGAGCATGCCGCCGGCCGCGACCAGGAAGCCGGGGCCCATCAGCGCCCGGGCCGGGACCCGGGTCATCAGACGGGTGCCGATCTGGGTCGAGCCGACCATCATGCCCGCGATCATCGGCAGGAAGGCGAAGCCCGTCTTGATGGGCGAGTAGCCCTTGATGACCTGCAGGTAGTAGGTCAGGAACAGGAACGTGCCGAACATCGCGATGATGGCGATGCCGAGCGAGAGGTAGATGCCGCCGCGGTTGCGGTCGGTGACCACACGCAGGGGCAGCAGCGGGGCCTTGACCTTGGCCTCGGTGACGACGAACGCGATCAGCAGGACGGCCGACGCGACGAACAGGGAAACGGTCGTGGTGTCGCCCCAGCCGTCGGACTCGGCGCGGGTGAAGCCGTAGACCAGCGAGACCAGGCCGGCGGTGGAGAGCAGCACGCCCGGGATGTCGAGCGGGTTGCGGTTGCGGCCGCCCTCCGGCTCACGGATGACGAAGTACGCGCCCAGCGCGGCCACGATGGCGAACGGGATGTTCACGAAGAACGTCCAGCGCCAGTCCATGTACTCGGTGAGCACGCCGCCGAGGATGAAGCCGACGGCGCCACCGCCACCGGCGATCGCACCGTAGATGCCGAACGCCTTGGCGCGCTCCTTGGCGTCCGTGAACATCACGGCGAGCAGGGAGAGCGCGGCGGGCGCGAGCAGCGCGCCGAAGACGCCCTGGAGGGCGCGGGCGCCGAACATCATGGCCCCGGTGGTCGCCGCACCGCCGAGCGCGGAGGCGGCGGCGAAGCCGACCAGACCCACGACGAAGGCACGCTTGCGGCCCCACAGGTCGGCGATCCGGCCGCCGAACAGAAGCAGACCACCGAAGGCGAGGGCGTAGGCCGTGACGACCCACTGACGGTTGCCGTCCGAGATGCCCAGGTCGGTCTGGGCGGACGGCAGGGCGATGTTCACGATGGTCGCGTCCAGCACGACCATCAGCTGGGCGAGCGCTATGAAGACCAGCGCTTTCCAGCGGTTGGCGTCGCCGGTGTTCTCGACGGCGCCTGGAGCCTTTGAGGCTGTTGCAGACATGGGGGTACCCACTTCGGGACTTCGTGACGGAAAAAGGTGTCTTACGGGGACGGCTCGTCTACGGGCTTCCGGCGACGGCCGGTGATTCAGCGATTCAGTAACTCGGCGAGTCGGTGAGTCGGTGAGTCGGTGTAGTGACTGGCTTGGGGTGCGGAACTAATCGCAGGGCCGGCGCAGATCCTCCACGGTCACGGGTGCGCCCGGCAGGACCGAGCGGGCCGGGGCCCGCAGTCCGTCCAGGAACAGCTGCAGATGGCGGTGCACAAAGCGGTCGTTGACGAGGCAGTCGGTGCCGGCCGGGGGTCGGCTGAGCTGCGCCACGACGATCATGAGGTCCCCGACGGCGACGTCGGGGCGGAGCTGGCCGACCTCCTTGGCGCGATCCATCAGCTCGTTGACGGTCTGCTCGACCCGCTGGCGGGCCGCTTCGAGATCGGGATGGTTCTGGTCGAAGGTGCTCTGGACCATCGGGCACAGCGCGCTGATCCGCTCGTCGGCGGCGGTGTGCACAAAGCGCTCGAGCGCCTCGAAGGCGTCCCCGGTCTCGGCGAGCGCAAGCTCGGCCGCCTCCGACGTCCGGTCCATCACGGAGCAGACGACCTCGCGGACGAGTGCGTCGCGGTCGGGGAAGTTGCGGTACACCGTGGCGTTGCCCACGCCGGCCCGGCGGGCGATCTCGTCGAGCGGCACCTCGGGGCCGAACTCGGTGAACATCTCCCGGGCCGCGGCGACGATCCGCTCCCGGTTGCGCAGGGCGTCGGCGCGCGGCCGGGTCACCTTGCGCTGCGCGGGCTTCGCGGTCGTCGTGACGGTCACGGTCTGCTCCTCGGTGAGTGCTGCTGCGAGCAGTGGGTGCCACTGCAAGCGGTCGGTGGTGCGATCCGGGGAACCACTCCCCGTTTCGCTTGGACACCTGACTAAACGGGGAGACGCTCCCCGCTTATTTCAGGTTGACAGAGAGATTTGATGTGACCTGAGTCACACCGCCCTCGGGTCGAAACCCCACGTTCGGGCTCCTCCAGCGCGCGCCCGCGCAGCCCCCCGATCAGGGTGATCGAAAGGGCGCAGTCCGATGCCGCCGGCTGCCATGGACGAAGGACGCGTGCATGCAGCTCTGCCGTCGGATACGTCCACGCCGTGCGGCCGCCCTCGCCTCCGTGACCGCCCTGACCTTCGCGGTCAGCACCTCGGCCGGCACCGGACATCTGACGGCGCCCTCCACGACGGCCGGGGCGGGCCCCATCGCACCGGCCCGCAGCGCCCTCCTCGACCCCTGCATGATCAGAGGCGGTCACGCCATCCAGCTGTCGGAGGGCGTCCCGACCGGCACCGGCTACTCCCGCTCCACGGGCACCGTCCGCGCCCTGACCCTGATGGTCGACTTCTCCGACGCCCCCGGCCCCGGCAACGCCCTCGACCGCTTCCGGGAGTTCTTCCCCAAGACCCGCCAGTGGTTCCGCACCGCCTCCTACGGCCGCCTGGACTACCGCCCCGAGACCCCGATCCCGCACTGGCTGCGCATGCCCAAGCCGTTCAAGGCGTACGGCATAGAGCGCGGCGCCCCCTTCGACTCCGGCTACCGCGAGCTCGTCCAGGACATCGTCAGCGCCGCCGACCCCGAGGTGAACTTCCAGGAGTACGACTTCCTGAACGTGCTGGTGACGCCGAACGCCGGCCCGTCCGCCCTGGACACGGTCCTGTCGGTGACCTTCGCCGGAAACGCGGAGGCACCCGTCGCCGACGGCGTACCCGTCGCCAACGCCTCCTTCGTCTACTCCCGCCAGGACGACGGCTCCGGCTCCTACGGCAAGACCGGCTACCGGGTGCTGCCGCACGAGAACGGCCATGTCTTCGGCCTGCCCGACCTCTACACCCAGGCGGGCGGCGGATCGGTCGGGCACTGGGACATCATGAGCGAGGACTGGGGGGCCAACAACGACCTGCTCGGCTGGCACAAGTGGAAACTCGGCTGGCTGGACCCGTCCCAGGTCAGCTGCGCCGCGCGGCACGGCACCACGGAGCACACGCTGACGCCGCTGGAACGCGCGGGCGGCCCGAAGATGGTCTTCGTACCCCTCAGCAGCCGCACCGGGTACGCCATGGAGGTACGCGTCCGCGCGGGCAACGACGAGGCCGTGTGCCGCCCGGGCGTACTGATCTACAAGGTCGACGCGGATGTCGACACCGGCATGGGACCGGTGAAGGTCTACGACTCCCGGCGCGACAGCGGCGGCTGCACCCGCAGCCCCAACGTCCACGCGGAACTCTCGGACGCCCCCTTCACCCCGGGCGAGGTCTTCAAGGACCCGAAGCGGGGGATCCGCATCACGGTCGCGGGGACGACCGGCTCCGGAAGCTCCCGCAGCTACCGGGTGCTGGTGACCCGGCGGTGAGCGGCCGCAATGGGCCGGGCGTCTCCGCATTACGGTAGGCATGCCCCCACCGCCGTACCGGAGACCCGATGCCCGCGAAGCCCACGATGGACGCCGACGCCGCTTCTCCCGCCGTACGCGCCGCCGTTTCCGCCGTACCGGCCGGCTCCTCCGCCGTACCGGCCGAGGCGGTCGCGCCGCTCATCCGTGGGGTCGCCGTGCTGCAACGGCTGACGGAGGCCGGTGGGACGCTGAGCCCGAGCGCCCTGGAGCGGGCCACGGGCCTCGCCCGCTCCACGGTCGACCGGATCACCGCCACCCTCGCCCGCATGGGATACGTCCGCCTCGACGGCCGGGACGTGATCCTGACCCCCCGCCTGATGGAACTGGGCAACGCCTACCTCTCCGCCCTGCGCCTGCCCGCCCTGCTGGACGCGCGCGCCGACGCCCTCGCCGACGAACTGGACGAATCCGTGTCCCTGGCGGTCGCCGACCGCGACGGCATCCGCTTCATCCACCAGGCCACCCGCCGCCGAGCGATGTCCCTGAGCTTCCGCATCGGCGACCTGCTGCCGGCCGAACGCACCGCGCCCGGCCCCCTGTTCGCAACGGAGTGGACGCAGAACGACTGGCGGGCATGGCGGCAGCGCAGGGCAGCAGCCCAGGAGCAGACGCTCTTCCCGGCCGCACCACCACCCCGACACCCCTCCCCCGACCGGGACTTCGAGCACCGGGTGGCCGAATCGGCCGCGAACGGCTGGGCCCTGGACGACCAGCTGATCGAACCGGGCCTGGTCGCGGTGTCCGTCCCCGTACGGGACCCGCGCACCGGCCGTATCGCCTGCGCGGCGAACGTGGTGAGCCACACCAGCCGGCACACCGCGGCGGACCTGCGCGACACCCTGCTCCCCCGGCTGCGGGCGGCGGTACGGACGATGGAGGACGACCTGCGCGAGGTACCGCCGCCCCATCCGTCCGCCGCGCCCTCGGGCCTCGCGACCTGGACCGGCGCCTCGAAACAGGAACTGGGCAGGGAGTTCGTCGAGTCCCTGGCCCGCGGCCTGACGGTCCTGACGGCCTTCGGCGAGGGCCGCGCCGCCCTGACCCTGACCGAGGTGGCAAAGACGACGGGCCTGGCCCGGGCGACGGCCCGCCGGGCACTGATCACATACGAGCACCTGGGCCTGGTCCAGGCGCAGGACCGCACCTTCACGCTCACCCCCCGCACCCTGTCCCTCGGCTTCCCACCCCTCTCCCGCACGTCCCTCCCCGAGATCGCAGCCCCGCACATGGCCGAACTGGCCCAGCGGGTCCACGAGTCGACATCGCTGGCGGTGCTGGCGGGCGACGACATCCAGTACACGGCCCGCGTCGCCACGAGCCGCATCATGAGCGTGAACATCACGGTGGGCACCCGACTACCGGCATTCGCAACGTCAATGGGCCGCGTACTGCTGTCGGACCTCCTCCCGTCCGACCGCCCCCTCCCCGTCCCTCTCCGCCCCCTCACCCCCCACACCCTGACCGACCCTGAAGCGCTGACCCGCGTCCTCACCGAGGTCCGCTCCCAGGGCTACGCCCTGGTCGACGAGGAACTCGAAGAGGGCCTCCGCTCCATCGCGGTCCCGGTCCGCGACCGCACGGGCCGAGCGGTAGCCGCCCTGAACGTGGCCATGCACGCGGCCCGCCACACGCCCGAGGAGTGCGAGCGGGACATCCTGCCCCAGCTCCGGGCCACAGCGACCCGCATCGAGCAGGACCTCCACGTGGCATCCCGCTTCACCCGAGTACAGGTGACCTGACCCCACACCCCGCCCCACCAGATCCGGTACGCTGACGCCAGTGACCTTCACGGCCACGACCCCGCCTTCGTAGCTCAGGGGATAGAGCACCGCTCTCCTAAAGCGGGTGTCGCAGGTTCGAATCCTGCCGGGGGCACAGTGTCTGACCAGCGCGCTTACCCTTCTCGGGTAGGCGCGCTGTTCGTCGTAGCCGTGGCATTAGCCGTCAGTAGGTTCCACGTCATGGCAAACACCAAGATCGAGACCACCCAACGAGGCCGCATCCGGCGCAACGGATCCGGCTACCAAGCGAGCGTCTACGTCGGGCGCGATCCGCTCACAAAGAAGAAGACCTACCTCTACGAGCAGGCCGCGACGCTCTCCGAAGCGGAGAAGGCCCGCACGAAGCTCCTCCACCAGGTCGACGAGCAGCGCCACCCGAAGCGCGAGGTGACCATGTCGTTCCCAGCTCGACCGGTGGCTGGGCGTCGCCGAGCTCGACGAGACGTCGTACGAGCGGGCCGAGGGCATCATCCGCAACTACCTCAAGCCCACGTTCGGCGACCTCAAGGCGGCCAAGCTGACCGCCGAGATGCTGGAGCTGTTCTACGCCCGTCTCCGGCAGTGCCAGGACCAGTGCGAAGGCCGGCGCAACGGCAAGACCGACCCCAAGACGAAGCAGAAACACGTCTGCGAGCCGCTCTCCGCGAACTCAGTCCGCAAGATTCACTTCATCCTGCGCCCGGCGCTCAACCGCGGCCTGCGCTGGGGCTACGTGACGACGAACGTGGCGGCCCTCGCCGAGCCCCCATCCCAGCCCAAGCCGAACCCCGACCCGCCGACTCCCGAAGAGGCAGTCCTGGTTCTGAACACTGCCTGGCAGCGGGACCTGGACTGGGGAACGTTCCTGTTCATGACCATGGTCACCGGCTCGCGCCGCGGCGAGATGTGCGCTCTGCGCTGGTCGGACATCAACCTCGACCGCCTCGAACTCTTCGTGAAGCACTCCACCAACGGCCGCAGGATCAAGGACACCAAGACCCACCAGCGCCGCAAGCAGGCCATCGACGTGATCACGCGTTCCGTCCTCGCCGCCCACCGAGCCCGCGCCGAGGAACGCTGCAAGGCGCTCGGCGGCGAACTCCCCCGCGACTCCTTCGTGTTCTCCGGCGAAGCCGACAGTTCCGCCCCACTCGTGCCGTCGAGCGTCAGCCAGCGTTACCGCCGCCTCGCGGAGAAGCTGAAGATCCACACCCACCGGCTGAAGGACCTGCGTGCGTACAACGTGACCGAGCTCCTGGGCGCCGGTGCCGACGTACGAACGGTCGCCGGCCGCGTCGGGCACGGCGGCGGAGGAGCGACCACGCTCAAGTACTACGCGGCCTTCCTGGCCACCTCCGACCGCCAGGCCGTCACCGCCTTCGCCAAGCAGTTGCCGGTGCCAGAAGGGCTACTCGCCGAGCAGCCGGTGACGACCGTCATCAACGGGCTCCGCCTGCTCTGCGAGTGCGGCAACGAATCGCTGTGGGCCATGCTCGTGGTCACCGAGGACGGCGCTGAGGCCCTGTGCGGCCAGTGCGAATCAGCGGTCCAGGCCCGCCCGGACGCGGCCGTGGGCCCTATCGGTAAGACCATCAAGGCCGAAGCCGCCCCGCCCCGCGAGCTCGCTCCCTGGGAAGTGATCGCAAAGGAACTCACTGACGCCATCAAGGACGGCACGATGCTCCCCGGCGAGGACGTACCCACGGTCGGCGACATCGCGCAGGCCCACGGTGTCTCGGTCGGTACCGCGCACCGGGCCTTCACCCAGCTGAAGAAGGACGGCCTGATCGAGGTCAGCCGCGGCCGCCGAGCCGTCGTCTGCCAGCTCCAGGAGGAGACCGCCGATGCCGCATAGGCCCCGTGCTCTCCGCACCCCCTCGGTCCGTCGCTCTGGAACTCGGCTGGGTGCAGGAGGAGTTCAGGGCGGGACGGGTCAGCCTCGTCGCCGCTCTCGTCGTCACCGGGCTGTGCGCGCCGCCTGTTCGGCGGGTGTTCCGGGCTGTCGTGGAGGCGAAGTTGCGGTGGGCGTTTCGGTGTGAGGCGGACACATCTCTTTTACGGAGCGTGATCGCGGTTCTATCCTCCGTGCAGGACGCCGGGCGGGACGGGGGCCGTGCGATGCGGTGGTGGCGGCATGGGATCTGGCTGGGGGCCGTGGCGGTCACGGGGGTCGTGCTCGTCGTGGCGTTGCGGAACGGGGATCTCGGGAACACGTCGTCGCTGACGGCTGTGCTCGGGTTCGGGTTGTCCGTCGCCGGGCTCGCCGTCAATCTCTGGCGCAGCCGTCCCGCCGACGATGCCGCCGGCGGGTCGTCTCGGGAGCGGCTCGAGGGACTCGCCGGGCGGCTGGCCGCGGCCGTGGAGGAGCAGTGGCGGGCCGAATGGCGGTTACGGCGGCTGCAGGATCCGCATCCGTTCGAGGTGCACTGGGCACCTGCCGAGGCGTGGCTCGCCGATGAGGCCGGCTTCATCGGCCCGCTCGTCGACAGCGTCTCGGACGCCCTTGACGCCGTACCCTCTCGGCGGCTCGTGGTGTTGGGCGGGCCGGGGAGCGGGAAGACCGTGCTCGCCGTTCGGTTCGCTCTGGAGCGGCTGGAGCATCGAGTGGCCGGAGAGCCTGTGCCCGTGGTGTTTCCGTTGTCCGGGTGGCGGGCCGAGCGGGAGTCGTTGCGGGAGTGGATGGCTGGGCATCTGGCCGCCACCCATCCCGGGGCGCCATGGGTGCGGGAGTTGTTGCGGGCCGGGCTGGTGTTGCCCGTGCTGGACGGGCTCGACGAGATGCCCGAGGCTTCCTGGGGTGCGGCCCTGCGGCGGCTCAACGCCGAACTCGATCCCGGGGAACGGGTGTTGCTGACCTGTCGTACGGAGGCGTACGCAAAGGCCGTCGAGGCCGGGGACGTGTTCACCGCGGCGGCGGTGGTGGAGTTGCGGCCGTTGTCGTTCGAGGCCGCGTGTGCGTATCTGGTGCGGACGGCTCGGCCGGTGCGGGGTGTCGACGGGCGACGGGTCACCTTGTGGGATCCGGTGCTCGCGGCGCTGCGTGCCGAGCCGGATGCGGCGGTGGCGCAAGCGCTGCGGCAGGTGTTCGGTACGCCCCTGATGGTGGCGATGGCTCGGGCCGTCTACGGGGACACGGGGGACGATCCGGCTGAGTTGCTCGACGGTCGGTTCGCGGATCCGGGTGTGCTGGAGCGGCATCTGCTGGAGGCGTTCGTGCCTGCCGCGTTCGCGGACAGTCCACAGGGGGAGCGGGCGCGCGGGTGGTTGGGGTATCTCGCGGATCATATGCAACGGCGGACCACCCGGCAGTTGGCGTGGTGGCGGCTGTATCTCGAACTGCCCTGGGTGCTACGCAGGCTGGGGCCGATTTTGTTGCTGGGGTGTGTGGCCGTGGCCGTGGCCCTGGTGTGGGTCCGGATCGTGGGCCTGATCGTGCCGGTGGTGACGGCCGCCTTCATCAGCGGAGTGTGTCTCGGATACCTGGCGCTCTCGTGGGCCCGGCCCACGCGAATCTCGGCGAGCACGGGCGCAGGACGGCGGGTGGCGCGCCAGGCTCTGCTCGTCGCGATTCCCGCGGTGCCGGTGGGGATGGCGGTCGGCTGGACCACCAACACCAGCCTCATGTGGAGCACCTTCTTTCCCTACCCCGCTCAGGGCGCGGAGTGGTTCAGCGCGGTGGCGCTGGCGGTCGCCTGTGGCATGGCCACGGCCACCGCCCTCGCCGTATTGGGAATCGCCGGGGGACCTCGCCCCGCACACGGGCCGTTCGGCAGGCGGGGACGGGTCACGACCGCGGTGGTCGTGCTGCTGGCCGCAGCCTTCGCGTACTTCGTCCCTTTGATGTTCATGGCCCCCGTCTGGGTCGAGGTGATCGCCGCGTTGTCCGTCGGCGGGCTGGTCTCCCTGGGGTTGCGCGGCGCCACGGGTGGGCCCGTGCGGACCGCACCGAGGTCTGCCACCCGGCAAACTCGCGACCGGCTCGGCCGTTCATTGCCGAGGAGGCTCGCGGCCGGGCTGCTGGTCGGCCTCTCCCTGGGTGCCGCCTTCGGGATCGCCGACGCCACCGTGCTGAGCACCCGCGCCGCCGTGCGCGAGGACTTCCCTCACGGGGCTGTGCACCGCCTGGCCGACGGCACCCGGTATGTGGTCACCGAGGACGGCTGGCTCCATGGCCTGCGCTCGAACGGCGACCGGTACCTCCGGTTCCCGAAGCCGGTCGACGGGGTCGTCGAGGAGTATTCCGACGGCACCCGGTACGCCGTCACCGCGCGGTCCCCCGAGGACGCGGCGCACTGGGACTGCTCGGACGCGGAACGCTGCACGCCCTTCCACGGCCGCATCGAGCTCCGCCTGCGGGAACCTCTCGCCCAAACCGAGGTCCGGCTCCCGAACGGCAGGTACGTCGAGGACGGCGACTTCCAGAACGAACCGCCCAAGCGGTCGGCCGAGTGGCTGTACGAGGCATCGCCCGTCACGCTCTTCGGCGGAGCGCTCGGCCTCGGTGTGACCGTCGGTCTCGCTCTCGGCGTGATCAGTGGGCTGGCCTCCAGTTTCCACGCCTGGCTCGTCGCTCCCGCCGACATCGCGCGCGCGGTCAGCCCACGTGCCGGACTCCGTATCGACCGGGCCACCGTCATCACCCGGGGCGTCACGCTCACCGCTACGGGCATGATCGCCGCGGTCCTGACGTCCGACGTCCTCCTCTACCTCCCGGGAGGCATGGAGGAGCAGACGGGTTACATCGGCGTCTCCTTCCTCGCCTGGATCTTCGTAGGTCCCTTCGCCGTCTTCCTCAGCGCCTGGGGCTGGTTCCTCGTCACCCGGTTCTGGCTGTGCGGCACGGGGCGTCTGCCCTGGCGGCTGATGGCCTTTCTGGACGAGGCGCACCGGCGGGGTGTGCTGCGGCAGGCCGGGGCGGCGTACGAGTTCCGGCATGCGCGGTTGCAGGAGCAGCTCGCCGAGTCACCGGTCCGGTGACGCCTCCGACGCCAGCAGCAACTCCAGTGCGCGTTGATTGAGTTCGGGGGATGCCTCCGCCGCGTTCCCGGAGTCGCAGGGCGGTTGGGGGTGGTTTCCACTGCCTGTTGGATCGCCTTCGCCGTGGCCTCGTCCGTGATCAGGGTGGCCAGGCAGAGGGACATGTCCACGCCTGCCGAGGTGACGTAATTTCCGGAGCGGACGTACCTCTGGGGCTGGACCGTCACGTCGAAGTTCGGTGCGGAGGTAGTCCGTCGAGGCCCAGTGGGTCGTCGCCTCACGGCCGTTCAGGAGGCATGCTGTGGCTCCCGCTGCGATTCATCCGGGAGAACCTGAAGCTGGGCGAGGGCTGCGACAACGACGCCGCGCGGGAGACGTTCGAGCGCACCGGCGCGAGCGTCATGGGCAAGCGCATGTTCGACCTCGGCGAGCAGGAATGGCCGGAGGAGGCGCCGTTCCACACCCCAGTCTCGTCGTGACGCACACCAAGCAGGCTGCCCGGGCCGAACGGCGGGGTGCCGCCCTCGCTGCTTCTGCCGGTGAGCAGGTGCAGCCGTCCGCCCCGTAGCGCGACCAGGTTGCGCACCCTTCGGCAGCACGGCGTCGGCCTCGCTGCGCGCCCGGTACAGCACGACGACGTCGCCTGGCGCCTCCTCCCCCGGCATGGCCCGCACGGGCGTGATCCTCACGCCCCGCGATCAGCTGGGTGCCGGGCCGGGGCCGGCGCAGCGAGGTGAACGCCCGTACGGTCCCTCGAGGCAGGCGCGGCTGCCGACCGGGACGTTCCGTAGGCCGACGCTGGTTCCTCACTCGTCGTGAGCTCGCCGGTCGGATGACGACCGCCGGGGAGGGGCGTGTGCGAGATCAGCGTGCCGGACGGACGGCAGACAGTACGCTGAATCCAGCGGGATCGGGCCCGCAGCACAGTGTCCGGGAGGTGCTTCATGACGGCCGAGATGGTGACCCCGGCGTGGATGCATGAGCAGATCACGGCGGAGGAGTACGAGTCCTGGTCCGAGGAACAGTGCGCCGGTATCGAGATCGTGGACGGGATGGTCGTCGTGAGTCCGAGTGCATCCAAGCGCCACAACCGGCTGGCCCGGATTCTGGCGAACGCCCTGGATGCCGCCTCGGGCCCGGAGTGGAATGCCGACACGGACTTCGACGTCCGGCTTCAGGACCTCCCGCTCACTAATCGCCGCCCGGACGTCGTCGTGTACCGCGCAGACACGATCGACATCACCCCCACCCGCCCCGAGCACGTGCTGCTGGTCGTGGAAGTGGTATCGCCGGGCTCGGAGACCACCGACCGAATCGTGAAGGTCGACCAGTACGCCAAGGCAGGCATCGGCTTCTACTGGCGGATCGAGCAGGCCGCGACAGGCGTTCCTCTCGTGTACACCTACGTTCTCGACCCCGCGACGAAGACCTATCGGGACGGAGACGTGTTCACCGGCGTCCTCAAGGTGGCGGCCCCTTTCCCGGTGGAGATCGACCTCGGCCAGATCTGACCCACACGCTGATCAGCAGCCCGCAGCGCGTGAGCGATGCGTGAGACTGCCCCATACAGGGTGGCATGAGCCGGATCAAGTGGCTCGCCGCGCGCGGTTCCGACCAGGGGAAACAGCACCGCGCGGCAGCACCAGGCACCTCCCGGCAAGGATCCGATCCCACTCCTAAAGCGGGTGTCGCAGGTTCGAATCCTGCCGGGGGCACAGAGAATCACCTGGTCAGAGGCCCTTCCGTCCGTCGGACGGGAGGGCCTTCGTCCTCGCAGCACACATATGGCACACATGCGGCTGCGGGCAGAGGTGGGGAGCTGTGCGAGATGCCCGCGAACGACGAGCTGGCGGCGCCGGCACGAGAAGCTGGTCGGCCGCTTGGAGGGCCTGATGCGGGCGACGCTGAAGCCTCGCTACCGGGGCTACCACGGGCAGCTGATCCTGAGCAGCGGCGATCTTGAGGAGATGGGCGAGCTGAAGGACGTCCGTCGTGCTGCACGCGAGGCGGGCCGTCGCCTCGGCTGGCACCCGAAGACCCATGTCGTCGACGCAAGACTCTTCGTGTATGACGACCGCGAGGTCCCCAGGGAGATCAGCGAGCTGGCCGCGAGGGATGCTGCTGACGCCGTCGACGCAGCACTCCGAAGAGGCGAGCAGAGGCAAGTACGGTCGGCCGTCGCCGCCCCTCCCTTGCCGAAGGGCCTGCGCAGGCTGCCGGAAATCTGTCGAGCCCGGCCCTGTGGTGGCTCTACCCTTCCCGCATGGCCCATGCCAAGACCTCGTACGTCTGCCTGCCCTGCCGGGCCTCGTACAAGCAGCCCTACCCCGGCTACCACGACCACGACCGGGTCTGTCCACGCTGCGCCGAACCACTGATCCACGTCGGCTCCGCCTTCGCGGCACCCAAGAGGCGGGACGCCGCCGCCTGGCGCACCCTCTCGGTGCTGCTGCACGCCGGTGTGCGCTTCCACAAGAGCTGCTGCGGGGGCCCCGGCTACCGCCCACGCACCCTCAGCGAGGTGCGCGAGCGGATGGCCTACGCCCGGGCCACCGGTGAACCGTTCGCTCAGGCGTTGGTCCGCCGCGACCTGCCCTAGACCTCAAGGGCCCGGCAGGAGACGGTGTGCGGCACCTGGTGGCTGGTCCTCTGGTCGGCGATGAAGTCAGCAACCGTCACTTCGTCGCTTCCTCGACACAGAGGACCACCGATCGCTTGAGGACATCCCGCTCCATCCGCAGCTCGTGGTTCTCCCTGCGCAGCCGCGCGAGCTCGGCCCGCTCATCGGGATCCAGACCGGCCCGGGTGGCCTCCTTCTCCCGGGAAACCCACGTCGTCGGCGTGCCCTCGTCAATCCCCGGATCCCATGCGACCTGGGCGACCGGCTTCCCGGTCTCACGGACGATCCGGACCGCGCCGGCCCGGAACTCCGCGTCGTACTTTCTTGCGTATCTCTGGCGAGCTGCCGATTCGGCTACGCCGAGAACACGGACGGCCGAATCGGTTCGGGGAGCCGCTGTGCGAGTTGCCTGGCCACATGGAGAACTGTGCGGTCGGCGAGATAGGGGCCGATGATCTGGATGGCGAGCGGGAGGCTGTCGCTGGTCTTGCCGGCAGGCAGGACGATGGCCGGCAGTCCTACCGGGCTGGCCAGGTTGAGCCAGCTGGTCTGGTCGAAGAACGGGCGCTTCTTGCCGTCAACCGTGATGTACCGCTGCGGGAGGGGAGTACTGCACTGGTCAGGGACGGCGGCAGTCGGCGTAGCGGGGGTGATCAGGATGTCGTGGTCCGTGAAGTAGGCGTCCCAGGCGCCGCGCAGCTTCTGCCGTGCTTCGTCGGCTACGCACCAGTCGCGGTGACGCATGGTGCGGGAACGGAGGAAGAACCCGCTGGGGTCGTCGGCGGGGATCTTGTCGGCAGCCGCCACGTCGGCTGCGAACGCGGCGTCGGTGGCGGTGGCCGAGGCAGTGGCGTACATGAGGCGCTGGAACAGCTTGTCGCTCTCGGCGAAGTCGACGGGCTTGGTGGAGTCGTCGACAGTGGCACCAAGTCCCCTCACGAGCTCGGCGACCTGGGCGAGGAGTGCGCGACTGTCGCCGTCGATGCGGCAGTACGCGTCGTCCGCCCAGATGCCGACCCGGTAGTCGCCCAGCTTGGCCTTGGCCGGAGCCGGCAGTTCGATTTTCCATCCGCCGCGGTCGGCGGGGGCGGGCGCGGCGATGACGTCCAGGAGGAGACCGAGGTCGTCGACGGTGCGGGCGATCGGGCCGAGCGTGACCATGTCGCTGCTGGTGGCCCAGCCGGGCAGGCGGGGGATGTGGCCGCGGGTGGGCACGATCGGGCTGGCTCCGCGCGAGGTCCGCAGCGCGTAGACACCGCAGTACGCGGCCGGCAGGCGCAGCGAGCCGGCGAGGTCGGAGCCGACCTCCAGGCTGGTGAAGCCCGCGGCGACCGCGGCGGCCGGGCCGCCGGAGGAGCCGCCGGCGGTCTTCTCGGAGTCGAAGGGGTTCAGGGTCTTGCCGAAGACCGGGTTCGACGTCTGGATGTCCTGGCACATGGTCGGGACGTTGGTGTGGCCGATGATGACGGCGCCGGCGGCGCGCAGGAGGGCGACCGCGTCGGCGTCGCTGTCGGGGACATGGTCCGAGAGACTGGGCGTCCCGCAGGTGGTGCGCATCCCCTCGACCTCGAGGGCGTCCTTCACCGTCATCGGCAGGCCGTGGAGCGGGCCGAGCACCTTGCCGGTCTCGGCGAGATGCCGGTCGGCCTTGTCGGCGGCCGCGCGGGCGCCTTCCTTGTCGAGCGTGATGACGGCGTTCAACCCTGGGTTCGCCCGCTCGATGTGTTCCAGGTGCTGTTCCAGCAGGGCACGGCTCGTGATCTTGCCCTCGCGAAGGGCGGCGAGCTGGTCGCCGGCGGACGCAAGGCGCAGCGGGGCAGTCCTGCGCGGGCTTGAGCCGGCGCGGGGCCGCGCACTGGCGGAGGTGCTCAGGGTGGTGACGGCGGCCAGGGCCGTCGTGATGGCGAGCACGGTGCGGCGGAGGATCACGAATGGGCTCCTGAAGCGGTGCTGGGGAGATCGGTGGTAGGTGTCGCTGGACGGGGCGGAGTGAAGAAGTCGGCGACGCGTTCGAGGTGAAGCTGTTCGTCCTCGGCTGTCGGCAGGGGCAGGTGGGCGTCCACGTACTCGACCGGCGCCTCGACGGGGGAGTCCGTGTGGAAGCGGGTGAGCGCCGCGTGGATCTGGTCGGCGGTGACGGCGGCGACCAGGTCAGCGCCGGTCAGCCCGTTGGCCGCGCGCCGTACTTCGGACTCGGTGCGTACGGCAGGGTCGAGGTAGCGGCGCAGCAGCTTCTGGCCGTGGCGGATCTCCGTACGGCGTCGCAGAAGGGGGAAGTGTGCGCTGCGGCCGTGAAGGATGGCTTCGCGCTGCCGGTCCGGTTGCAGCAGGGTGATTCCGGGGTGCGCCTGGGCCAGGGCGGCCCACAGATGCTGCAGGCGCCGGTAGGCGAGGTGCGCGGCCGCCCAGTTCCTGCCGTCTTCGATGCGGCGGACGAGCGTGGGGAGGAAGTAGCCGATCTGAGTGAGGGTGGCACCCACATCGCCGCAGATCCACGCGTAGGGATCGAGGCCCTTCACGCTGAATCCGAAGAACACGCCGAGGACGGCACTGATGCGGATGGCGCTGTAGCCGAGGGTGATGGTCGCGCCGATGGCGACGAGACGCAGGCCGACGGCGATCGATCGCTTGGTGGTCGCGCGGGCGTGCTTCCAGCAGGAGCGCGCGAGGTAGATCTCGGCGGCGGTGTACGCGCTCATGTAGAGCCACAGGTACGCCTGGAAGAGCGGCTCGTGTGCGTAGTAGAGCGAGAAGTCGAAGGGCCGCTCGACGGTGGGGTTCAGCAGCGTGAAGAGCAAGGCCATGCCCGCGATGACGCAGGCGGCTGCGATGAGCATCTGGCGGCCGCGGCGCCGGGCGGCGTCGGCGGGCTTGGACCAGTGGGCCAAGACGGTGGCCTGCAGGGCGAAGACCAAGATTACGCAGCTCTGGGCGAGCGGCACGGCGATGTCAGTCAGGCCGAGGACGCCGTCGATGCGCACCCATACCCAGGTGAGCGCGATGAAGTAGCTGAGCGCGGAGAACGCGAAGGTGAAGGCGAGGGCGACCAGGGCGGGGTCGCGTCGGCGCTTGCCCAGGTCACGGAGCAGCAGGAGAAACCCTGTGCCGGCTATCGCGAGACACAGGGGGTGGAGTATGTCTTTCACGGTGATCTGTTCTGGTCAGCGCAGCAGCGTACGGGCGATGGGGTCGTCGTCCTGCGAGCCGCGGGCGGCAGCCTCGCGGGATTTGCGCACGTGCTCCTGCAGGAGGGAGCCGATCATCTCAGCTTCGAACTCGTCGGGTTCGTCGTACTGGGTCCGGCCGAGGACCAGCTGAGCAGTGGCAGGGTCGATGTCCGTGATGAGGCCGCCGAGGCCGGCGACGCTCAAGGACTCTTTCTTGTGGCGGTGCTTGAGCATGTGGGCGAACTCGTGGCCGGCGATGATCTCGGTGTACGCCGCACTGACCCCTTCGTCGTAGAAGAGGTAGTCCGTGTCGACGGTGGCAAGCCAAAGACCGCACGGCGTCGAGGGGTCCAAAGAGGCCGGGTCCGAGAGGTCCGGCGTGAACGGCATCAACCGGATCTCTCGGTTGAGCTTCCGCTCGATGAACGGACGCAACTCCAGGACGCTGTTGACGGCGGGAAGCTCAAGTTCCTCGACGAACGCTCTGCTGCGCCGCTCGACTTCTTCGGTTCGGTCGACGGGCCGGCGCGCACGGCGGCTGTGCCACATGCGTGTTCCTCTCGAGAGCCCCGTGGGAGTTGAGCGTAGTGGCTGGTCAGGAAAGGTCGTCTTCGAGGGAGGGGGGCAGGCCCTCCTTCTCCCGCACTGAATCGATCTTCTGCATGACCTCGTTGAGGCTGTGCGGGGACAGTCCGATGGCACGAAGTGCGATCTGTTTCACACCCGCCTGGCTGAGCTTGCGCAGCAGCTCGAACTGTTCGGCGACCTTGCGGGTCACCTCGTCCTCGACGAAGAAGCCGGCCTCCACGCCGAAGAACCGGCCGAACAGCGGGACGAGCTTGACGGTGGGCGTCTTGCTGCCCTTGCGGAGCTGGCCGATGTACGCGCCGGTGATGCTCTCCTGGCCGTACGAGGAGATCGTCCGCGCCACGTGGGCGTTGCTGAACTCGTCCGCGCCCGGAGCCCGGACCCTGTCGAACAGGTAGTTCAGACGGTCGGCGAAGGACGCGCCAGGACCGGGTACGGGAACCGGGGGCGCCGGCGATGGCGTCTCACGGTCCGCTGTCTCGCCTGCACGGGGCACGATGCGCTGCTCTCTCTCGACGTATCTAAACTATAGTTGACGCTGTGGCTGGCTGGAAGCTACCTTCACCTTCGCAAGCAGCGGGATTCTTCCTGGGCCACAGGGGAGCCCAGGAAGATGACCGTCAGGGGGGCACTCGTGACGAGTGAGTCGCCGGACTGACCAGATCACCGCCCCGGCTGCGTGTGGGCGGGACCAGTACCGGGGCGCCAGCCCCGGCTGGTCCTCCCGAATTCGTGATGCCGAATGCTCGAATCCGATGCGGCGCACCCGCTGCGAGAAACAACGGAATGCGACACCGGGAAGCTCGCTCCTCGGGCTCGGCGCAACATGCCGAACATAGGGCGGACACGCCCGGGAATCCCGGGTTTCGGCGGGTTGAGGCACCTCGGGACTGCCGAGCCGCGCCAGGGTGACGGTGTGCACAGATGCCCCGTTCGTGCATGGGTGGCTCTTCACGACCCAACCAGGCTAACCGGCCCTGGCAGCCCGACAGCGGGGGGCGTTCCGCCGCGCCACCGAAGCGACCCCTGCTGTCATAGACAGCACGGACAAGGCACACATCACGCCGCGGGATCCTCCAGGACGGTCACGGCCTCGGCAGCCTTGCGGGCCTTCTGCTCCGCCTTCTCCAGCTTGGCCTTCGCCTTGGCCAGTTGCTTGGAGCGGCGCTTGCGCATCTTCTTCGAGACCTCGTCCAGGCGGTCGGGAAAGAGATGCCCGTAGGTGTCCAGGGTCAGCGTCGCGGACTTGTGGCCCAGCATCGTCTGTACGACATTGACGTCCGCGCCGCCGGCGATGGCGAGCGAGGCCGCCGTGTGGCGCAGCTTGTGCGGGGTGACCTTGAGATGCCCCAGCCCGGCCTTTGCACCAGGGGACCGCAATGGGGACCGTGATCACGGTCTCCGCCAGTCGTCGGGGACTGACAACCCCGCGGCGGGAACCGCCCAGCAGGAGGGGACCGGTCCCGTCGACGTACGGGGACCGTGATCACGGGACCGGCTCCCGGCCCTGTGGGTGGCGGCCACGCACATCCAGACCGCGCTGCAGCACGCGCCGCGTCCGGCGGTCGTAGGCCCGACGAAGGGCTGCGGCAAGTCCCGGGTGCTGGACGTGCTTCACGAGACCGTCCACCAGCCGATCATGACGGTGAACATGTCCACGGCGGTGCTCTTCCGCATCATCGGCAAGAACCCGCGCACGATCCTGGTGGACGAGGCCGACACCGTCTCCAGCAAGGCCGGCGAGAACGAGGAACTGCGCGGCCTGCTGAACGCCGGACACCAGCGCAACCGGCCCGCCCGGCGCATCTCCGGTCCGGAGCACAAGCCGACCCCGTATCCGACCTTCGCCATGGCCGCACTCGCCTCGATCGGCGACCTGCCCGACACGATCACGGACCGCGCGATCGTGCTCCGCATGCAAAAGCGCAAGCCGGGCGAGAAGGTGACCCCGTTCCGCTCGCGCTACGCCACACCGGAACTGAACGCGCTGCGGGACAATCTGGCCGCCTGGCTGGGACCGCTGCGCGGCACGGCCGGCCGCATGGCGCCGACCATGCCGGTGGAGGACCGGGCGGCGGACACCTGGGAACCGCTGGTCGTCATCGCCGACCTGGCCGGCGGCCACTGGCCCATCAGCGCCCGTGCGGCCTGTGTCGCGAGGACCCGGTACGAGGCCGTCCAGGACGAGCAGACGGTGATCCCCGAGGCGGCCGTCGCCATGCCGGCCTGCGCCCGCATCGGCGCCATCCACTCGGTCGTCTTCGGCGGGTTCGCCGCGCTCGAACTCGCCGTCCGCATCGACGACGCCGCCCCGAAGATGGTCGTCTCCGCCTCCTGCGGCATCGAGGGCAAGCAGGTCATCCCGTACAAGCCGCTGCTGGACCGCGCGACCGAACTCGCCGGGCACAAGCCGGAGAAGCGGGTGATCGTGCAACGGCTGCAGGGGCGGGCCGAGTTGGGGCCGGACGACTCCGACTGGGCCGACTTGGTCGCCACCGCGACGCCTGTCGACTGCGTGCCGGTGGCCGCGACGGACCCGCTCCACCTGCCTGGCGGCGACGGCACCGTCGTGGCCGGGCAGCGAGGAGGCCACGCCCCACGGCCGTCATGCGCACGACGTCCGGCAGGTCTCAGGCAGGCACGACCCCGCCGCGGACCCGGTCATCCCCGCCCGTCGGCAGGGGCGAGGACGATGTCGAAGCGGACCTGTGTCCAGGTGCCGTCGACGGCCCGCCCGTCGGGTGTCGGCGTGCCCGCCGGACGCCGGTCGAAGTCCTTGACCAGGGACTCCTTGACGCCGAAGACCGTGTCGGAGTCGAGCAGTTCGTCGCCCCGGACGAAGATGTGCGTGACCAGGGTGCGGCACCCGGGCGCCTCGACCATGAAGTGCAGGTGCGAGGCCCGCATCGGCGAGCGGCCGGTCGCCGCCAGCATCCTGCCCACGGGGCCGTCGTGCGGGATCGGGTACGGCGTGGGAGTGACGCCCCAGAAGCGGTAGCTCCCGTCGGCCTCCGTGAACAGGTGCGCGCGGGCGGCCACCCGGTCGTCGTCGTACTGGACGTCGTAGAACCCGTCCTCGTCCGCCTCCCACACCTCGATCTTCGCTCCGGCGATCGGGGTGCCGTCGGCGTCGGAGACGGTTCCCTCGACCCAGCAGGGCTCGCCGGCGGCCCCGAAGGACATGTCCCCGCCCGGCTCGATCCTCGGGGAGCCCTCCACGAAGAAGGGGCCGAAGACGGTGGCCTCGGTGGCGTCGCCGTAGGCCTCGTTGTTGATGGCGATCGTCTGCATCGACGCCCCGAGCGTGTCGGAGAGCAGGATGAACTCCTGGCGCTTGTCGTCGGTCAGATGGCCGACGGCGGTGAGGAACTCGATGCCCTTGTTCCACTCCTCCTCGGTGAGGCGGACGTCGCGCAGGAAGGCGTGCAGGTGCTTGACGATCCCCTGCATCAGCTCCTTCAGACGGGGGTCCTGGCAGGTGTCGAAGGAGCGTTGTACGCGCGCGATCAGGTCTTCCTCCCGGGCCGCCTGCTCGGAGGACACATCGTGGAGCGTCATACGGGGGCACTTCCTTCCCAGGCGGCGCGCAGCAGCGCGGTCAGGTTCTCCTCGGTGACAGCGGTGGGGTTGCCGACCGGGACGGCGGCCAGGACGGGGGCGACCGCCCGGGCGATGCCGTCCTCGGGCATGCCGTAGTCGCGCAGGGCGTGGGGGGCATGGAGCGTCTCGCGCAGTGCGGTGAGCCCCGCCGACGCGGTGGGGCTGCCGAAGGCCTCGGCGATGCGCCGCTCGGTCTCCGGTACGGCCGGGGCGTTGAAGGCGAGCACGTGCGGCAGCACCACCGCGTGGGTCTGGGCGTGCGGCAGGTTGAACATGCCGCCCAGCACATGGCAGATCTTGTGGTGCAGGCCCGAGCCGGCCGAGGCGAAGGCGACGGCGGCCAAGTAGGCGCCGTACAGCGTCTGTTCGCGCCCTTCCAGTCCGGTGGGGTCGGCGGCGACGGCGGGCAGGCCCTGGGCCAGAGCGTGGATGCCCTCGGCGGCCAGGGCCCGGTCGATCGGGTCGGCGCGCGGCCCCCACATGGAGTCGACGCAGTGGGCAAGGGCGTTGAGTCCGCTGGCCACGGACATCTCCAGCGGCAGGCTCGTCAGCAGCGAGGCGTCGTAGACGATCGAGCGCGGCAGGACCCGCGGGTCGACGCCGGTCGTCTTCACCTCGCCCTCGGTCAGGCCCCAGACGTTCGTCGCCTCCGAACCGGCGTAGGTGGTGGGGACGGCCACGATCGGCAGGCCGGTCGTCAGCGCCACCGCCTTGGCCAGACCGGTCGTCGAGCCGCCGCCGACGCACACCAGCGCGTCCACGGCAGCCTCCGTCGCGGCCTTCCGGGCGCGCTCGGCGACGTCGACCGGGACGTGCATGACGACCTCGTCGTGGCGCACCGCCACCGGCAGGTCCGCGCCGACACGGTCGGCGAGAGCCGCCTCCCCCGGTGCGGCGACGAGCATCACCTTCGTCGCGTTCAGCGCGGCCACCTCGGCGGCCACCGCGGCCGGCGCCGCGCCGGGGGCGAAGACGACCCGCTGCGGCAGGGTCTCGTGGATGAACCGCACGGTCACACCTTTCCGAGGAGCTGGGCGAGGGCGCCGCGCAGGGCCGCCTCGGGGTCGCTGGCGAGGCTCATCGAGCGCCAGGCGACGTGTTTGTCGGGGCGCACCAGGATCGCGCCGGACTCCTCGACCTCGCGCAGCTTGGCCCAGTCGTAGTAGAGGTCCGTCACCTCGCGGCCGGGGCCGATCACCACCGTTTCGAGCGGGATGCCGAGGTCCTGCGCAACCTTGTCGGCGGCACCGGCCCAGTCCTCACCGGCGATGCCCGTGAGCAGGGTCCAGCGGGTGTACGGCGCCAGGTCCATCAGGGCGAGTTTGGTGACGTTGTCGCCGACCCAGGCGTGCGGGAGGTGCGCGCCGGGGCTGGTGGACATGACGTGGTAGAGGTCCTCGTCCCGGCTCGGGGCGGGGCGGGTGCCGTCGGAGACGACGGCGGCGGACTCGTAGAACTGGCCGAGTTCGACGCCGTGCGCGTTGAACTCGTAGTTCTTGGTCTCCATCGCCGCCACCAGAGCGGCCCGCTTGGCCGCGCCCTCGGGGGTGTTGGCCTTGCGCTCCTCGATCAGGGCCCGCATCTCGTCCTCGTCCTTGGCGTCGAGGACGCCGAGGGCCTGGAAGATGTCGACGAACTCGCGGCTGGACCTGTTGGCCCGGGTGACGATCCGCTTCGCGACGGGCGCCCGCTCCACCGAGTACGTCTCCAGCAGCGACGGGTCGGCCTGGCCGCGCAGCACGGCGGCGAGCTTCCAGGCCAGGTTGTAGGAGTCCTGGACGCTGGTGTTGGAGCCCAGGCCGTTGCTCGGCGGGTGACGGTGGATGGCGTCGCCCGCGCAGAAGACACGGCCCTTGTGCAGGTGGGTGGCGTACATCTCGTTGTTGCCCCAGAGGCTGGTGCCGGTGATCTCGACCTCCAGGTCCGGGATGCCCAGCAGCTGCCGCACGATGCGGATCGCCTCGGTCTCGTCGACCACGGGGGGCTCGCCCGCGATGTCGTAGCCCCACACGATGAGCCACTCGTTCCACGGGCGGACCATCCGGACCAGGCCGGCTCCGATACCGCCGACGTTGGCGCCCGGCTGGATCACCCAGTAGAGGACCGAGGGCCGGTGGCCGACGTAGGACTCGATGTCGGCCTTGAAGGTGATGTTCATCGAACCGGCGATGTCCATCGCGCCCTCGTAGGGCAGGCCGATGTCCTCGGCGACCCGGGAGCGGGCGCCGTCGGCGCCGATGAGGTACTTCGCGCGGATGTCGTACTCCTGGCCGGTGAGCCGGTCACGGACCCGGACGATGACGCCCGTGTCGTCCTGCGTGTGCGAGAGGTACTCGGTGGAGAAACGGGTCTGGGTGCCGCGGACGGTGGCGTTCTTGACGAGGATCGGTTCGAGATAGGTCTGCGGGATGTCGACGGTGAGACAGGGCGAGGCCAGCCGGTAGTCGGCCTCCCGGTCGGGCCGGGTGCCCCAGGTGTGGATACGGCCGATCTCCTCGCCCGCGATGGAGGTGCAGAAGACGGTGTCACCGACGAGGTCGTGGCCGGTGGCGTCGGCCAGCACCTGGTCCTCGATCCCCATGTCGCGGAAGATCTCCATCGCCCGCTGGTTGGTGATGTGCGCCCGGGGTGTGTTCGCGGTCCACCGGTACTTGGTGATCACGATGTTGTCGATCCCCAGGGTCGACAGGAACAGCGCCGCCGAGGCGCCGGCCGGGCCGGAGCCGACGATCAGGACATCGGTCTCGACGTGCGCCGATGTCGGGAGTTCGGTCTCTGGCTGACCGTCGCTGAACTCGGGCATGAGGCCTCTCGCCTTCTTCTCGCGGAGCTTTGAAGGCAGCGTGCCCCCGGCCGCGACCGCATCGGGCGGGACGGGGTGGAGAACGGCCGAAATCCGTATGACGCGGCTCTTTCGAGGGCGCTTCGTCGCTGTGGCGCCCGTTGTCGCCTGCTTGAGTTCAGTCCCGCTTCGTGGCCGTACGGCGCAACTCGCCCGCGGTGATGCCGAACCGGGTGTGGAAGGTCTGCGAGAAGTGGGCGGCCGAGCTGAATCCGCACCTGGTCGCCACCATCGCCGTGCGCACCTCGGCGGCGGCCGGTCCGGTCAGCAGGCCGTAGGCGACTTCGAGGCGCCGGCCGAGCACATACCGTGGGAACGTCGTGCCCGCGTCGGCGAAGACGCGGGTCAGCTGACGGACGCTGATGCCGACAGCGCCGGCGACCTCGGGGGCCGACAGACGCGGATCGTGCAGTCGGTCCTCGACGAGGGCGCAGGCGAACGCGCGGTGGACGACGGGCCGACGCGTGGCCCCGTCGCTCACGAGCACGGACGCGAGATCGACGAGGGCCTGCTCGTCGGGCCGGGTCGCGCCCTCGACACCGACGGCGCGTCCGACGAGGCGGGCGAGCGCGCGGCCGTACGGGTTGCTCTCGTCACGCCGGACGATGAGCGGTTCCCCGACCTGCACACCGTCCGGCAGCGCACCGCGGTCCACGCGCACCGCCAGCTCGTCCAGCCCCTGGCCGAACCCGCGGACGAAGCTGCCATCCGCGTCGCAGACCAGGACGTCGCCGGGGCGGACGACCTGCCGCCGGCCGCCCTGCTGGAACTGGGCCTCCCCGCGCAGGGAGACGTAGATCGCGACGGAGCCCGTGGGCCGCCGTTCGATGAGGTCGGCAGGACGCTCGACCACGTGCGCCGTGGTGCGCACACGCGCCAGATGCACCCGCCCGAGTTCGAGGTTGTCCTCACGGGCCCGGAAGTCCTCGCCGCCCGGCGTGCGGCACATCAAGGCGATCAGGGCGTCGGCGTTGTGCGCCTCCCAGGCCCGCAGCCGCTCCGCCGGCGGCAGGTGCGCTGTCGAGAACACCTGCGCCGGGCGGGGCGCTGCTGCGGGTGCCGGGTGCATGGTTCAGAGCGTAGGTCCGCAATCGGGGGTTCCCAACCCGTCAGTGGCTGTCGTCGTTCCGTTCGACCGCCACCGCTCAAGATCGGAACGACAACAGCCAGTTAGGCGTCCTGGGGTGGTGGCACATCGCCGAGTCGCCGTAGGAGGACCACGAGGCGGCCCAGCTCATCGTCGTCGAAGAACCCTGCCAGGTACTCCTGGAGTCGCGCCGCTTTCACCAAGGCTTCGTCCAGGTATGCGCGGCCTTCGTCGGTAAGGGCAACGATGCGGATGCGCCGGTTGGCCGGATCGATGGTCCTGGTGACGAGCCGGCGTCCCTCCAGACGGTCGAGCAATGTGGTGAATGCCCTTGGGCGTGAGGCGGCAGAGATTGGAACGACTCCGATGGTGTGTTCCGCGAGCCCGCGTAGCCTTGGTGAGCCTCTTGTCGGCAGGTGTCGTGGGCGGTCTCGCCGGGATCGTGCCGAACCTGCTTTTCGGTGATGACATCCCTAGGTCACGTCCGCTGGAGTGGTGTGTCAACGGCCACTCGGTGATCTCTTCTTTGAGGCTATGCGGTGAGTTCGGTCGGGAGGACGGTGCCGTCGGTTTCCGACTCGATCGGGTGGAGGCGGGCCTTGGCGAGCAGGTCGGGGCCCATGCCGCGGCGGGCCTCGGTCCACTCGTCGTTCTGTTCGGCCAGGACCGCGCCGACCAGGCGGATCAGGGCGGTGCGGTCGGGGAAGATGCCGACCACGTCGGTGCGGCGGCGCAGCTCCTTGTCGGTCCGACGTCCCTGAGTGGTGAGGGCTCGGGTGCCGTCGTGGAGGAGCCCACGCCACAGCCACGCGCGGACCTCATGGCGGGCCTCACCGTTCCCTGTGAGGCCCGCCGGCACCGCGGCATCCCCGAACCGAGCGGCGGTGCCCGCCTCGACGGACTGGTACAGATCGAGCAGTCCCCGACGGCCCTCATCCGCGTGGCCGGCGCGTACTCCGGCCGGCAATGCCGTGGTGAGCGTCGTGGCGGCGTATCACGCAGGGGCCGTGCCGCTACTTGAGCTCGTCGGCGGTGAAGTAGCCGTCGGTGAGCAGGAGTTTGTAGTTGGTCTTGTCGATGTCGACCGGCTGCAGCAGGCGGGCGGGCACGTCCTTGACGCCGTTGTTGTAGTCAGTTCTGTTGTCCACCCACGGCCCCCTGTCGCTGAGTATGTCGTCGACCATGTCTGCGGCGGCTCTGGCGAGGTCGCGGACGTCCTTGAAGACGGTCTGGGACTGCTGGCCCGCGATGATGGACTTCACCGAGGGCAGTTCGGCGTCCTGACCAGTGATGACCGGGAGGGGCTTGCCGGCGGAGCCGTAGCCGTGCTGCTTCAGTGCGGACAGGACGCCCCTGGAGATGCCGTCGTACGGCGAGAGGACCGCGTCGACCTTCTTGCTGCCGTACCACTTGGTGAGGAGGCCGCTCATGCGCTTTTGCGCGGTGGGCCCGTCCCAGCGCAGGGTGGTGATCTTGCTGAGTTCGGTCTGGCCGGACGGGACGACCAACTGCTTGCTGTCCAGGAACGGCTGCAGGAGCGTCATCGAACCGTTGAAGAAGTATTTGGTGTTGTTGTCGTCGGGGGAGCCGGCGAACAGCTCGATGTTGAACGGACCCTTGCCGTCCTCCAGGCCGAGCTTCTTGATGATGTGGTGGGCCTGGATCAGGCCGACCATCTCGTTGTCGAAGCTGACGTAGTAGTCGACGTTCTTGGTGCCGAGGATGAGCCGGTCGTAGCAGATCACCGGAATGTGCGCATCGGCGGCCTGTTGAAGCACGCCGTTCAGCGACCTGGCGTCGATGGCCGCGATGATCAGTGCGTCGACGCCCCGCTTGATCAGGTTCTCGATCTGTGAGACCTGGGCCTTCGGGTCGTCGTCGCCGTAGACCAGCTTGGTCTCGTACCCACTGCCCTTCAGGTCCTCGACGAGGCTCTTGCCGTCGGTGAGCCAGCGCTCGGAGGCCCGCGTCGGCATGGCGAGGCCGACGGTACCGCGCCCGGACCTGCGCACGGAGCTGCTCTCGCTCTTCTGGTCACAGGCGGACAAGGCGAGGGCGAGGCCGGCGGCTCCAGCGAGGGCGGATCTTCGGTTGAGCATGGTGATCGTTCCTTGTTCTTCTCGTCGTTGAGGAGGATGACGGCGTATCAGGCGTCGACGGGGGCGGTGGAGCCGGCGGGCGACAGGCAGGCGAGTCGCGAGCGAGTCGGACGCGCCGTACCCGCTCCCGGGGTTACCGAACTTCAGACAGCGCGGTGCGCTGGGGCGGACCGGCTCGGCGCACTCGTGGATCCGCACGTAGCCGCCGATGTCGTCGGGGGTCTTGGTGCACAGGTTCCAAGGCGAGTGAACAACCGGCGGGCTCGCTCGAGTGGTTGAGGCCAGGTTGGCCCGGCACGCTGCACGAGTCGGTACTCATGCGCCTCGATGTCCCGCAGATCACCGATCCCGTCGCCAGTGTGTTCCTGTACGTACACCGGGCTTCGCCACGGCGTTCCGGCCACGTGCGGGCTGATTCCGGGGATGCACAGGACAATCGCCTTTCGAATGTTCGAAATCTCGTCACATGTTCGGAATGCTGGCGTGACGTTAGGGGCGGGTGTGCGGGGTGTCAACGGGGCGAACTGGAACGGTTACAGAAAGAGGTTGGAGATCGCTCATTCATCTGGCCAGAGCCCGAACTGCCGCCGTGCCCGTACGACTTCAAGAGCGGCTCGAGCCGCCGTCCTTGTCCTTCGGCTCTTCCGCCCCCCTGCGCTGCTTGCGTCTGCACCCGCCGGCACCAGGCCGGACCGCAGCCTTCAGTTGCGTCGGGCTTCAGGAGACGTTCTCGACCCCGCGACGAAGACCTACCGGGACGGATACGTGTTCACCGGCGTCCTCAAGGTAGTGGCCCCTTTCCCGGTGGAGATCGACCTGCGGCAGGTCTGACCTGGCGCTGCTCAGCAGCCGGCGGCGTGAGCGATGCGTGAGTGGACGGCCCGACACAGGGCGGCATGAGCCGGATCAAGTGGCTCGCCGTGCCGTTCCGAACAGGGAAAACAGCACCAGACGGCAGCACCGGGCACCGTCCGGCAAGGATCCGATGGTTCCACAGGATGCGGAACACCAAGCTCAACTCTGTTCGGAGAGTCCGCATCCAACGGATCCGGCAACGGCAAGGCCGACCTGACGACCATGCAGAAGCGCGTCTGCCAAGCGCTCGCCGCCAAGTGGACCTGACGCGTCCGGCCCCGGTCGAGCCCCGGGGCGGCGCTGCAGGGGTCGTGTCTGCGTTGCCGGCGGTCGCAGCCCGTGGCCTGCTGCGACCGCACGCGGCGCACCTCAGTAACCGAACATCGCAGGTGCGTACTCCAGCGTGAACAGGTGGCTGGCATCTCCGTTTGATCGGTACGTCCGTCCCTGCGGGATGCCGGACGGCCCTCTTCACGTCCATTTCGACGTAGACCCGGTCCCGCGCAACGCGGGCGGTCGATCCCGCATCTGGCAGGGAGAACAGCCAGGAACCACCCCCTGAACGGAGTGCTCGGTGCTCATAGGACTCCTGACCGCCGTTGCGGCCTCGATCTGTTACGGCACGGGCTCCGTCCTCCAGGCCGTCGGCTCCCGCAAGTCGGCCCGCCGCGAGGCGGCCGCCGCCGGACAGGTCACAACGCACGGCGGCCCCAGTTTCTCCTCCACCGCCCAGGCCGCGATGACCTGGGAGTTCGCCGTCGGCACGGTCCTGGACTTCGTCGGCTTCGGGCTCGGCGCGCTCGCCGCCCGTCTGCTGCCGCTGTTCCTCTCCCAGACGGTCATCAGCGCCAACCTCATCATCACGGCCGTCCTCAGCGTCAAGCTGCTCGGCATCCGGCTGACCCGGGCGGAGTGGACCTCGATCGCCGTGGTCTGCTCGGCGCTGGTGCTGCTCGCGAGCGCGGCGGGCCCTGAGGGCAGCGGGCACACGCCGATCACCACCCACTGGTGGCTCCTCACGATCTCGCTGCTCCTGATGGCGGGCGGCACGGTCCTGGTCCGGCGGCTCGGCGCCCGGGCCGCGATCCTGGCCGGTCTGCTCTCCGGTCTCGGCTTCGGCGCGCTCGGCGTGGGCGTGCGAGTGCTGAGCGGGATCGATCCGTTCGACCTGGGCACGCTGCTCACCGACCCGGCCCTGTACGCCATTGCGGTCGCCGGAATCGGCGGCATGTACCTGCACACCGTCGCGCTGCAGCTCGGCTCGGTGAACGGGGCGACGGCGGCGCTGGTGGTCGGCGAGACCGTGCTGCCCGGCATGATCGGCGTCTGGTGGCTGGGGGACGCCTCACGCCCCGGCTTCGCCTGGCCGGCGGTGATCGGCTTCGTCCTCGCGGTCTCGGGCGCGGTCGCGGTGGCCTGGTTCGGCGCGACGGAGAACGCCGAGAAGGACGTCCCGGCCCCGACCGACACCCCCGCCCAGAACCCGGCGCTTGCCCAGAACCGCGCGTAGTGGCGTCGGGGACCGGCGCGGTGGCTGCCGCTCCGTGTCGACTCCCCGCATTCTCGAACCGTACGTGCGGCTCTCCGCATACGGCTTCCGACATCGTTCACCGGCCGGCCTGCCTGTCGTCCTGCGCACGGCGACACTCACTCTTGGCTGCAGCACGACCCTGGGACCCTGCCGTGCCTCGTGGATACACGGGAGGTCTGTGTCAGTGGTTCCTCAACCGGCGTTCGGGGGCCGGCGCCCGCCGAGGCACCCGGCGCGCCGTCTCTGAACAGGAGCATCGCGCCAGTCTCCGGATCGGCAGAACGTGTCTCCCTGATCGCGGCAACCTTTGTGTGCGCGGCGGCGACTGACAGGAAACGGGAGCCGAGACCAAGGCCCGCTTCGCCAGAAGGACAAGCCGTTGCAAGATCAGAACCCCTCTCATCGCCGCCGTCCGGCGACCCGCCGCCTGATCGCCGCCGCCGCGGTGCTCGCCGCCGTGGGTGCTGCCGTACCGCTGGTCGCCCAGGCCGCATTGACGTCGAACGCCGGCACGCCGACCGTGCTCGCCGATGCGGCGGCCGGCAGCGGCCGCTACTTCGGCACGGCCGTGGCCGCGGGCAGGCTCGGAGACTCGACGTACTCCACCCTTCTCGACCGGGAGTTCAACATGATCACCCCGGAGAACGAGATGAAGTGGGACACCATCGAACCGTCCCGCGGCAACTTCAACTTCGGGCCCGGCGACCAGATCGTCGGCCACGCCGCCGCGCACGGCCAGAGGATGCGCGGGCACACGCTCGTCTGGCACTCCCAACTCCCGTCCTGGGTCAGCTCCATCACCGACGCCAACACCCTGCGCAGTGTGATGGACAACCACATCACCCAGGAGATGACCCACTACAAGGGCAAGATCTACGCCTGGGACGTGGTCAACGAGGCGTTCGCCGACGGCGGCACCGGCCAGCACCGCAGTTCGGTGTTCCAGAACGTGCTGGGCAACGGTTTCATCGAGGAGGCCTTCCGCACAGCCCGGAACGCCGACCCGGCGGCCAAGCTCTGCTACAACGACTACAACATCGAGAACTGGTCCGACGCCAAGACCCAGGGCGTCTACAACATGGTCAAGGACTTCAAGTCCCGCGGCGTGCCCATCGACTGCGTCGGATTCCAGAGCCACTTCGGCACCGGCGGCCCGCCGGCCAGCTTCCAGACCACGCTGTCGAACTTCGCCGCGCTCGGCGTCGACGTACAGATCACCGAGCTGGACATCGCGCAGGCGTCCGCCACCGCGTACGCCAACACCGTCCAGGACTGCCTCAACGTCGCCCGCTGCACCGGCATCACCGTGTGGGGCATCCGCGACAGCGACTCCTGGCGCACCGGCGAGAACCCGCTGCTGTTCGACAACAACGGCAACAAGAAGCCCGCCTACGACGCGGTGCTCACCACCCTGAACGGCGCGAGCGGCGGCAGCGGCAGCAGCGGCGGCACAGCGGCCGGAGACATCACCTCCGGCACTGTCTACACCCTCTCCGGCGTGGCCACCGGACGTGTTCTCGACGAGCCCGCCGGCCAGAACGGCAACGGCACCCCGCTCCAGGTCTGGGACGCCAGCGGCGCCACCAACCAGCAGTGGCGGGCCACCAAGAACGGCGACGGCTCCTACACGCTGACCAACGTCGCCAGCGGCCGGGTCCTGGACGAGCCGGGCAACCAGACCGGCAACGGCACGAAGACGCAGGTCTGGGACTCCAACGGCGGCGCCAACCAACACTGGAAGGCCGCCCGGAACAGCGACGGCTCCTACACGCTGACCAACGTCGCCAGCGGCCGAGCCCTGGAGACCCCCGGCGGCAAGACCGCCAACGGCACCCCCGTCCAGATCTGGGACTCCTGGGGCGCCGCCAACCAGCACTGGAACTTCAGATCGGCCACGTCCACGCCCGCGTCCACGCCGACGCCGGTATCGACATCGACGGGCGGCACCTGCGCTCTTCCGTCGACCTACCGGTGGTCCTCGACGGGTGCGCTGGCGCAGCCGGCGAACGGGTGGGCCTCGGTGAAGGACTTCACCGACGTGGTGTACAACGGCAAGCACCTGGTCTACGCGTCGAACGTGTCGGGATCGTCGTACGGCTCGATGGCGTTCAGCCCGTTCACGAACTGGGCGGACATGGCGTCGGCCGGCCAGACCGGCATGAGCCAGAAAGCGGTGGCGCCCACCCTGTTCTACTTCGCGCCCAAGAACATCTGGGTGCTGGTGTCCCAGTGGGGCGCGGCGCCGTTCGTCTACCGCACCTCCAGCGACCCCACCAACCCCAACGGCTGGTCCGCGCCGCAGGCGCTGTTCACCGGCAGCATCCCGGGCTCCGGAACCGGTCCGATCGACCAGACCCTGATCGGCGACGGCCAGAACATGTACCTGTTCTTCGCCGGTGACAACGGCAGCATCTACCGGGCGAGCATGCCGATCGGGAACTTCCCGGGCAACTTCGGCTCGTCGTACACCACGGTCATGAGCGACACGGTGAAGAACCTGTTCGAGGCGCCGCAGGTCTACAAGGTCCAGGGCCAGAACCAGTACCTCATGATCGTCGAGGCGCGCGGTGCGAACGAGCAGCGCTACTTCCGCTCGTTCACGGCCTCCAGCCTGAACGGTTCCTGGACCCCGCAGGCCGCCACCGAGTCCAACCCCTTCGCGGGCAAGGCCAACAGCGGCGCCACCTGGACCAACGACATCAGCCACGGTGACCTGGTCCGCAACAACCCCGACCAGACCATGACCATCGACCCCTGCAACCTGCAGCTCCTCTACCAGGGCAAGTCCCCCTCCGCGAGCGGCCCCTACGACCAGCTGCCGTGGCGTCCGGGCGTCCTCACCCTGCAGCGCTGACCCGCCCGACCAGCGAGACTCGGACGGCCCCTGAACTGCCGATATGGGCAGTTCAGGGGCCTTTCCGCGTCAGAGGACCTCGTCCCACAGCCACCTTTTTATCGGCATCTTCACCGGTCCCGTCCTGTCGGCACCGCCGGCAGTCCTTCACCGGGCTGGTCCACGATCACCAGGACGGTGCCGGCCTTCGCCGCCCTTCGCCACCGGCTTGTCGAACCCGGCCCGCAGCTTGGGCTCGCTGTTGGGCGGCTGTTGTCGAAGACCTTCTTGACGACCAGGGCGATGGCGCCGTACGCGCGCATCCACGATGTACAAACCTGTCGCCCGCGGGGAACACCGGTGGCCGCCCGACGGCGCTTGCGTGAGAGTGACGGAGGCTGCAGGCGGCACTCAGTGCCAGGAAATGAAGGCCGATGACACTCACGTGAGCACAATATGACAATCGACCCAAAGTGCTCATATCTACGGACCGGCGGGATGGCAAAGCCTCTTCACCGAGGAAGCCCGTCGCCTCGTCGCGATTTTCGGAGGCGCCCGGGGGCAATCCGCGGCGCAGGGACGGGAGGGGCCCAGGAGGGCCTCCAGGGGGCTTGCCGGGGCCTCCTGCGTCGGCACGTCGAGGCGGCACTCGGTCGTCCTGGAGAGGGAGGACTGGGCGAACAAACGGACAGAGCCCCGGGGGACGCCCCGGGGCTCCTTGCACTGGCGGGTTGAGCTTCTAGTGGGTGAGGTACCAGGCGCCGGCGCCGAGGCTGGTGAGGGCGCCGGTCGCCCAGCGGAGCAGCTGCGGCGAGATGTACAGCCGCAGCTCAAGGTGCCGGTCGACGCTGAGTTCGAGCCGGCGGCGGCCGTCATCGGGGGGTACCCCCGGGGTGGCGGCCGCGGCGGCAGGCGGGGAGGAAAGGTTACTTCCCGTGCCCGGCTGGGCCCCGTTGGGGCCCGGGGTGGTGCTTGAGATCTGACTCATGGGTCTGACTCCACTTTCTCGAGCGCTCCTTAGGGCGCCCTTCCTGACGAGGGACAAGGCTCTGAACTCAGCTTCTTGGCCAGAGGCGTTCAGAGTCTTCTGCGCCAGTGCAGTGGACCGAAGTAATACGCCATCCGGATACGCGATAGCAACTGGACTTGCATATGGGCGCGTTCAGGCTGTCCGGTCGACTGTCAGGGGGAGCGAGTAGAATCCCTTCCACCCTGGTGGACATTTGATGGCCAGTCACCTGAAACGGGGTCATCTCATGTCAGTTACCCTTCGGTAAGAAGACTCTTTACATGAGCAGCCTTCGCCCATTGGGGGTCACTTGCGATCCGAAGCGCGCACGGACCGACCACCATCGGTATGACCAAGGCCACATGCCGATGGTCTGCAATTGCCGCCAATGCGGACATCTATGAGCAAAAGCTCCTTACGGGCGATGAGTGACTAGCAAGTACTTTTGAACATTGCCGTAAGTTGCGGGTCATCGACGGCCCGTGATGTAGTTGCTGAAGCAAACACCTTAAGCGGAACTTACGCCCCGCTTATATTAAACGGGATATTAAAGCCACTTAATGAGCCACTCATGCGCTTTTCCTGAAGGAATTCGAGAATTCAAGAGGGCTGATCGACCTGGCGAATACTCGCCCCCGTGTGATGCAGCGAGCCTGCATAATGGTTACACAGGGTGAGCGCCCGCTCAGTGCCCAGAAGCAGAAACCGCCGCGCCCCCTCTGGCCAAAGCTGGGGCGCGGCGGTCCTCGCCAGATGTGGGTTGACCACGTCTGATGTGTTTCTGCATCGCCAGCGTAGAGATGCACGCCCAAGCGTGGCATCGCACTTTCGCTGAGCGCATCGCCGAGGATAGCCCCGATTGTGGTGGCACGGGAGAGTCATCTCACGGACGTGCGAGCTATTTGGCCGTTGGGTCGACAAAGCGTCATGCCGCGTGTGGTGCTCACCTACGAGGGTCGCTACCGGGGCATGGATGAATCCACCATTGCTCCCCCCTGGCATGGCCTTGAGTGATCGTTGCTCAAGTTTGCTTCGTCTGATCACCACCTCGGCAGCCCTGGCCATCGACGCCCAAGGGGCCACTGATTGCTGGCAAGTTGGACCTGGGGCGGTCTTGGGGGTGAGCCCGTGACACAGACCGGCGCGGGCGCGATCAGGGACCGGTCGCCGCGCATGAGGACCCCGTCGTCAGGGAGCACCGGCACGCAGTGCCATGTCCCGGCGCCATGTCCCGGGCTCCGTAGCCCGGGACATGGCCGGGCTCCAGTGAGGGCCTGAGCAATCGGCCTGAATCGTTTGCCAGGCCCCGGTTCCCGATGGTTGTTCTCGGCCTCGCCCCGGACGGATGTCGGCCGGGGCCTCGGCCCGGAGGGCTCAACTCTGGTGGGACGAGGCGTCTACGAGACGTCTGAAGGTTTCCAAGGCCAGTCGATCCGTCGCCGCGCTCCGGCCGGACAGGCGGTGGACGAGGATCCAGCCCTGCGGTGCGGCGCCCGCGAAGACCGAGGCGCCACCCGTAGCGCCGTTGTGCCACAGCAGGCGTCCTGCTTTCTGCCAGGCCGGTGCGGGTTCGCCGAGTCTGCGGTCGACGAGCAGGCCGGTGACGAGGCGGGCGGTGGCTTCGGGCGTGGCCCACAGGCCGCCGGCGGGCAGGATCGCGCCGGTCATGGTCCAGGGCCGCTGCGGTTGTCCGAAGAAACCCCGGCGGCACAGCCGTCTGTCGGACGGTGGATCGGCCGCGACGTCGGTGACGCCCAGGGGGGCGAGGACATGCCGGTGCAGGAGTTCCTCGTACGAGGTGTCGGTGGCCGCGACCAGGGCCGCGCCCAGGAGGGCGTATCCGAAGTTCGAGTACTCCTCGGTCGTACCCGCGGGAGCCGTGACCAGGGTGTCCAGCTGCCGTACGACCGCGTCCAGGGCTTGGGCGTCGAAGGTCGCGTAGGGATCGCGGCCGCCGATGCCCGGGGGCAGCCGTGGCAGGCCCGAGGTGTGTTCGGCGAGGTGGCGGAGGGTGATGCCGGTGCCCTCGGGAGCAGGCAGGAACGATTCCAGCGGGTCGTCGAGGCTCAGGGCACCGCGGCCTGCCAAGGCGGTCAGGACGGTCGCGGTCAACGTCTTGGTCAGGGACCCGATCTGCACGAACAGATCCGGGCTGTGGCCGTGCTGTATCCGGGGCGGCTCGAAGCTGCTGAGCACGCAGGTGGGAACTCGGATCATGTCGGCCTTCCGTCGTACGTCCGGTGTGCGGTGCCGCTTGGCGTGCCCTGCCCCGTGTCGGGGGCCGGTGCCGCCGCCGGGACTCCCCCGTACACGCCGTACGCCGAGACCCAGAACAGCCCCAGCTTGCCCGGCACCCGGCGCCGATGCTCCGGTTTCGGCCATGGGCGCCGGAACGACTGTGCGGCCCCTTCTGCGCGGACGCGCGGGGCCCCCGAGCAGGGAGTCCACGGACTCCCACCGTGCCGAGTGCCGGGTCAGCCACGTCGGCGAAGGGGATCTTCGGTCGAGTTTCGCCGCCCCTGGGTCTCGAAACACCAGGTCAGCGGCGTGACGCAGTTGATCCCGCGTGGATCTGTGCCCACGGCCACAGCGGGCGGGAGAATCGTGGGCTCATACTGAGCCATGACCAAGCCTGCGGCACCGAAGCGTCATCTGCCCACCAGCCCCTTCAAGGCCCCGGTCACTCCGGCCCCCAAGCACTTCGCCCTGGGCGACCAAGTGACCCACGATGTGTACGGCCTCGGCCGGGTGATCGGCATGGAGGACGGAATCGCCGCGCTCGTGGATTTCGGGTCCACGCAAATGCGGATCTTGAGCCCGTACGCCAAGATGACCAAGTTGTAGCGCCGCTGTGCCCGGTCACGGCACGCCAGGCCCCGTCAGAGGCCTGTAACGAAAGGCAGATCTGTCATCGACACGATGTCGCTGTTCTCCGCCCCCGAAGGGCAACCCCGCCGTTCCACGGCACCATCGCCGCCTCCGACGACGGAACCCTTCCAGGCCCCGGACTTCGGGGAGGACGAGATCTTCCGGTCCGAGGATGCGCAGGAGTCCGCCTCGGGCACGCGCGCGACGCGGCCCGAGGCTGCCTGAGAGAAACCATCTCAAGGGCTCCACGAGCACGAGGAAGGCCCTCCGTGAAGATCACGGAGGGCCTTTCTGATGTGTGCCCGGGTGGGCTACTTGCCGAAGCTGACGGTGTTGTTGCAGCCCAGGTTCGAGCCGACGTTGGTGTTCTGCGTCTCGGGCCGGCCGTCCGGGCCGAACGCGGCGGTCTCGCCCTGTACGTCGCTGTTGTCTTCGGTCACCGTGCACGTGGTGCTCTGGTTGACCTTGATCGTCTGGCTCTCTCGGCCGTGGTGCTCGCGCGCGTGGCCGTGTCCGTGTTTTTGCCCGTCCCCGTGGGCGTAAGCGGTGCCGGCGCCGAGGAAGCCGACGGTGCCGAGGAGGACTGCCACGACAACGGTCTTGTGAGGCTTGCGCATGTCTTCTCCGGGTGTTGAAACGGACGCGAACGAGATCCGCCACGTCATAAGGTGACTGGAGGTTAATGCGCAAATTTCCTATATGTGCTCGTCGGCACGCCGGATCGTCCGATCAACGAGCGCGGACGTCGGCTCCGGCTCCTGTCCCAACTCCCCTGCGTGGCAGAGGCGTTGGGAGGATGAAGCGAGCGAAGACAGTCCGCGTGGAACCACCCGTGCGGCGGTGCCGCGCGCGTGAGGCGACTTGGGCCGTTCGGCCCCCGGCCGACCGGTGGTTACGACTGTCCGCCGACCCCTTGACCTGCTTACGGCGACGGGTGTTCGCCGTGCTGGACGACGTTCATCCGGCCGCGGGCTGCCGAGGATCTCGTACCGGCGCTGGTCCCGGTGGTCGACAGAACGTGGCGGACCGACCCGTCGCGCACTGAGGCGGCACGGGCGGCTACGGCCGGTCAGGTTCGTCGATCGGCTGCGAAAACCTCCCCAAGACAGGTGAAATCGCCTAAGTTGCTCAGGCGGGCTGAATTCGACGGATGCAGATCGCTGTAGGTCCCGATCGCAGACGGCCCAGTGGATCCCCGAGCGGTGAGCGGAGGCGACAGTCGGGCGTGGTGAATGCCAGAGGCACCGTGCGGCCCTTGGAGCGGCAGCTGATGCGGATGCGGCTGCTCGGCGCCGTCGACGAGGACCGGCGCGATGTCGAGGTGCTGTTGACCGCGCTGCAGCAGGCGGTGGCCGAGGTGCACGGCCTCGGCGGCATGGTGCATCTGCCGGGCGGCGGAATGAGCGGCGTTCTCTACCTGGTCGCCGACAGTGGGCTGCCGGAGTCGATGACCCGGCCCTGGCTGATCATCCCGGCCCGGGGCAAGGCGCCACCGAGCAGGGCCGCCCGCAGTGACATCGTCGCCTGGCAGCCCGACCTCGCCCCGCCCGATCCCGTGCCCGGCCGGGACCCCGCCGCGCTGTGGCCCTCCGGGCTCCCGGCGGGCATCGGGCACCTGGCCGTCCCCGTTCCGGGCGGCGGCGGGCGGCGCGGTGCTCTCTCCGTGCTCTTCGCTCCGGGCGCCGAGCCGGGCGCCGCGGAGCACGCGTTCCTGAACGAGGTGGCGGCCTGGATGTCCGGGAGGCTCAGGTCGTCCGGGATCCTCAATCCGTCCCCCACCCTGCTGCAGGCCCTGGCGCACGGGCCGGGGCCCCGGGATGCCCCGGCTCAGGACGCGGAGGGGGCGCCGGCCCTCACGTACACCTGGGACCTGCGTACCGGCGAGCTGACCGCCGACGGGCCCGTCGATGAGGTGCTGCCCGGCATCGATCCGCAGATCATGACCGGCGGCATCGAGGCGTGGGCGGCGCTGATCCACCCGGACGACCTGCCGGCGGCGGTGGCCGGCTTCGACACGGGTATCCAGGAGCGCGGCGGCTTCCAGCACGAGTACCGGATCCGGCAGCAGGACGGCACGTACGTCTGGATCGAGGCGCGGGCCCGGACGATCACGGACGAGGCGGGGGCTCCGGTGAAGGTGATCGGCACCGTCCGGGACAGCAGCGAGACGCACTCCGCCGCCGAGTCGGTGGGGCGGGCGCTGCGGCACATGAGCGACGGCTTCGTCTCCCTGGACACGGACTGGCGCATCGACTTCCTCAACCAGGCCGCCGAGCGCCTCTTCGGACCCGCGGGAGAGGTGGCCGGGGCGCTGCTCTGGAACGTTCCCGCGGTCTGTGCCGTGCCGGGTCTGGAGCAGCGGTGCCGGGCCATCGCGGCCGAGGGCCGGCCCGCCGGCTTCGACGTGCCGTGGCCCGACGGGACCTCCTGGTACCACCTGCGGCTGGTGCCGGTGCCGGAAGGTCTCACCCTCTACATCACCGACACCACCGAGCGGCATCTGCGGGAGGTCGAGCGGGCCGCCGCGGAACGGGCGGCCGCGGAGCGGGCGGCCCTCGTGCAGCGGATCACGCGGGAGCTGGCCGAGGCCGTCACGGCCCAGGATGTGATGGCGGCGGTGGCCGACGGCGTGATGTCCCCTCTCGGCGCCAGCGGACTGATCATGCTCGGCGTGGTCGACGACCGGCTGGCCGTGGTCGGCTCCCGGGGTTACCCGCAGCACTTCACACGAGTGCTGGAAGAGCAGTGGACGGTGCGGGACACCACCAACCCGGTGGGGGACGCCCTGCGCACCCGCACCCCCCTCCACATCGCCTCCCTGGAGGAGTTCCGGAAACGCTATCCGGAAGCCGAGGCCCTGATGCGGGAGGGCGGCGAGCAGGCGTGGGCCTTTCTGCCGCTGGCGGTGTCGGGGCGCGGGATCGGCGCGGCGGTGATCTGCTTCGACCGGCCGCGGGCGCTGGACGACGACGAACGGACGCTGCTGACCGCGCTCAGCGGACTGATCGCGCAGGCCCTGGAGCGGGCGGGGCTCTACGACGAGGCGACGACCCGGGCCCGTACCCTCCAGCGCAGCCTGTTGCCGCAGGCGCTGCCCGAGCTGCCCGAGGTGACGGTGGCGGCGCGCTACCAGCCGGCCAAGCAGGGGGCCGACGTCGGCGGCGACTGGTACGACGTGATCCCGCTCTCCGCTGCCCGGGTGGCGCTCGTGATCGGCGACGTCATGGGCCACGGCATGGCCGAGGCCGCCACCATGGGCGGGCTGCGCACAGCCGTGCGCACCCTCTCGGAGCTGGAGCTGCCGCCCGACGAGATCCTCGGCCACCTCAACGACATCGTCGGTGAACCCGGCACCGACGCCTTCGCGACCTGCCTGTACGGCATCTACGACCCGGTGACCCGGCAGCTGTCGTACGCCAGCGCCGGTCAGCCGCCCCCGGCGGTGGCCCGGCCCGACGGCACCGTGACCTTCCTGCCCATGACCCCGGACCCGCCGCTGGGTGTGGCCACTCCCCCGTTCGAGACGCTCGAGACCGAGCTGCCCGCCGAGAGTCTGCTCGCCCTCTACAGCGACGGGCTTGTGGAGAGCAAGGACCGGGATGTCACCACCGGCATGAACCGCCTCGCCGAGCTGCTCTTCGAGTCCGTGAACGCCAGAACGGCCGCACCGGCCGACGGGTCCGACCTCGACGGCCTCTGCGCAGCCATCACCTCCGCCCTGCTCCCCGCCCACCGCGCGCTGACCGACGACGCCGCCCTGCTGCTGGCCCGCACCCATCCGCTGGGTGCGGAGAACGTCGCCGAGTGGCCGTTGCCGGAGGACCCGGTGGCGGCCGGTCAGGCCCGCGAGCTGATCCGCGCCCAGCTCACCGACTGGGGCCTCGCCGACGAGGACCTGGTCATGACCACCGAGCTCCTGGTCAGCGAGCTGGTCGGGAACGTGATCCGGCACGCCTACGGCCCCATCCGGCTGCGCATGCTCCGCAGCCGTGCGCTGATCTGCGAGGTCTCCGACGCGAGCCTGACCACGCCGCACATCCGGCACACCTCCGCCACCGACGAGGACGGTCGCGGCCTGCAGCTCATCTCCGCCCTCTGCCGGCGCTGGGGCACCCGCCACACCCGTACCGGCAAGTCCATCTGGACCGAACAGCCCTTGCCGGGCAGCCCAGTTGACGCCTGATGCCGTGAGTCGGCGAGGTCAGTTCAGCGGATCGAGGAACGTCAGTACGGAGGCGTCCTCCTCGATCAGCGGGGTGAGGGCGGCGTTGAAGGGGGCGCCGTACGGCTGCTTCAGGTGAGCCTGGAAGGCGTCCTCGTCGCGGTACACCTCGAAGATCCAGAAGGCGCGCGGGCCGTCGGCCTTGGTGTAGGCGTCGAAGACGAGGTTGCCCTCCTCCTCGCGGACCTTCTCGGCGTACTCCCGCAGCAGGCGGGCGACTTCGCCCTCCGCTCCCTCGCGGGCGGTGAACTCGGCGAACAGGGTCTTGGTCATGCGGTGTCTCCTTGCGTTGTCGAGGGGGTGTCCGGTGGGTGTGATCAGCACTCGGCCAGCTCGCTCTGCCACGGCGGGTTGGGGCCGGCGACCGCGCAGGTCAGGGCCGCGACCCGGGTGGCGAACACACAGGCTTCGGCGAGGGCGGCCAGGTCCAGGTCCAGAAGTCGGCCGCCGAGGAATCCGCGGGCGCCGAGGTGGTGCAGCAGACCGGCCGTGAAGGAGTCCCCCGCCCCGACCGTGTCGACCACCTGGGTCGTGACCGCGGGCACCTGGAGCCGTTCGCCGTCGAGGGAGGCCAGGGCCCCTTCGGCGCCGCGCGTGATCACGACGAGCCGCGCTCCGGCGGTGTGCCAGATGTCGCAGGCCTTCTCGGGGGGCGTGTCCGGCAGGAGGAGCGCCAGGTCGTCCTCGCTCAGCCGCAGTACGTCGGCGAGGCCGCACCAGTGCTCCAGCCGGGAGCGGTAGACGTCGGGGTGCACCAGCAGCGGCCGTACGTTGGGGTCGATGCTGATGGTGGTCCGGGGAGCGGCGGCCGCCAGGAAGTCCTCCACCACCGCGGCGCCGGGCTCGCGTACCAGCGCGAGGGAACCGGTGTGCACACAGGCGGTTTCGGACAGGTCGACCCTTGCCAGTTCCGGCGGCGTCCACTGCCAGTCGGCCGTGTTCTGGGCGTGGAAGGAGAACGCGGCCTGCCCCAGGGCATCCAGTTCCGCGACGGCCAGCGTGCTGGGTTCGGTGGCCTCGACGGCGTGGGACAGGTCCACTCCGGAGGCCTCCAGACGAGCCCGGAAGAGGCGGCCGAACACATCGCCGGAGAGCCGGGCGAGGAAGCGGGCCGGGGTGCCCAGCCGCGCCAGAGCCACCGCCGTGTTCGCAGGTCCGCCGCCCGGCAGCACGCGCAGGGCGAGCTCGTGCGGGGCGGCTGCCGGTTCGGTGAAGGCGTCCGCGACGCACTCTCCCAGGACGGTGATCTGACGCGGGCTCATGGGCTGGCCTTCTTTCCGGCTGCCTTCCGGCTGCTTTCCGGCTGCGGACCTGCAGCGGAGGGGACGTTGCCGATTTGTGACGAGTACAAGGCATTGACGTTGCCGCGAGCCGGAGTCCATCATCCTCGCCAGACGGTGTCAACGTTGACATAAGTCAACGATGACACTGCGCAACACCGGGCAACATGCGCACACGCTCTGATGCCGACCCCGCCGCTCGCTATCCCGCAGGAGTCGTTCATGTCTCGCACCACTCGTCTGTCACCCACCCTCGTCAGAGCCGCTGCGGTCACGGGCATCGCGGCCCTCACCCTGACGGCCTGCGGTTCCGGCTCCGGGTCGAGTTCCACCAGCTCCGGTTCCGGCAAGGTCAAGGTCGGTCTGATCACCAAGACCGACACCAACCCGTTCTTCGTGAAGATGAAGGAGGGCGCGGAGAAGGCCGCCAAGGCGGACGGCGCCCAGCTGATGACCGCCGCGGGCAAGTTCGACGGGGACAACGCCGGGCAGGTCACCGCCATCGAGAACATGGTCGCCGCCGGAGTGAAGGGCATCCTGATCACCCCGAGCGACTCCAAGGCGATCGTGCCCGCCATCGCCAAGGCCCGCGCCAAGGGGGTCCTGGTCATCGCCCTGGACACCCCGACCGAGCCGCAGAGCGCCGTCGACGCCCTCTTCGCCACCAACAACCTCGACGCCGGCAAGCTCATCGGCCAGTACGCCAAGGCCGCCATGAAGGGCAAGACGGCCAAGATAGCCACCCTCGACCTCGCGCCCGGCGTCTCCGTCGGCGTGCAGCGGCACAACGGCTTCCTGCAGGGATTCGGCGCCACCGACAAGGACGTCGCCTGCGCCCAGGACACCGGTGGCGACCAGGCCAAGGGCCAGACCGCCATGGAGAACTGTCTCCAGAAGGACCCGAGCATCAACCTCGTCTACACGATCAACGAGCCCGCGGCGCTGGGCGCGTACACCGCGCTGAAGGCCAAGGGCCGCGAGAAGGACGTACTGATCGTCTCCGTCGACGGCGGCTGCACCGGTACTCAGGCGGTCAAGGACGGCAAGATCGCCGCGACCTCGCAGCAGTACCCGCTGAAGATGGCCTCCCAGGGCGTCCAGGCCGTCGTGGACTACGCCAAGAGCGGCAAGAAGGCGTCCGGTTACACCGACACCGGCGTCAACCTGATCAGCGACAAGGCGCAGGCGGGGGTTACGTCCAAGGACACCGGGTTCGGTCTGCAGAACTGCTGGGGGTAGCTCCGCTGGGTTGTGCCGCGATGGGCCGTCAGTTGTCTGCGGCTAAGTCGTGGCTTGTCGCGCAGTTCCCCGCGCCCCTAAAGGGGCGCTCCCCAGCACCGTACGAAACGTCTCTCCCCTTGGCGGGGCGGCCGCCCCGATCGCTCCCCGACCCGGGGCGGCCGCCCCCTTGGTCCTCCCACAAGGACTTCTGTCTTCCGACAAGGACTTCGCATGACTGCCACGACCACGCCCCCGGGCACGTCCTCGCCGTATGCCGAACTCAAGGCGCCGACCACGCTGCGCAGGCTGCTCACGGCACCGACCACCGGCCCTCTGGTCGCCCTCCTCCTGGCCTGCGCCTTCTTCTCGATCTCGACCGACCAGTTCCTCACCGGCGGGAACTTCTCGCTGATCGTCCAGCAGGTCATGGTCGTCGGCACCCTCGCCATCGGGCAGACCCTGATCATCCTCACCGCGGGCATCGACCTGTCGTGCGGTGCCGTGATGGCGTTCGGCAGCATCGTGATCGCCAAGATGGCTGCCAACGGCACCCTGCCGCCGCTCGTCGCCATTGCCCTGGGCATCGCCGTATGCGCCGGATTCGGCCTGCTCAACGGGTTGTTGGTGCAGAAGATCCCGCTTCCGCCGTTCATCGTCACGCTCGGCATGCTCAACGTGGCGTTCGCGCTGACGCACATCTACTCCAACGAACAGACCATCACCAGCCTGCCCGGCCCGCTGACGGCTCTCGGCCAGACCTTCCCGCTCGGCCACACCGACATCACGTACGGCTCGCTGGTCACCATCGCCCTGTTCCTGCTGCTCGCCTACTCGCTGAGCAACACCAGCTGGGGCCGGCACGTCTACGCCCTGGGCAACAGCCAGGAAGCCGCCCGCCTCAACGGCATCCGCACCTCCCGCCTGACCATCGGCATCTACACCGTCGCGGGCCTGCTCTACGGCATCGCCGCCCTGCTGCTCATCTCCCGCACCGGAGTCGGCGACCCGCAGGCGGGTCAGACCGACAACCTCGACAGCATCACCGCCGTCGTCCTCGGCGGCACCAGCCTCTTCGGCGGACGCGGCTCGGTCCTGGGCACCTTCATCGGCGTCCTGATCGTCGGTGTGTTCCGCAACGGCCTGCAGCTGATGGGCGTCGCCTCCATCTACCAGACCCTGATCACCGGCGTGCTGGTCATCCTCGCGGTGACCGTCGACCAGATCTCCCGGAAGAAGGCACGATGACCGCCAACTCCTCCCCCACGCCCGTGCTGCAGGCCCGCGGTCTGGTCAAGCGCTACGGCCATGTCACCGCCATCGACGGCGCCGACTTCGATCTGCTGCCCGGCGAGGTGCTCGCCGTCATCGGCGACAACGGCGCCGGCAAGACCAGCCTCATCAAGGCCCTCACCGGCGCGCTGGTCCCCGACGCGGGCGAGATACGGCTCAACGGCAAGCCCATCACCTTCTCCGGCCCGCAGAGCGCCCGCGCCCACGGCATCGAGACCGTCTACCAGGATCTCGCCGTGGCCGCCTCCATGGACATCGCCTCGAACATGTTCCTCGGGCGCGAGCTGCGCCGTCCCGGTGTCCTCGGCAGTGTCTTCCGCATGCTCGACAAGAAGCGCATGCGCGAGGAGGCCTCCGAGCACATGGCCGACCTGAAGATCGGCCTGCGCTCGCTCACGCAGTCGGTCGAGACCCTCTCCGGCGGGCAGCGGCAGGCCGTCGCGGTCGCCCGTTCCGTCGCCTGGGCCGGCAGCGTCGTCGTCATGGACGAACCGACCGCCGCGCTCGGCGTCAAGGAGTCGGGTCAGGTCCTGGACCTGATCCGGCGCGTCCGGGACAAGGGCCTGCCGGTGGTTCTGATCAGCCACAACATGCCGCATGTCTTCGAGATCGCCGACCGGATCCACGTCCACCGGCTCGGCAAGCGGGCTGCCGTGATCAAGCCGTCCGACTACTCCATGGCGGAGGTCGTCGCCATCATGACCGGCGCGCTCACCGTCGATTCGGCCGGAGGTACCGTCGTAGCGGACTCCGAGGCTGCCAAGGCGGCCGGAGTCCAGGCCAACTGACACCACGACCCAGCTCCTTCATGTTCCGGCCGAGGCCGCGGCCGGAACCCGGGAGCTGACAGGAGACGTTCCTCCATGGCTGCGAGCCGCCGCCCCACCCTGGCCGACGTCGCCCGGGAAGTAGGTGTCAGTGCCAAGACGGTTTCCCGGGTCCTCAACGAGGACGGCCCCGTGTCGCCCCGGACCAGGGAACAGGTCCTCGCCGCGGTCGCCGAACTCGGCTTCCAGCCGAACCTGATGGCCCGCAACATCCGCGTCGGCGGCCCGGACACCACCATCGGCCTGGTCATCCCCGACCTCGCCAACCCCTTCTTCGGGGCCGTGGCCCGCGCCATAGAGGACACGGTCGGCGAACGCGGGCTGACGCTGCTCATGGGCTCCTCCGCGGACGACCCCGAGCGGGAACGGGCCCTGACGGACAAGTTCCTGGCGCGCCGCGTCAGCATCCTCATGATCGTGCCGTCCGTGGGCGCCGACCACTCCCACCTCAAGAGCCACCGCTCGGCGGGGCTGCCCGTGGTCTTCCTCGACCGTCCGGGAGTCGGTCTGTCCACGGACAGCATCGTCAGCTCCAACCGTGCGGGCACCCGAGACGGCGTCGCCCATCTGATCGCCCACGGCCACCGCCGTATCGGCTTCATCGGCGACCTGCCCGTGAAGCTGTACACCCGCCGCGAACGTCTGGCCGGATACCGTACGGCGCTGCAGGAGGCCGGCCTCCCCTACGACCGCTCGCTCGTCACCAACGCCCACGACCAGCCGGCGGCGGCGACGGCGACCGCCCAGCTGCTCGGTCTGGCCGATCCGCCCACAGCCCTGTTCGCCGGCAACAACATGGTCGCGCTCGGCGTGGTCGCCGAACTCGCCCGCAGCGGGCGGAAGAACGTCGCCGTGGTCGCCTTCGACGACGTACCGCTCGCCGAGGCGCTCGAACCGGCCCTGACGGTGGTGGCCCAGGACCCCGAGGAGATCGGCAGGTCCGCTGCGGCGACCGCGCTGGCGCGGCTGGACGGTGATCGGTCGCGGGCGCGGACCATTACCGTGCCCACACGGCTGATCGTGCGGGGGTCGGGGGAGCAGTCTTCGCTTGCGGTGCGGGCGGTTTGACCGGGGGTCGCCATTCTCGATCGGTCGTCTGCTGCGCCGTCGTGGCTGGTCGCGCCCGCGCGCTGCGAGAAGCCTGACACCTACGGGAGTTGGTCTCCCTGTCTACGGCTCCGTCACCGGGGCGCCCGCTCCCGGAGCGATCAGCCCCGTCTCGTAGGCCACGACGACGGCTTGGGCGCGGTCGCGCAGACGGAGTTTGGCCAGGATCCGGGACACATGGGTCTTCACGGTGGTTTCGCTGAGGTGGAAGCGCGCGGCGAGTTCGGCATTGCTCAAGCCGCTGCCGAGTGCACGCAGGACCTCCAGCTCGCGGGGGGTGAGGACGGACAGGTCCCGGTGCAGGGCGGCGGTCTCGGAGTCGCGGGAGACGAAGCGTTCGACGAGCCGTCGGGTGATGGCCGGAGCGAGCAGCGCGTCACCGGAGCGGGCCAGGCGGACGGCGGCGACCAGGTGTTCGGGGGTGACGTCCTTGAGGAGGAAGCCGCTCGCCCCCGCGGTGAGCGCGGCATAGACGTAGCGGTCGAGGTCGAAGGTGGTCAGGATGAGGACACGCGGCGGATCGGGCACGAGCCCCGAGAGGATGCGGCGCGTCGCTTCCAGGCCGTCGGTGCCGGGCATCCGGACGTCCATGAGGACCAGGTCGGGGCGGGTGCGGTGGACCGCCTCGATCGCCTCGTCCCCGTCGGAGGCCTCGGCGACGACGTCGATGCCGTCCGCCGCCAGGATCAGGCCGAAGCCGGTGCGGACCAGCGCCTGATCGTCGGCGATCACCACGCGCGGCGGCTGGGTCACAAGGGCTCCTCGACCGGTATGACGGCGTGCACCCGGAAGCCGCCGGTGGGGTGTTCGCCCGCCTTGAGGGTGCCTCCGTAGACGGCGAGCCGTTCGCGCAGGCCGATCAGTCCGCGGCCGGCGCCGGGACCTGCCAGTGCCTCGGAGGTGCCGCCGTTGTCGGACACGTCGATGTGCACGGCGCCGTCGGCATGGTCGACGGCGATGCGCACCCGGGCGCCGGCGGCGTGTTTGACGGTGTTGGTCAGCGCCTCCTGCACCACGCGGTACGCGGCCAGGTCGGCGCCGGGGGGAAGGGGCAGCGGGGTTCCGGTGACGGTCAGTTCGACGGGGACACCGGTTTCGCGCAGGCGGTCGATGAGGGCCGGGACCTGGCCGAGGCCCGGTTGCGGTGCCAGGTCGACATCGGTGGCCGGGTCGGGGCCGTCGTCGGCCATGGTGAGCAGGCCCATGACGTGCCGCAGTTCGGCCATGGCGGTGCGCCCGCCGGCCTCCACGGACAGCAGTGCCTCGCGGGCCCGGTCGGGCGCGGTGTCCATCACCTTGCGTGCCGCCCCTGCCTGGATCACCATCACGCTCACATTGTGCGTGACGACGTCGTGCAACTCACGTGCGATCCGGGAGCGTTCGCGGTCGACCGCCAGCCTCGTGGCGACCTTGTGCTCCTCCTGCAGGACGCGCAGGCGCTGCTTCCAGGTGTGGATCGCGTTGGCTCCGAGCCCCACGCCGAGCAGCACGAGCAAGGGCACCAGACCGGGGGCGAAGGACGGGAAGTTCTCGTCGTGGAACACCGCGAGCAGGCCGGCGCCGACCACCAGACTCGTGAGCGCGCGGGCGCGGTGGGGGCTGTACACGGCGGCGCTGTAGGCGGCGACCGCACAGGAGAGGAACGTGTACACGGTCGTGTCGCCGCCGCCCAGGCTGTGGTTGAACAGCAGGCTCGTGCCGATCACGGCCCAGAACGCGGCCAGCGGATACCTGCGGCGCACCACCAGCGGCAACGCGGTCAGCACGCCCAGCAGCAACTGCCAGGCATGGACGGACTCAAGGTGCTGCAGCACACCCGGCGGCGGGAGGGGAGCAACCGGCGGGGTGGCCGGCGTCGGCACCGGCGGCGTCGTGGGCACCATGACCGGGGGCACCGGGACGGCGCCGTCGCCCTGCCGGAGGGCGGCGCCCAGCGTGCAGCCGGCGAGGACGACGGCAAGGATCGCGTCGGCGGCCCACATCCACCGGGTAGGACGGGGCAGCGGGCTGCGGTGCCGCAGCACTGTGACAGCCCTCCGCCACCGCTTGACGATCTCCGCCCGAACAGCCCCACCCATGCGATCAGTGTGGCAAGCCCCGGGCCCGGCCACATCCCTCCTGCTGCGGACGGCTACTACATCCCGCGTGTACATCGCAGGGATGACGCGACCGGCGGGGTCGTCCAGGGGCGCCAGATCGTCTCCCCATCGCAGGCGACGCCCCGGGCACGGCCCGGCCCCTACCTTCGGGCCGAACCGTCAACCACCGGCCCATGGAGGCATCGTGGCAGCGACCGCGCCCGTCATCGACATCCGCGAGGTGACCCGGACGTACGGGGAGGGGCCGCCGGCTCTCGCCGGCGTGACACTGAGCGTGCGTGCCGGAGAGGCAGTCGCCGTGCTGGGGCCGTCCGGCAGCGGCAAGTCCACGCTGCTGAACCTGATCGCCGGACTCGACCGGCCGAGCGCGGGCGGCGTCACGGTCGACGGAGTGCGGGTGGACGGGCTGAGCGAGGCCGCCTCGGCGCGGTACCGGCGGGCGAAGATCGGCATGGTCTTCCAGTTCTTCAACCTCCTGGACGACCTGACGGTCACCGACAACGTGCTGCTGCCGGCCCAGTTGGCGGGCCTGCCCCGGGCCGAGGCCCGCCGGCGTGCCGCCGGGCTGCTGGAGCACCTCCGTATCGACCGGTACGCAGGTGCCTACCCCGGCAGGCTGTCCGGCGGTGAGCGCCAACGGGTCGCGGTCGCCCGGGCCCTGATGAACCGTCCGGCGCTGCTGCTGGCCGACGAGCCGACCGGCGCGCTGGACACCGCCTCCGGCGAGGACGTCCGGGAACTGCTCGCCGAACTCAACGCGGAAGGCCAGACGATCATCCTGGTCACCCACGATCTGGGCCTGGCCGAGTCGTCCGCGACCCGGACCGTGGAGCTGGTCGACGGCCGGATCGTACGGGACACCGAGCACACTGTGACGGTGGCCCGATGAGCGCCCTCGGCCCGGTGAGCGCTCTTGGCCGCGTGGTGCGCGCCGGGGTCGGACGGCGGCGCGTGCAGACCGCGGTGATGGTCCTGACCACGCTCATGGCCGTCACAGCGTCGGTGCTCGCCGCCGGACTGCTCGTCGCGGCCCGCGCGCCCTTCGACCACGCCTTCGCCGAGCAGCGGGGCTCCCATCTGACCGCGCAGTTCGACGGGACGAAGGTGACGGCCCCCCAGCTCGCGGCAACCGCCCGCGCCTCGGGTGTGACCGCCGCGGCGGGCCCGTTCCGGACCCTTTCGCTACGGCCGCGCACGGCGTCGCGCTCGGACGTGCTTCCGGCCGGTGTCGATCTGCCACCGCTCAGCGTCGTCGGCCGGGCGGATGCCGAGGGCCGCGTCGACGGGCTCAGCCTGGTCACGGGCGCCTGGGCCACCCGGCCCGGCCAGATCGTGGTGGCCTACGGCGGACTGCCCGTGGAACCGGGCGCACGCCTGACGTTCCGCACCGCGCCGGGCAGGCCCACGCTGACCGTGGTCGGCCTCGCCCGTTCGGTGACCGGCACCGCGGACGCCTGGGTGACTCCCGCGCAGGCCGAGGCGCTGACCACGAAGGGCGGCCCACCCACGTACGAAATGCTCTACCGCTTCCGCCACGCGGGTACGGACGGGCAAGTGTCCGCCGACCGTGCCGCGATCGCCGCGGCGGTGCCGAAGGGCGCGCTGACCGGGTCCGCCTCCTATCTGACCGTCAGGCAGCGCCAGACCGCCAACACCATGGCGTTCGTGCCGTTCCTCGCCGCTTTCGGTGTCCTCGGACTGCTGCTGTCCGTCCTGGTCATCGGCATCGTGGTCAGCGGCGCGGTCGGCGCGGCGACCCGGCGCATCGGCATCCTCAAGTCCCTCGGCTTCACCCCGGCGCAGGTCGTACGGGCCTACGTCGGACAGGCCCTCGTCCCGGCGACCGTCGGCTGCGCACTCGGGCTGGTCCTGGGCAACCTGCTGGCCATTCCGGTGATCGGTGAGGTCGGCAGGGCCTTCGACGGCCCTTCGGCATCAATTCCCTTGTGGATAGACGCCGTTGTGCCTTTCTGCGCCCTCGCGCTGGTCGCCGGTGCCGCTCTGGTGCCCGCGCTGCGGGCCGGCAGGCTGCGCACCGTGGAGGCGATCACCGTGGGGCGGACGCCGGGTGCGGGCCGGGGCCGCCTGGCCCGCCGTCTGACGGGACGGCTGCCGTTGCCGCGTGCGGTCGGCCTCGGGCTGGCGAACCCCTTTGCCCGGCCGGCGCGTTCGGCGACGACGGCCGCCGCGGTCGCCTTCGGCGCGGCCACCGTCACCTTCGGGGTCGGGCTCGCCCTGACGCTCGGGGCCGTCCAGTCGGGCCGCATGCTCGATGCGGCCGGTTCGGTCGTGGTGGAGGCCGGCGGCGGACAGGCGCCGCCCGGAGCCCAGGCGGTCCCCGCCGACGGGGGTCGCGGCACCCGGCAGGCCGACCCGGCGGCGGTCGCCGCCGCACTCCGTGCACAGCCCGGGACCCGTCGCTTCTACGGCACGGCCCAGGCGCAGGTCGCCGCGTCCGGGATCACCGGCGCCACCGACGTGGTGGCCTACCAGGGCGACGCGGCGTGGGCCGCCCCCCAGATGGTCTCGGGCCACTGGCTCGACGGCCCGGGCCAGGCAGTGGTCACCACCCGGTTCCTGAAGGCAGCCGGGATACGGGTCGGAGACACGGTGACCCTGACGGAGCAGGGGCGCAGGACCTCGGTACGAATCGTCGGCGAGGCGTTCTTCACCGTGGGCCAGGGCATGGAGCTCCTCACCCGGACCTCGACCCTCGCGGCACTGGGACTCGACGCGCAACCGGGCCGGTACGCCGTGCAGACGCAACCCGGCACGGATCTGACGCACTACCTCACCTCGCTGAACGCCGCACTGGACCCGACCGGTGCCATGGCGCAGGCCAACACCACCCAGGGATCCGATGTCATCGTGACCATGGACGCCCTGGTCGGGATGCTCACCTTGATGCTGGTCGCGGTCGCGGGCCTGGGCGTACTCAACACGGTCGTCCTCGACACCCGTGACCGCATCCACGACCTCGGCGTCCTCAAAGCCCTGGGCATGACGCCCCGCCAGACCGTGGCCATGGTCATCACCTCGGTCGCCGCAATCGGTCTTGTGGCCGGCGCGACGGCGGTCCCGGCGGGGGTGGCCCTGCACCGGTACGTCACTCCACTCATGGGCCGGGCCGTCGGCATGGCCCTGCCGACGGCGGACATCGCGGTCTACCACGCCCCGCAGCTGGCCCTGCTCGCGCTCGGCGGGCTGGTCATCGCGGTGACAGGGGCGTTGCTCCCGGCGGGCTGGGCTGCGCGGAAGGACACGGCCGCCGCACTCCGGACCGAGTGAGGCGGCCTTCCGCAGCCCAAGGACCCCAGGCCCTGCCGTTTGGATCAGCTCGGCGTCGCGGGCCCCTGAACAACAGGACCTAGCCTCCGTGCCCGTCGCAGCACCCGTCCCTCCTCATCAGGCGCCCCATACCCAACCAGTCCTCCTCGGCCGCCGCCGCAGCCCCCTCCGACGGCTTGAAGGCGGCGACCAGTTCCTCAGTCGTATACGGCACTCCGCCCCTGAGGACGGACACCGTACGGACGAGTGCGGCGAAGTCCGTGAACGGGTCGCCGTCGATCACCGTCAGGTCGGCGAGCTTCCCCTCCTCGACCGTGCCGACATCGCCGTCCACGCCGAAGAGGCGGGCGGGCAGGACGGTGGCGGTGCGCAGGGCCTGGGCCGGGGAGAGGCCGCCTTGGTGGAGGGCGCGCAGGCCGAGATGGAGGGAGAGGCCCACGGGGACCAGCGGCTGGTCGGTGCCCAGGGCGACCACGCCGCCGGCGGCCAGGATGCGCCGGTAGATGTCGGTCTCCGTGCGGAGGGTGGCGAGTTGGGCCGGGGTGGGCGGGGCGCCCGCCGACTGGCGGACGGCGGCCGTGTCCCACGGGGGCATCACCACCGTGACCCGCGGGTCGTCGGCGAGGGCGGGGTCCGCGCCGAGGAGGGGGGCGGAGGTGAAGGGGGTGGCGATCATGGAGAAGCGCACTCCGCTCGCGGTGTAGATCTCCTCCACGTCCTGGTACGCGCGCCCTTTTGCCGTGATCGCGTGCCCGAACTCTGCGCGCTGCGTGGCCTGCAGATGGGTCGTCAGGTCCTGGCCGAGCTGTACGCCCGGTGAGAGCAGATGGCCTCCGGTGCGCACGCCGAGGCGTTCGTGGGCGAAGCGGGCCGCCTCCTCCATGATCCAACCGGGCGCCCGGACATACGTCTTGACGAAGTCCCAGTCCAGGTCGGCGCCCCGTTCCAGGGAGCGGCGCAGGCCCTCCCGGGTGCGGTGGGCGCGGCCCATGCTGTACGCGACGCGAGCCCCGTCGAGGAGTTCGCCGGTGGTCAGCAGCCGTGGCCCGGCGAGCTGTCCGGTGGCCACCGCCTCGCGGAGGCGGGCCTGCTCGTAGGCGAAGCCGCCGAGGGAGACGGCCGTGGTGATGCCGTAGGTGAGCTGGCCGGCGGTCTGGCGGCCGCCGTAGGTGGTCTGCCAGGGGTGGGTGTGGGTGTCCCACAGGCCGGGGATCACGGTGCGGTCCGAGGCGTCGATACGGCGGAGGGCAGACCGGCGATTTGAGCGGTGGGGCTCGACTGCCTTGATACGTCCGCCGCTCACGACGACATCGACGTCCTCCCGGGTCGTCTCGCCCGTGCCGTCCCAGAGGCGTCCGGCGTGCACCACCACATCCGCGGGTGTGGGCCTGGGAGCGTCGAGGGGGACGCGGACGGTGCGGGCGTCACCGCCGTCGACGCCGACGAGCCGCAACCGCCCGGCGGACAGATACAGCAGGGTGGCCGAGTCGCCGGACCAGGACGGGTGGTCGGCCGGTTCGGTGGTGAGGGTGCGCAGTTCGCCGGCCGGGGTGCCGTCGGGGTCGACGGGCAGCAGACAGAGCGCCGACTCGACGATCACGGCCATCCAGCGGCCGTCGGGCGACCAGACGGGCCCGGAGTCGTACCGGTCGGAGATCGAGGTGTGGGGCGCGACCGTGTGCAGCCGGTCGGTGCCCGTCGTGGTGTCGACGATCCGGGCGAGGTTGTAGCCCTCCCGGAAGCGGGAGTTGAGGCGGTTGCGGTCGCAGAGGGCGAGGTGGCGGCCGTCGGGCGACCAGCTGGGGCGGCCGGGCAGACCGCCGCCGCCGAGGGGGGTGGCGAGGACGCGTTCCTCACCGGAGGCCAGGTCGCGGACGAGGAGCCGGCCGGTCAGGTCGAGGCAGGCGAGCCGCTGCCCGTCCGGGGAGAGCGCGGGGTGGACGCGGCCGCCGGTCGCGAGCGCGGTCTCCTCGCCGGTGGCGAGATCGTGACGGTACACACCGAGGAGGCCGTCGCGGTCGTCGGCGTAGACGAGCGAGCGGCCGTCGGGGGCCCAGGCGGGCGCGAGCAGATACCTGGTGCGGGAGGCGGTACTCAGCCGCCGGGGCGGGAGCCCGCCCGAACTCCCCGCCAGCCAGAGCGAGTTGAGGGCAGCGAAGGCGATCTGCCGCCCGTCGGGCGAGAGTGCCGGCAGATGGATGCCGCGCACCGGACGCGCCCGACCCGCCTCCCCCAGGTCGTACTCCTTGGTCTCGTACCGCGGCCGCCGCACAGGGAGCACGCCCTCGAAGGGGATGGTCTCCGGCTGTTCGGGGCTGTCCGGTCGTACGAGGGTGAAGGCGCCGTCGAGCGTCAGCAGCAGCTCTCCCGCCGCCGTCCAGCGCGGGGGCACCGGGGCGATGTCCCCCGTCACCGGGACGGAGTGCCCGTCCACGACCAGCGTGCAGGAGCCGTTCGGGGCGGCCGTGGTGCGCAGGTGCGCCAGGCGGCCGTCGGGGGCCAGGGCCGGGGTCATGACCTGCGCGGCCTCGGTTTCGGTGTGGCGCACGACGACCGGTCCGGTGCCGTCGGCGGGGACGGCGGCGATCGTACGGGCCTCCACGGTCAGGCCCAGGGCGGTGGTGACCGTCTTCGCGCGGACGAAGAGGATGTGGCTGCCGTCGGGTGACCAGGTGGGGTCGAAGTCCTCCCACGGGCCGTCCTGGAGGGGGCCGTCCTGGCCGCTCAGGCCGGTGACACGGGTGATGCGGCCGGTGCGCAGCTCAAGCACGTGGATGCGGTACGGGCTTCCGCTCGCGGCGCCTTCGGGGTCGCCGCCGCGTTCGGAGGCGAAGGCGAGCCGGGTGCCGTCGGGTGACCAGGCCGGGCCACGGTCGTCCCAGGGGCCGTCGGTGCGCCGGCGCAGATCGGAGCCGTCGGTGCGCATGGTCCAGAGGTGGAAGCCGCCGCCCCGGTAGGCGCAGAAGGCGACGAGGGTGCCGTCCGGGGAGTGGGTGGGCCGGTTGGGTTCGAGATCGGCCGGGGTCAAGGGATGGGCCTTGCCGCCGGTGCGGGGCAGGGACCAGAGGGTGCCCTGCGCCTCGGCGATCAGGCGGTCACCGGCCGGGGCGAGGGTGGCCGAGCCGTTGGTGGCCCGGGTGAAGGACAGGGAGGGGGTGCCGGTGCGGGCTCGTACCGGCGGTGCGGTCGTGCCGATAAGAGGTAATGCGCCTGTGGCGGCCAGGAGTTGGCGTCGGGTCGGACGGAAAATGTGGGGGGTCCGGTCACAGTCCATGGCAGCAACACTGCTGTACCGGCAGCCTCGGGCTCAACGCTGTCCCCAGCCATCACTCTGTCGTGTCGCCGGCGCGCGGCCATGGTCGCGTGTCAGCGCGGTGCGTCTCGGCAATTGTGCTGTGGCACCGTCCTGGCGGCCTTGGCCTGCCGTCGCCAGCCGAGTGGTAGGACTCCTCCTGCTCCCCAACTCCCACAAGTGTTCTGCTTGGATCAGTCCATGACTTCTGTCGCACCGGACGAGACACGAGAGAGGACAGAGCTCGCGGTCTGGCTCGGCGGGGCGTCCATGGCGTGCTGGCTCTGCTGCCCGTTTTGGATACTGGTCTCCTTCATCGCACTGCCCCTGGCCCTCGTCGGCCTCGTGCGAGCCTGCGTCGAGTACCACGCATCAAAGTCGGGTCGAGCGAGCAAACCGCGAGCCGTAGTGGGTGCCGTGTTGTCTCTCCAAGGGGCAACAGCGGCGATCACCTACATGATCTTTCTGGCTAACCATCCGGATCTTCCCGTCCAGGAGTAGCGGTCCAGCTGACACGCCGTGCTCCCGTGCCAACAGGCTTTCCAACTGAGACGGGACCCGCGCGCACCTCGGGTGACTACGGCATCCGGTTGCGTTAGCGTGCCGCGGTGATCAGTAGCGAGGGAGCACGTCTGGGTGCGGAGGCCGCCCGCCGCCTGGCAGAGACGGGCCTCTTTGAGTTTGAGCCGGGGCTTACGGACGCCGAGTTCGAGCGTATCGAGCACGAGTATGGCTTCGAGTTCGCAGACGATCACCGTGCGTTTCTTGCAGCCGGGCTTCCGGTCAACGTCCCCCCTGAGGAAGGGCAGACCTGGTCCAGGCCCTGGCCTGAGTGGCGTGGCGGCGACCTGGACAGCTTGCGTCGACAGCTCGACGGTCCGGTTGAGGGGGTTCTGTTCGACGTTGAGCACAACGGGTTCTGGCACAAGAGCTGGGGAAAGCGTCCAGCCGACAGGATGGCAGCACTGGCAATGGCGCGGTATCAACTGGCGGAGGCGCCGGTACTGGTGCCCGTGTATGCCCACCGATACCTGCCCGCCGGCCGGGGAAGCTTCGGGCACCCAGTGCTCTCAATCTGGCAGACCGACGTCATCTACTACGGCCTGGACCTGGTCGACTACATGCACCAGGAGTTCGACGAGGCTCGGGGTGAGGTCGACGAGAGCTGGAACCCGCGAGCGACGGTCCCCTTCTGGCGGGACCTGCTCTGACTCCTCCGGGGGTTCGTGGCCAGGCGGCGGGCGCTCAGCTTGGGTGCTTGGTGGTGGCTGCTTCGCTGAATTGCGGCGGGGCGGCTCTGGGGCCGGACTGGCTGGCGCCCCTGCTTCCTCGTCATTCCCCGCGGCTCCCTGCGCCATCTGGCACTGTTCTGGCACGACCTCTTCGTCCGCTTTCAGGAGTACGGGCGGTTCCTGGCCGATACGATGCGCAGGCTGAGCAGTGTCCATGCGGTGGGGGAGGGACAGTGAGGATCAAGGACCCGGAGTACCCGGCAGCGGTCGAAGCGGCCGTGGAGATCCTGCGGAAGCGGGCCCGGCAGGGACAGACCATCACGTACGGGGAGCTGAGCGTCGAGTTGGCGGCACAAGGCTTCGACTCCATCCCGCCTCACCGCGGAGTCGTGACCTACCTGCTCAAGGATGTCTGCCTCCACCGCAACGAAGACGGACGAGCACCGATGCTCTCGGCGATCGTGGTGAACAAGGCCAGCCGGGAGCCGTCCGACCAGTTCTCCGGCCTTGCCGGAAGAGAGCCCTTTTCCCGGCCGGCGAACTGGAGCTGGCGAGACGAGCAGCAGCAGGTATTCGCTCAGCACCGCGAGGAATGACGTCGGCCCTCGACACCCGCTTTAGGAGTTCGATCCAGGGGTTGAGTTTTCGCAGTTGGGCTGTTGTGCTCCCGCTTGGGTGTGGCCACCCTTGTACGTTCAGTCCCGCTGCTGTCCGCGGCTGTTGATGTCACCTGGTGATGTCATTGGTTGCCGAATCGAGGCGACGCCAACCTGCCCGTGGAACCGTGTCGTTGTCAGATACAGGGCTGCGTGACCATCTCCGACGGTGGCCCAGAAGACTGGCTTGCTCCTCCTTGAGCCGGGTGAAGCTGGTTCGCACGTAGCGTGTGAGCTCCTCGCCAGGAAACGGTGTGACGGAGAGGTGCTGCGTGTAGTCGCCGTTCGCCCATTTGGCTGCAGTGATTTCATAGCCGGAGACGTGCGCACTCAGCTCAAGCAACACCGACGGTACCTGCCGCTCGGCAAGGAGGTCCGCCTTGGTGACCACAATGTCACGCATGGTTTGGATGCTCGGCAGGAACACCGTACTCACCCACAGTCGCCACTCCGTCAACTCCTCACTTGTTGGAGGTTCCCCGCCGGCAGCGAAGGGTGATCGGCCGTCAGGGCGGGTCGCAGCACGCTCCATGAAAGCGTTGAATATTTGCGTTCCGGTCTCCGCGAGAGCGAGCATGGGCTAGTAGAACTCGCTGAGCTGTCGGTTCACGCGTGAGAGTCGTTCTTGCCGCTGCGACAGTGGCAGGTTGTTGAGGTAGGTAGCGAGGTAGCCGACGAATGCCACAGCGATGGTGACGGCCGTTGCGCTCATGGGCGGGATGGTACGCGACGGGTACACACGCGCTTCGATGCGAGCCCTCGGCCGGTCGGGCTTTGCAGTCCAGGGGCGGGAACTGCTGGAACAGGTGCTGGTTGGCAAGGACGAGGCGTCCTCAGTCGGCCTGGCTGCGCTCCGCAGCCGCGGTTCTCAGGAACATCAGCTTGGGAAGCGACGGCGCTTGCCGAGCTGGATAGCTCCTGACCTGCAAGTATGTGCTCTGGGTTGGCGGCCAGGGGCTTAGGATCGCACCGCTGTTGACCGTGGTTTACCACTCTTAAGGGCACGCTGTGGGCACGCCGTCGGCTCGTAGGCATGACGGGCACCTCTGGGAGCTGGCGAGCGGCCGAGCCATGGAAGCGAGGGTTGATTGGAAGGCTGTTGTTGCAGGAGCACATAGGGGACAAGGGGCGGCGGCCGAGCAGCCTGGGGTGGAGGTGGCTTGGAGCGGGCCCCGCAGGGCGAGTGCCAGGGGCGATCGGGCATGCACACCATGACCGTTCCCGCGGTGCTCCCCAGGGGAGGGGGCTGGCGAGCGCACGTGCGCCGGTGAGGGAGCCGAGTCTTGGAAAACTTTCGGTGAGAACGACCACGGCCCGGCTGTCGGTCGGCCCCTGTCCGTGGCGCCCAGCGCCGCCCTCGACCTGCGTTACGAAATTCCGCAAAGATATCTGTAGGGCGACCTGGTTCAACTACCAGCACGTTTGTGTAAGTTGACGCGGAGATCGCGCTTCTGGCATCCTCTGAGAGCTGCACCATACGTATGCCCGCATGCATCACGGCTCCTCTTCTCCTCGATGAAGACGGGCCGTTTCTGTTTTCCCGACTGTTGAGCCCCTGGGTGACATCCCAGGGGCTCTTTTCGTCTCTGGAGGTACGCCTTGCCCACCCTGCCCGCCACCCTGTTGGGGGCACCCACCTGGCTCGTGATGCTGGCCGTGTTCGTCCTGGTGGTTGTGCCCGGCCTGGTGGCCTTCATGGGCTGGCTGATCGCGCGGCGGGCCACGCCGGCTGATCTGCCGCAGGTCCTGCTCGGGCTCAGCCACGTTATCTCCGCGTCCTGCGGCCTCTTGCCCTGGGGCAAGCCCTCTCTTCCGGCAGCGCTTCTCAAGCCGGGCGGGTCGGACCCCGAGCCGAGTACTGCGCCACCGCAGACCCTGGTGGTCACGAGGAACGAGGTAGCGCCGCGGCCAAACAACCCGGGGGTGAACGATGACTGGCCGACGCAGGGAGAGGGCTAACCAGCGCCCCCGGGTGGAGCGCATCACGTCCTGGAGCACGGTTCTGCGAGCCATGAACCGTGAACAGGCAGAGACATTCTTGGCCTGCGCATTGTACGGAACAACGCCGAAAGAGCTCTCCCACGCTCTGGGGCAGCGCTGGACCAGTGCCTTTGTCGAACGATCGGGGGCCACTTATCACGCGTACCGGCAAAGCCTGTTGTTGGGTGTTGAGCTGCTCGGCAGCTTGTTCCCAGAGGGCGGGGACACCATCGTCATCGACGACGACCTGCGGGCCCTGATCCGCGAGTGGCGGATCGAGGAGCGGTTCGCGCCACGTTGCCGGCAGTGCGATGTTCCTTTTGCCAGGCGGGCCAAGGGCGGTCGGCGGCCCCGGGAGTACTGCTCCAACGCCTGCCGCCAGAAGGCGTACCGTCGTCGCAACGCAGCGGTGCGCGAGGCGCACGACGTGCGCGCATGCCATACCCCCGACGAGGTGGATCGCGCCCTACGGGAGGGCCGAGAGGTCGTGATGTGCGAAATCTGTCAGCCGGGTTACCCCTCCCGGCATGTCGCGAGAATGCAATTGACCTCGATGCACCGGCTCTGGGACGGCGCGGAGTGACCTCTCACAACGCAGTCGTCGCCGAATCCTCGGATTCCGGCCAGGCAGTCACCTTGCTCGGCTTGCGGAAATACCCAGCTCCGCACCGGAGGCAGAGGCACATGAAGGCATACGGTTCTGCCTCGAGCGCGAGCATGATCTGGACATCCGTGTTGCCGGGGATGTTGTTCAGCTGCACCGGGCTGCCCAGCGCTGCGGCGGCGGCCAGCAGCGGCGAGGCCGCGTTGTTGGAGCCGTCCACGGTCACGGTGTCGGCGAGCGGTGGACCTGGGCGAACGGCGATCATCTCGACGGACCGTTTCGAGGCCGAGAGACTGGTTGTCACGATCGGCTCCTCTGCAAGGGAAGGTGATATACGGCGGCCCGGGCCGGTTGCGCGGGCGATCTCGGTCCAGCACCGTTTGTCTGTGGGCGTCGGCTCGGCGGCGTACCGGTCGGCGAGAGCAGCGACCAGGAACAGGCCCCGGCCGTTCTCGCTGTGCTCGTTGTGGAGGCCGGGCTGCGGCAGCGCCGGGTTGGGGTGGCGGACGTCGACCTCCAGGGCGGCCTTGGTGAGCTGTACGGTCATCGAGATGTGGCCGCTGCCGGCGTACCGGACAGTGTTGGTGACGAACTCGCTGATGACCAACGCGGCCGTGTGTACCACCTCGCTGCCCAAGTCCGCCCAGTGAGGCCCGCCCTCTCCCGCCCGCAGTCGCGATCGCCGTGGCCCCGGCCACCTTCAACACGTCAACAAGTGGGCCGCGGGATCTCCGACACCCCCGCCCTGGGCATCCTGTGCGAGGCGTACGGCATGGGCATCCCCACCGCCGTCCTCCTGAACTCCGGACAGGCCGCCCACTCCGGACCGCCAGAGTCTGAGAGGCTGGGCGAGATAGCATCCTGGTCGGTTCGTACGAGCCGCACCGCCCCAAGGCAGGTGGGGGTGCTGATCGTTTCCGGTGGGAGGATGCGCTGGAGCTGCTGGAACGGGCTGGACGGGAGCTCGCGCCGTGATGTAGCGAGTGCTGAAAGCGACCTGAAATAACGAACAAACCCCAGGCCACTGACCTGGGGTTTCTCTCTGGAGCGGGCGACGAGAATCGAATCCGTGCCCTCAGCTCGGGAAGCGACGGCGCTTGGGGAGCGGCGTGGCTTCTGAACTGGGCGTATGTGCTCCGTCACGGCACCCGACGAGGCAGGATCGCACCCCTGTTGACCGTGGTTGATCGGCCCTAAGGGCACGCTATGGGCACGACGCCGACTCGGAGACGCGGTGAGTCCCACGGAGCGGTCGAAGGGTCGGCGCCCCTGAAGACGGAGCTGGTCGGACCCGGCTCGCCATCGGAAACGCCACGGCGGCTCCTCGGCGGCGCGACGGCTTGGCCGCGCAGGGCGATGACTTCACGATGCTGGACACCACCGCACCGACCGCACGGGACAAGCCGGCACCCCCGGATGTGGCTCGTCCACGCCGCGGATCAGGAGTACTGGGAGGAGCGCGACAACCGCTGGTGTCGGTGGGCACCTGCTCAGTTTGTTCCAGCCGTCGGACCGCTGCTCCACAATGTGAGAAGCACACGTTCCTCCTGTTCTCCCATGGCGAGCAGCCGAGCTGCCTCAAGCCAGACGGCTGCGGGCAGCCCCCAGTCGGTGACAAGCCGGTACATCGCTTGTGCCGGGCAAGGCAGCACCAGCATTTCACCCAGCATCCGGGCCTCCGTCGGCGCGGCGTCGGTGGCGAGTACGAGGTCCAGCGCTGCGGAGCCGAAGCGCCCGACCAGCGCGAGTCCGTCGTCGCCCGCTGCCAGCAGCCATGGAGTGAGGCGACCCGCACGGGCGCCGTGCTTCTCCCGGTGCTCCACCAGCAGTCGCAGCACCCGCTCTCCGGAACCGCCTGCGAGCACGGGCAGCCAGCGTGGCCCCCAGACGGCGATCACCGCGGCGGCCCCCGGCAGGTGCTGCTCGACCACCGCCGCGGTGACCGCGGCCCTCGGCCCGAATCGCCCGCCGACGTCGAGCAGGGACTGGAGGGAACTGGCTGCCAGCCTCTCCGTCAGAGGGGCCAGCTCAGCGAGCAAGCGGCGCCTCTCGGGGCTGAGCCGGTATTGTTCCGCGAACTGCTGCGCCGCCACACCCAACCCTTCGGACAGCAGGGTGCGCAGCGCGTACGAGGAATCGGCGGAAGCAAGGATGAGCGGTAGCTCGCGACGCGCGCGGGGATCCAGGACGGCCTCCGGGTCCGTTTCGTAGAGTTTCAGCACGGCTGTCCGCTGTTCCGCGCTGCTCAGGCCGGCCAGCAGGGGCAGTAGGTTCGGGTCGGCAGCGAGAGCCGCTGCCCTGCCCGGGGCGGCTCTGGGTCCGAGGACCGCGGTGACCACGCGTTCCTCCAAGTGCGGCCCTTCCACAGCCCACTCGCGGATTCTGCCGGGGCGTGAAATGACGTTGCCCAGAACCCAGTCGAGTTCGTTGCCACGAGCGAGCTGCCAGCGCGACCAGGCGACCGCGGCCTCGGTACCCAGCGGCTCGGTGTCCTCGGCGCGCTCGTAGTCGCGTTCCTGGAACGCGGCCAGTACCGCCTGCGTGGTGTGGCCGACGTTGTCCGCGTAGTCCTTGATCAGGCTCATGGCCCGCTGGTTCAGGCCGAGTTCGAGGGCGCTACGCAGTCCGTCGGTGCCGTACCGTGCGAGCGCCGTCTCGGTGTCGGGGAAGCCGGTGACGACCCCGGCGATCTCCAGGTCTCCCTGCTCCGCCAGCCAGGAGGCGGCGAGGGCCGGATGGGCACAGACCAGTGGCCAGTCCCCGGGCGCCGTGCCCAGGAGAGCGCGGACCACCGCGGGTCCGGTACTGCCCGCGGTCGCGGCGATCTGCAGCAGCACCCGGGCGTCCACCGCCCGGGTACGGTCCTGTGCCACCACCTGTGCCCAGCCGAGGCCGAGTACACCCAGGTGCTCGGGCTGGCGCAGCCCGTCCAGCAGGAGCCGCCACATCTGGGGCGTGTAGCGGGCCAGCAGGTCCAGGTCGTCGCCCTGGAGATGAGGCCGCAACAGGTCGAGCAGCCCGGGGTCCTCCATCCGTCCGGTGAGGAACTGGAGGCTGGGAGCGGGAATCCGGGAGAGCAGGGAGACCAGGTTGTCGTCCATGCCGACGATCGCGGCCGCGAGCCGGGCGGGGTGAATGGTGGGAACGGCCGTGCACAACCGTCCGTAGAGACCTACGCGCCGGATCCCGGCCAGTTCGTGCAGGGCTTCGTCCATGGACAGGCCGTCCGCGCCGACCTCGCGGCGTGGGTCGAAGACTTCGGTCAGCCGGACCGCCACGGGCAGCAGTCGTTGGGCTGCCTCCTCGTAGAGATCGTCGGCGGCGGGGCCGAGGAGCGCCGACATCAGGCAGGACCGGAACGCCGAGCGGGGCACTCCGGACAGAGCGGTCACCAATTGCCGCATACCCGGCTCGTCGAGCAGCTGGTTCTGTCTGCGCATGCCTGGTTTGTTCTGCCGGGCCCGCACCGCCACCAGCAACTCGGTGTTGGTGCCGAAGCAGTCGGCCATCCGGTCCAGGAGATGGCCACGCTCCCGCGTGCTCATCCGCTCGAGGTCGCCGAGCTTGAGCGTCCAGCCGCCGGCGAACGTCCGGCGGCGGATCGCCTGTCCGGTAGGGCGCCGACGTGCCGCCGGTACGTTGCGGTCCTCCAGGAGGTCCGCCGAGTACTGCACCAGTGCGGGGTCCATCAGATACGGCAGTTGATCGGCCGGCCTCTCGGCGATTCTCGGGACGGTCAGGGACAGGTCCTCGGGATCGACTCGTTCGACGCCCCCATCCCGCGACTGTTCGATGCGGCGCAGGTCAGCGGCACTCATGCGGCCGACGATCACGACTCGTGCCTGGGGGGCCATCGACAGTGCGCTGCGAACCCGGTCCACGAGCTCGCCCGGCCGCACCAGTACCCATCCCGCGCCCGACAGAAGCGTCGCGACGCGTGCGACCTGCCGACGGCTCTCGAAGGCGGCCAGGGCCAGCACCCTGGGGCCGTGATCGTGCAACAGGCCCAGACGCAGGGCCTCGGGATTGATCTCGAGCCGGGAGCCGCCGCGGTACTGGGCCGCGTGGTTGTAGACCAGGAGTACCTGCGTGTCGGCGATGTCGGCGTGCGCGCGGGCCCGTTCCTCGTTGTCGGCCGCTCGCGCGAGGGTGTCGGCCAGTTGGCCTGGGCGCAGTTCCGGAACATGCAGGAATCCTGCCGCCTTCAGGTAGGCACGCAGGTCGGACGGTCCGGCCACCGCTCCCCAGGCTCCGGGCGGCAGCCCGCAGGACATCCAGCCTGCCAGGCGTGTCAGAGCACGGACCTGGATCTCCCGCCACCGCACCTCGGCGTCCTGCCCGGTGGCGGCTGACGGCACGTCGCTGCCCAGTAGCAGGGCACTGGGCAGCGACATCCCCTGGGCGCCCGGCAGGAGACCCGCCTCGGGGATGTAGCCGTGGCGGCCGATTCCGACCAGCACGACCGAGTCGGAGTTCACCACGAGGTGGTCGGGAGACAGCTCGATCGGCACGAATCCCTGGTCCGCCATGTCGTCGAGTGCCCGGCCGAGCGGTACCAGAGTGCGCAGAGCTCCGGCGGGGGTCCAGCGGCTGCCCTTGGCCAGCAGCGCGTCCAGGTCGTCACACTCCTGTAGTCGCCGCGCGGGCACGAAAGGGTCGCCCGGCGCCCACGCCGTGATCAGCCCGGGCGGCAGGCCCGGCTGGTCCACGACATCGAGCAGCGGGGGTGTGACGGGGTTGCCCGCGGCGAGCAGGGCGGAGGCCAGTCCGCGTTGCTTCCTGTTGGCGAACAGGCGCAGAGCGCCGTACACATCGGCTGCCCTGTCCTTCACCAACCGGGTGGCCCGGATCTCGGCCGCGCCCGCCGACCGCAGATGGCCCTGGCGCAGCTGAAGAGTGTGCGGCTCCCACAAGCGTTCCGAGCGGCCCCGGACAAGGTCGGGAAACCGGCCCGACCCGGCGTTCGTGATCACGGTGCGGAGCCTCCCGGAGTGCGGAGCGCGGACAGCAGGACGGTGGCGCTGCGCGCGCGGGCCAGGTCGATGCGCACCCGGTCCACGGTGGCGAGTCGGAACTTGCGGGCCGAGAGACAGGTGGCGAGAGCGTTGGTGAGCGCCGGCCCGTAGCCAAGGCCGTTCAGATAACTGCGGGCGGGGTCGATCGTCTCGAAGTCCTCCGCGTACAACTGCCGGTACTGCTCGTCGGTGAGGCGCTGCAGTCCGGCGGCGTGCGCGAGCGTGGCTCCGAGCATGTAGATGTCGAACCGCACGTTTCCCTCCGTCGTCTCGCCGGGCTCGTCGGAGCCCTCCGGGGTAGGCGGAGCGTAGGCACGGGTGGTGGTGGCGATCCGGTCGCCGATCTGTACTGCGGCGTCGTAGTCGATCAGCACGTAGCGAGCCGGAGGGCCCAGTACGAGGATGTTCTCCGGCTTGACGTCGGCGTGGATCCAGCCCTTGGCAGAGTTCTCGCCGGTGTGCCGCTCGGCGTGCAGGGCGGCAAGTGTGTTGCACAGCTGTTCGGCGAGATCCAGGAGTTCGGCCTCTGTGTAGGAGTGCCTGCGCTGCGCCCGCTCCTCGATGTCCTGCTGCAGGGTGCGCGAGGCGTCGCCGCGCCGGCCGATGAACTGCTGGACCAGGAAACTCTCGTCGGGCGGGTCGGGATGCCTGCCTGCCGCGATCAGCGACGGCGAGGGCTGCGACTCCTCGCTGATGACGACCGGGCACTGCTGAGTGAGCTGGCCTGCCCGGTGAACAGCGTGCAGTCCCTGCCTGCGCCGGCTCTCCTGGGCGGAGAGCACACTGTGCACCTGCCGCGGATCGTCGAGGGCCGTCTCCGGCCACCACATGCCCTTGACCACGACATCGCCGCCGGACCAGCGGTCCTCGGCGAGTACGGCATAACCCTGGCCCGCTCTGGCGAGCAGCTTGCGGGTGACGAACCGGCCGGCCGTTCCATATTCGGCCGGGATCCAGGCCCGGCGCGGCAGGCCGAACTCGTCGGGGTGGTCGGCGTGTTCCCAGCGTGCGACGAACTCGCTCATGTGTCACGTCCGAAACCGATCCGCAGCCGGACCAGCCCGGGGCCGAGAAACAGTTCGTCGCCCTCTTCCAGCCCGTACGCGGGGCCCGTGGCGAGCCTGCCCGACCTGGGCCGGCCGTCGAAGTCCAGCTCCGGATTGAGGAAGGTGACGTTCCGGTGCTTCTCCGGGACATGTTCGACCAGGGGATTTCCGTCGTCGTCCAGGTAGATCCGCACGTGGAGCCGTGAGATCGTGTCGGCGTCGTCGCGGGTGAGTCCGTCGGTGACGTCGGTGACCTCGGGGTGACGACGTGAGGCCCGTCCCAGCGCAAGCCCTTCGGCCGGCACGGTGAGTATGCGCCGGACAGTGAACCCGTGTCGCACGGTCACCTGGACAGGACCTGTGCCGAGGTCGTCCGGCAGGGGCGGCTCGACCAGGATCTCGACCGCCTCGCAACTGCAGGAGCGGCAGTACCAGCGGTCGCGGTCCTTGTTGACATGCCGTGGCAGCAGCACTTCACCACCGCGCAGACAGGCGTCCGGGGACGAAGTGCAGCGGAAGCGCACCTCAGCGTCCTCGGGCAGCAGGCCCGCCTTGCTGCGTTTCTTCTCCCGGTCCCGCTCGATCTCCTCGTCCGTGGCCACTCCGAGCCGCCGCGGAACGAAGACGACCCGCCCGCCCACCCAGCTCACGCCCCACACACGGGAGTCGTTGCCCTGCAGCCAGGGATGCTCGCGGCGGGCGTAGCGGAACTTGTCGCCGGAGACGATGCCCGCGTTGAACTTGACCGCGAGCGCGAGAATCCTGTCGTCCGCGTCGCCCCGGCGCACCTCCAGCCACTGGGCGCGCTCAGCCTGCTGCAAGAGGTGTTGGTCGTCGAGGAACCGCCGCACACTCGCGTCGAGGACTGCGATCGCGCCCGCGCCCGGGTGGTCCCGCAACCATGCGTCGCGCACCTCGACGACCCGGGAGAACGGCCAGCGCCGCGTCCTGGTCGCGGCGACATTGGACGCGTCGATGATCACACCGGGAACAGTCACTGCGTCCTCCGCCCCTGGGGCGGCGGGAGGGTGGGATCGTCCGCGCCCTGACCAGCGCCGTAAGAGCGGTCCGCTTCGCCGTTCGCGTAGCCGTACGACCCGCTTCCGTACCCGTACGACCCGCTGGCCTGCGCTCCGTACCCGGACAGGTCCTCGTCGTCGTCGTACAGGCTCCGCTGCCTGCGCTTCTCCTGGATCTCCTGCGGAGACTGCTCGGGGATCTCCTGGAACCAGGTGGGTTTGTTCCTGGTCGAGCTGCTGCTGGAGGTGGCACGGGACTCGTTCTGCACGTCCTTGCGTTGCATACCGTCGCGCAATCCGCCGACCGCCTGCAGGAAGGCCTCCGCGAGGCGCGGGTCGGGGATGCCGCGAGCGCGTCGCACGCCCTCCTCGTAGATCCGCTCCTCCTCCGAGCGTGAACCCGCCGCAGCCGCACGGTCGTTGATCTCCTGTTCGAGTTCCACGGCGGCGACCTCCCAGCCGTACTGCGGCCGGATGTTCTGGGCCATCGGGTTGTGCACGGTGGGCAGCTCCAGACTCCTTGGTTTCAGCTGCCGCGCCCCGGAGCCGGATCCGAGGAGCCCGGTCACCCTGACCATGGGTATGGGCCCCGCGCTGACCCGGCGGGGGGCGCGGAGCCTGAGGACATAGCGCACCTGGCCCTCGACTCCCTCGGCGACGGCGCCGAGTTCGAGGTGCACCTCGCTGGGACGGATGCCGGCGCCGTCGGACACCACTCCGTCAAGCCGATGGCGGACCGGATCAAGCTGATAGACGGCGAGCACCTGGCAGTGCGGGTTGACCTCCACGGTCAACTCTCCGCTGCCCACCACCACGTCCCTGCCGTACGCCGCGAAACGCGCCGAGACCTCTTTCATCACCTCGGGAGCGGTGGCGCGCGCACTTACGTGCCAGGTGATGCCGGTGGGCGCAAGGCCCCTCAGCAGCGCGTAGTCGGCTCCCGCGCCGATCCCGATGGCGTCGGTGTGCAGTTCCCGGTCAGCCGCCTCACGGGCGATCGCGGCCAACCGCCCGGGATCCGTCTCACCGGCGTTGGGCCAGCCGTCGCTGAGCAGTACCACCCGTCGGGATCGCGCCTGTCGCTGTTCGAGCCGGGCGTATGCCTGCCGGAGAGCGTCCTCGATGTCCGTCGAGCCCTGTTCTTCCCTGCTGTTTCCGCCCCATCCGTCCAGGCCCCGCAGCTCCCCCGCCGTGCCGGAGAACCTCAGACCGGCCTCCCGCGCGAAGGTGAGCAGGTCGACCCGGGCATCCTCGGGCAGTGCGGCGGCCAGCCGGCGAACGCCGTCCTCGGCGAGGTCTTTGCGGCTGAGGTCGTCGGGATCGTCGGGATCGGCCCGCGCATCGTCGGCGGCGTCGGCCCTGATGCCCATCGACAGGCTGTCGTCGACCGCCAGGACGTACGAGATGCCTCCGGCCACGCGATCGGACCGGCCCAGCACACGAACGGCCACGGACACATGGAACTCGTCGCCGGTGTCGACCTCGTGCCGGTCCGCCGCGACGTCGATGTCCTCACTCATACGTCCCCCGCCTCTCCGATCGCGCACACCAGGGCCGTGGCGTTGTCCCAGCCGCCCAGCGCCTCAGCCCGCTGCACCAGGGCCGCGGCCAACGCGGGTGCCACACGGCGCCCCGATCCCTCCAACTGCGTGGCCATTTCGGCCAGTACCGCCCCGAACCAGCGGTCCCGTTCCGGCCGCGTCGCTCCGTCCGAGGCGAGCAGCAGCAGGTCTCCCGGTGCGAGCCCGATGGTGCGGTGGCTCCCACGACGCGAGCCGCCGGGGCCCAGATAGCGGACCAGCGTGGACTGCTGCCCCTCCGCCTCAGAACTGACCCGCAGACGCTCGGCGTAACCGGTGTGGGACGGCGTCAGCTTCCAGGTCACGTAGCGGGGTTCGTGGGCTGGCGGGCGGGCGGATCCGCCTGCCGGGTCGCGCAGAGGCCGTACCAGCCAGACCTCCGCGTCGCCGAGGGACACCAGGGACGCGCTGCCGTCCGGGCGCACGGTGGCGTGGACGGCGGCCGCGCTGCCACCCGCACGCAGGACTGCGTCGTCGAGCTCCGCGATGAGCGCCTGCGGCTCCAGGTCCTCTTCCGTCGTCCACTGCTGTCTGGCCATGGCCAGCGCCGCACGGGAGGCGTCGGCGCCGGAACCGTCGTGGTCGCCCGTCACTCCGTCGAAGACGGCGCAGCGCAGGATCCCGTCCTTGCCGCGTCGGGCGCCTGCCGCGTCCTCGTTGTCCCAGTCCGGATCGCCTTTGGCCTTGTGCGACCCAACCGCACTCTCCTGGTAGCAGGCGACGGAAACGCGGCTGTCGGAGCCACGCTCCAGTGCCTCGTGCAACGGAGCCATCCCCACGGCCAGGCCTTGTCGCAGCCCGTGCCCGAGCAGTCGGCGGCACACCGCGTCCAGACCTGGCGGAAAGACGCCGGCGAACGTCTCCGACAGTTTCAGCGCGTCGCCGAGGTCCAGGCAGGGCCGGTCGGCGACCGAGTCCACCAGGGCCTGGACGAGGGCACGCCGGTCACGTGCCTGCGGGGCTACGTCCCGCAGGGAGTTACGGGGCTCGATGCCGCCGTCGAGGTCGTAGCGCGGCAGAGCAGCCACCTGCCAGCCGTAGGAGTCGTAACGTACGGACTCGGTTGCCAGGCATCCCGGTCCGACGCGCCTCAGTGCCATGTCCACCGTCTCCCAGAGTCCTGGCAGGGCTGCGAGCAGCTCGGCCGGATCCAGGCCGGCCTCGTGGCGCATGCCCTCGCGCAGAGTCGGGGCCAGTGGCTGGTCCCACCGGACGGTGATCTCGGGTACGGCGACCGCCTGGGTCTCGGGGGACGTGTCCGGTTCCGCAGCGCGCGCGGATCCCTCCGCCGGGACCGCTGCCGGGCTTCGCGGCGGGCCGTCGGTTGGTCCCTCCGGCGGTTCCTCCGCGACAAGGGACACCTCATGTGGCGCGTCCTTCGTCCCCTTCGGGGCTTCGGGCGTCTCGTTCTGCGTCCGGTCCTCCTTCGTCGGCGCCAGCCCTCCTTCACTCGGTTCCCGCGCCGTCGGCTCCTTGGCGGTCCCGTTCGGCTCCTCCTCCGGCGCGGACACCGCTGTCTGCTCCTGTAATTCCAGCCCCGCTGCGGTGGTCTCTGCCGCTGCGCTCTCCGGCGACTCCATGCGCTCATGCCCCCTTCAGTACGACGGCCAGGACGACGGCGATCACAGCCAGCACCGCGACGAGCGCGAGGCGCTGCACACTCGCGCGATGCGCCTGTTCCAATTGCTCGGCCAGCCTGGAGCGCTTCTGCTCCGCCTGTTCGGCCCGGAATTGCCACTGCCGTACCGCCTGTGCTGCTTCTTCGCGGGCCGCCGCCACCTCCCGCCGGGCTTCCGTACCGGCCGCGGAGATCCGCTGGTCCGCTTCGCTTCGGATCCGTAGTACGGCCTCATGCGCTCGTTCCTCGCGCTGTCGGGCGTGCCGCTCGGCAAGCTCGGCTCTTTCCGCCAGCTCCCGCTTGATCACGGCCAGTTCTTCGTCGGCCCGGCGCGCCTGCACCTCAGCCTCGGCCCGCACCCGCTCCCGTTCGTCCGTTTCCGCCCGGCGCAGCATGGCGTCCAGGTCGGGCCCCCGACCTACCGGAAAACGCCGGACCCGGAGCGGCTCGTCCTCAGGCAACGATTCCGTGTCCGAGTAGAGCTCGGCCACGGACGTCGCGACACCGACCGGCGGTTCGGCCAGCGACAGCGGCGCGGGGCGCACCATCAGTCGGGCCGGATCCACCACCGTGACCGGACGCCAGCCGCTGAAGCCGTCGGGCTCGTCGTCGTAGACAGCGGTTACGACGCAGCCGGAACCCAGTACGGCTACAGAACCGTCGACTTCGGCCCAGAGGGTCTCGCCCGCCGTTAGCAGTGAGGCGACCGCCTCGGACGACGGAACCGGAGCGCCGGTCGTACGCGGAGACGGGGGCGTGTCACCGCCCGAAGACCGTGCTTCCTCGACGAAGTCGGTGCGCCAGAAGTCGTCTGCGTCGTCGGAGTCCGGGACTGGTTGCCGAGGTCCGCCGGCGACAGGGCCTGGCTCCTCTTCCCCCGGCGGAGCGTCATTGATGAACGAACCCCATTCGGACACAACGCCCCCCGTTTGCCATCCATGCCCACCGTGATCGCGCCTGGCCGTGCCTGGATATCTCCGTCGCGATCCGTGCAACAGGACACCTCCCAACGCGAGGCGCCCATAAGGTAATTAACATCACATCAGCGCGGTTCGTGAGGGATTCGTGAAAATCGGAGGAGTCTGTGGAGAAACATTTGACAGCCGACTTCGAGGAGGCGTGCTTCATCGTCGACCTGTCGAACGTGGTGCGCCGACGGGACATCGGGGAGCCAGGACTGCGCTCTCTGCGGCGCCTCGCCCTCGTCGCCGACGCTGCGGCAAGGCTCGCTCGCGACCCCGACGTCAAGCTCTATCTGGTGGCGGACCGCAGTTTGCGGCACGGCGGCAGGGGCGAGTTCAACGACCCCGCGGATGTGCGCCTTCTGGCGAAATGGGTGCGACAGGGGCTCGTCGAAGAGCTCGACGATGCCGATGAGCGTGTCCTGGAACTGTGCGAGATGACCGGAATCCCTGTCATCACCGGCGACTACTACCGGGATCAACGGGACGAATTCACCTTCCTCCAGGGCAATGTCGACGACTTCCTGGAGCCTGTCGCCGGCCCTGCCGACACGGTCGTACTGGTCCCCCTTGACATGGGGGTGGCCAGCGCGGTGCACATCTCACGGAAGGCGGAGGAGACAGCGCTGAAAAAGCAGGGCCTCCTCGGGCCTTCGCGTGCTCCACGCTCGGAGGTGGTCAGGCGTAACTGGCGCTGCTCTGAGAAGCGTTGCACCCTGTACGACACACACAGCGGCGCCTACGTCGCACTACCCCGGATGCGCCGTGGCCTTCCCACGTGTGACGTGCACGGCCTTCCACTCATCGACGACGGACCACGCACGGCCACCGCACAAGTGAAGCTGATCCTGGAAGGCTCGTGCGCGGCGCGGTTCACACTGGAGGATGGGGCGACCGTACCCATCGGCCGCGCACCGGGGCTCGGTGGCATCTCTCTACACGATCTGGTGCCCGCGGAGCGGGCCGCCCGCATTAGTCGCACCCACGTGGAGCTCCGGATTGTCGGAGGTGTCATACACGTAACGGATCTGAGCACCTTCGGCACCCGTTGGCAGTCCACCGCGGGCAGGTCGGGTTCTACTCCGTGGCACGATCTGGCGACAGGCGTGCCAAGGGAGTTTCGTGGCGGTGACCAGCTGGAACTGACCGAGGGCGTCGTTCTGGCCCGCAGCGGTCGGCGCTTCCCCACGGAACTGGCGCGGGAGTGGCAGCGGCGTAAGCCACCAGTGGGGAAGGCGTCGGTAGCGGAGACACGAATGTACTGAGTTGGAGAGGCATTGTGGGCCCGGGCCGGCAGCCGAGCGTCGTCGTCGGCCTGGGCAGTAGGCGACGGGGGCTCCTGCACGGCGCCGGCTGTGCCCCCTAAAGCGTGTTGCAGAAGGCCGTGAACAGGCAGCCTGAGCTGGGCTGTTGACGCATCCGGTCATGCGGCGAGGGCGAGATTGTGCATGCGGGCGACGGCCTGGACGGCGTGATGGAGGCCGTCGCCGTGTTGCCGGCAGTCACGAAGGATCTTGTAGTTCTTCATCCGGCCGATCACGTGCTCGACGCGGGCGCGGACCTTGCGGTGCGCGGCGTTGTCCTCCTCCTCGCCCTTCAGTAGCGGGCGTCCGGGCCGTTTGCGGTGCGGGACGATCAGGCCGGTGTTGATGTAGGCGCCGTCGCCGAGCACGGTGACGCCCTGGCACTGCTCGGCCAGGCCCGACTCCCGCCAGGCTTTCGCATCCGCGGTCGTGCCCGGCACCGGGCGGGCGGCGGCCACCACCAGGCGCGTGTCCGCGTCCACGATGACCTGCACGTTCGCCGAGAACCGGTAGTTGCGTGAGGACGTGCCCACCGTGCGGTCGCGGACCGGAATGAGGGTGCCGTCCACGATCCATAACCGCTCGACGGCATCCCGCGGCGCGCGCACGGGCTCGAGCGCGAGCAGTGGGCCAAGGCGCTGGATGACCCGGCAGACGGTGGCCGGCGAGACGCCGAACAGCGGGGCGAGCTGCCGCATGGTCAGGTTCGTGCGGTAGTAGACCGCCACCAGCAGCACCCGCTCGGCCAGCGGCAGCCGCCACGGCCGCCCCCATCCACAGCCGTCACCACCACGCGCACGCACCGCCCTCAGCAGCCGCCCGAACTGATCGATCCGCAGCCCCGTGAACGCTTCCACCCACACCCGCTTGGCCCTCAACACCCCAGCCATACAACGGAGATGCCCTGTTCACGGCCTTCTGCAACACGCTTTAAAGGCTGTCCCGTAACTGATCTTGTTGCCCGGCGAACGGCGGGGCGCCGGGCTGATTAGGTCGGGTTTACGCGGCCTGGAGCAGGTTGTGGAGACGGGCGATGCCGAGCATGGCGGTATGGACGCCGTCGCCCTTGAGGCGGCAGTCGCGGAGGATCTTCCAGGTCTTCATCCGCGCGAAGACGTGCTCGACGCGGGCGCGGACCTGCCTGTGCGAGTGGTTGTGCTCCTTCTTCCAGCCGCACAGCTCGCCGCCGGCCGGGCGCCGGTGCGGGGTGACAAGTCCGGTGCCCCGATAGCCGCCGTCGGTGATGGTCGTCGTCTTGCCCACCGCGGCAGCGGCACCCGACTCGGTCCAGGCCTTGCAGTCATTGCGGTTGCCCGGCAGCGGGCGGCCTACGGCGACGACCAGGCGGGTGTCAGCGTCGACGACGACCTGGTGGTTGGTCGAGTAGCTATAGTTCTTCGACTGTGCGGCGATGGAGCGGTCCCGGGTGGGCACCAGCGTGCCGTCCACGATCAGCACGGTGCCCCGGCGGAACCGGCTGCGGGACTTGAGCGCGAGCAGCGGGCCAATGTGCTGCAGCATGCGGTCAGCTGCCGACTTGGACACACCGAAGAGCGGCGCAAGCTGTCGCAGCGTCAGGTTCGTCCGCCAGTAGGCAGCCACCAGTAGAACCCGGTCCTCAAGCGACAGTCCCCAGGGGCGTCCCGGACGTACTCCGTCGGCGCCCTCGCGTCGCAGCGTCACGATCAACGTGCGGAATTCCCGCGGAGTTAGCCCCGTGAACGGGAGTATCCACGAGGCTTCCGATGCGGTGATCACACGAGGCATCCCGTGATCTTCGCATCGGCCAGCAGAGTCCGGAGGCAGGCAGCGGGGTCCCGGACGCTCCCGCGGGAATGTTCTCGTTCTCTGCCATGCTTATCGCGCGTGGCTTCTCCTGGCTCCCGAACGAAGACGACCGATGTGTGGTCGCTGCCCCAAGACGAGCAACTCATTGGGCAGCGCATCAGCGAAGCCCTGCCGCGCTCCGGCTGGCTGTGCAGTCACCCCGGCCCGAAGGGCCTTCACCAGGTGCATCTGCATCGCTCACTCGGTGAGGCCCTGAGCTGCGGCGGTCGGCAAGCGTTTCTGCTTCTGCCGACCGAGGCCCGGGCACCTGAGGACGTCCTGGTGGACGACGCCGTCGCCCCCAGATCCGACCTCGGACACTCGGCCGTCGTGCAGTTCCTTTGCTCACGCCGCCTTCAGGACGGCGAGGGCGAAGTCTTCGAGGCCGGCCGTCTCGCGGTGCGCTGGTTCGAGCAGGAGGTCGGGCCGGAGAGACATCAGCTCCTGACCGAGGAGACGCGCCTTATCTGGAAGGTCCTGCGAGCGGCGACCAGGCCGGCCATCGTCGAGAGCACGCAGGGCCGACGAATCTCCGGCATGAGGATCGGCCTTGCCGCCCATGACCTCGTGACCAGCAGCGGGATGCTGCTGACGCGAGGCGGTGTCCAACGTCTGCGTCTGGCCGCCGCGCCCCCAACCGGTCAGATGCGGGACAAGCTTTAGGTGAGCTGGGTTTTTTTCAGGTCAGTGGCGGTGGGCTCGTACGCCTGGTGATCGTCTTTGGTCGTCCTCGGCCACCGCCGAGCCGCCTCAGACGGCCCAGCCCTGCCGCACCTGACGGTCCGCCGGCACCCTCGGAGTGACCCGTCTGAACCCCAGCCGACGACAGTCAGCCACGACGGCGGGTGCGCCGACCGAACCACGCGCGCGTATGCCTCGCTGCACCCCGACCGGCCTTTAGCCACGCTGCTACATCATCGACCAGAGCAAGCCGCGACGGCCGACCGCTGAGAGTAGCCGCGTAGTTCTGGTGTTCTGCTTGCTGTGCTCCCCTGTGCCGTCTAGCGTCGTTACGACCTTGGTGTGACTTCGAGGTCTCTAGGGCGGCTGAACGCGAGCGGGGCCTCCGCTTGCTTATTTTTGGGGGCAAAACCTTGGACGGACTGTCAATTCGCAAGGTTATCGACCAGGCCACCTCAGGATCCATTCGGATTCCCGCTTTTCAGCGCGGATTCGTGTGGGATGCCGAGCGTGTCGCGTACTTGATGGATTCGATTTACAAAGGATACCCGTTCGGCGCATTGATCTTGTGGCGAACTAAGGAACAATTGCAATCGGAACGCCAACTCGGACCTTTCATCTTGCCTCAAAATGACCCTGACTATCCAATTGACTACGTTCTGGACGGACAGCAGCGACTGACTTCGATTTTCGGTGTTTTTCAATCAGACATCACGCCGCAAGAAGCCGTCGAGTGGAATAAGATCTATTTCGACTTCGAGGCCTCGCCCGACCTCCAGGAGAGTCAATTCCTTGCCCTGTCAGACGGGAGGGTAGACCCCGAAAAACATTTCCCTATTGGGACATTCTTTAATGTCACCGCATACAGGAAGGCAACCGAGCATCTCGACGCTGAAAAGCTTGAACTAATCGACAAGGTTCAGGCGGAATTTAAGGAAGCCACGATTCCAGTCCAGTCCATCGAGACTGACAATCGGGCAAAGGTTGCTATTGTTTTCGAACGAGTCAACCGAATGGGTGTGGAACTTGATACTCTCCAGTTGCTTTCCGCATGGACATGGAGCGAAGAGTTTGACCTGCAAGAACGCTTCAATGACCTAGCAGAAGACCTTCGCCCCTTTGGTTTCGAAGATGTAGGGGAGGACACCAACCTTCTACTGCGCTGTTGTGCCGCCATCATTGCGCACGATGCATCTCCGTCCGCCCTAATCGGTCTGAATGGGTCGGAGGTACGCACTCGCTTCCAAGAGATCGAAAACGGAATCAAGGGGGCTGTTGACTTCCTTCGTAAGAACCTCAACGTTGAGTCTCTGAATAACCTGCCTTACGCAACGCTTATTGTTGCCTTGAGTGCATTCTTTGCAACTCCCGGGACCACGGCTGTTAAGTACACGGAGGCGCAGCGCAAGCAACTTCTCAGATGGTTCTGGCGGTCTTGCTTTTCGCGGCGCTACTCTGCTGGTGTTCTGCGCAACATGAACCGCGACATCGCCGAGGCGGTAGCGTTGCGGACGGAGGGAAGCTCTAGTATCGACCAAATTTCGGCGTCGGTAGACGCCGAATACTTCCTTAACCAAAGCTTCTCGGTGGGAACCGTTAGCACCCGGACGTTCGTGCTCTTGCTTGCGCAACAAAACCCTCTGTCCTTTGTCTCAGGTTCCCCCATCACGCTGGCGAACGTACTGCAGAACTATAATCGAAATGAGTTCCACCACCTCTACCCGAGATCCTATCTGAAACAACGAGGGGTGAAGGCCGAAAATATTAATGCGCTCGTGAACTTCGCGTTTATGTCATCTCAGGACAACAAGACGCTGGGCGGAGTCGCGCCAAGCATCTATCGGCAAACTATGGACGTGAACGCCACCCCGAAGATTCTCGAGAAATCCCTCTGCCCAGCGAGCTTGTTTGAGGACGACTTCGAGAAGTTTTCAAATGAGCGCGCTGCACGACTCGTCAGCACAGCCAAGGAACTGATCGCGGACCAATAGAACGTCTGTGGCGTCGCGCCGCGCTCCTCATTGTTCTGCGAGGCAAGGCACGATATGAGACCGCATTCTCTGGTGCCAGACAGCTCGTATGTGCGGCCCGGGCGTCGGCCGGGCTGGAGCGGGGCGGAGTCAGGAGCGCAGGCCCGGCCGGGGGCCGAGCCGCGCGCGGGGAGCGGAGCGAGCCGCCTTGAACCTGTAGAGAAAGTTGTAACTCAGTCGGTCGGCTGGGGGTGTGCAACTTCGTTTGATGCTTGACGTGTTGACGTCACTTGATGCTTGACAGTTCGGTTCCAGCTGATGGTTGGCAGTGGCCATGATCGGCCCCACCCTCGGACCTCAGTTCAGCGACCAAGCCGGGCCTTCCCTGCACGTCATGAATGGCCTCCGACGGCCCCAAGGCAGCAACAAAGCCTTGTTCACGGAAATACCGCAGGTAGGGGACCCGATCGATACGGCCTGGATCCGGCCGCGCCTCAGCCGAACCAGCTCACCTGCACGACCACGATCCGCTCACCACGGACATCGGTCAGGTAGGTGAGCATGAGGAGGCCACGGCTCTCAGTCCGCACGTCAGACCCCTGTCCGGTGTAGGCGGCTCCCTCCAGGAAGACCATCGACTCACGTACGGCGTCTCGTTGGCCAGACGTTCGGTCTCGGCACATACCGCATCCGGGAGCCCGTCCAGCAGGTCGTCCTGGAACAGCTCCCAGCGCCAGTCAGCCCCCGGCGACCTCGCGGTGTGCGGCTCGTACGGTCTCTCCGGCCTCGCGGATGGCACGTTCGCGTACGTCCGGGTCCGAGCTGTTGATGGCCTGCTCGGCGGCGTGCAGGCGACGGGCCGTCTCCGGGTGCCGCTCGATCTCCACCACGACGCCCCACTGCCGGTAGAACATGCGGATCGGTACGACGCTGTCCTCGTCCCCGGCGCGGACGAACGCCTTCTGCAGGTCCTCGAAGAACTCGGGCAGGCGGGAGGGGGCCACCGTCGCCACGGCCTGTCGCAGAGCCGGCAGTGTCAGCTCGGGCCTGGGAATGAGCGGGCCGTTTCCGTCCGCGTACGGCGCGGTCATGAACGCCCCCTTCCGCTCATCGAGCGACCTTCCGGCATGGGGGTCTTCGAGGTTGAGCGGTGCGTCGCTGCCACGGGACCGCCCGACGGGTCGTGGAAAGTGCGACACATTTCCGCGAAGTGTCGCACTCGCAGCCAGATGGCTTCCCCCGGGCGGGTGGCGGCATTGGGGTCGACGCACCGCTCAACTTCGCAGACCCGGCATGGGCCGACGCTAGCACCGTTCCCGCTCACTCCCGCGTGCGCGCGAGCGGATCGCCGCCGTAGAGGGTGAGGCCGAGGCCCCATTCCGCCCAGACCGTCTTGCCCACACCCACCCGTGGTGCGACCCCCCAGCCGTCCGCCAGCGCTCCGACCAGCGCCAACCCGCGTCCGAACTGCTCCTCGCCGGTTGCGTCCCGCGGGCACGGCAGCCGCTCCCCGCGGGGATCACTGACCTCGACTCGGAGCGTGGCGGCCGTGGCGATGATCCTCAGCCGGATGAGCCGGTCACGCAGGCTGCCGTGCAGGAGGGCGTTGGTCATCAGCTCGCTGGCGACGAGGGCGACGTCTCCGGCGAGGTGCGGATACCCCCACTCGGTGACGAGGCGTGCGGCGCGGTGGCGGGCGAGGGCGACGCTGCGGGGGACGGGGGTGTAGTCCAGCTGGTCTTCGTGGCGGAGGGGTTCGGGGGTGGGGTTGGTGTGGGGCATGGAGGTGCGCCTCCTTGTGGGGGGGTGGGGAGTCACCGCCGAGTGAGCGGTTGAGTACTGACCGTAGCGAGACGGATGACCCAAGCGCAACAAGCTTGGAGACAATTGTCTCCAGATTTGTCGAAAGGGTGCCGGAGGCGCGAGACTGATCGCGTGAACCGATCCGCGCCAACTGGTAACCGGGCGTCAACTGTCTTGGGACGCCGACTCGGTGGGGAACTGCTGCGCCTCCGCGATGCGGCTGGAAAAACCCAGCAGCAGGCCGCTGACATCCTCAACGCGACAAACTCGAAGATCGTGAAGATGGAGCGGGGCTGGGTGCCGATGCGGGACATCGACATTCGCGCACTGTGCGAGCTGTACGGCTTGGACGATTCCAAAGCCGTGGCACGTCTACTGAACCTGGCCCGGCTTGACCGGGAGCGCCGTAAGGCGAAGGGCTGGTGGCAGCACACTCCGCAGGCCGAGGCCATCTCCGAGTACATCGCCATGGAGGACGTCGCCAGTCAGGTACGCACATGGCAGCAGGCGTTCATCCCCGGCCTGTTGCAGACTCCCGAATACACCAGGGCCGTTGTAGTCAGCGAAGGGCTGTGGAAGGACCCGGACGAGATCGAAGGGGTTGTAGACGTACGGATGAAGCGTCAGGCCCGGCTGTCGGGACCCGCGCCGCTTCAGTTGTACGCGGTGGTCTGGGAGGCCGCACTCCGGCAACAGATCGGCGGTCCCGAGGTCATGCGCGCGCAGTTGCAGCATCTGCTCGACGTGGCCCAGCTCCCCAACGTGCGGATCCAGGTACTGCCCTTTCGTGCGGGCGGCCACGCCTGCATGGCAGGAGCCTTCAACATCATCTCCTTCGCCGAGGCCCAAGCCGTGGACGTGGTCCACGTCGACAGCATCGCGGCTACGGTGTGGATCGAAAGCGAGTCCGAAAGCACCATGTACGGCTCCTTCTTCGACCGCACCGCGAGGCTGAGCCTTGCCCCCAGGGACTCGCTCAGCCTGATCGAGAGCATCAGCGAGGACATGAATTGATCACTGGTTTCGACTTCCTCAAGTCCAGCTACAGCAGCGGCAGCGGCGAATGCGTCGAAGTCGCCCGCAACATCCCCGCCGTCGTGGCCATACGCGACTCCAAGGACCCCGACGGCCCGATACTCCGCCTGCCCCCCAAGGCATGGACGGACTTCACAGCGTCGTTGGCCGCCCACTGATCCGGACAGCCTTCGCTGCGTGACGCCTGTGTGACTTCTGTGACACCTGATCTTTGAGGTCTTCTGTCGTGCAGGTCGCCTTGAAAGGGTACGAGGCGTACAACTCGGCCGCCGACCACGGCCGTTGGACCCCTCACCCCCCACGAGGCGTTGAACATGACGAGAGCCTCCTCGCGCGGCAGACGCGCGACCATACTCACCGCGGCGGCCGGCCTCACGCTGGCCGTCGCTTTTGTGCCCGGCGCCGCGAGCGCGGTCCCGGGCAGCCCGGCGGCCGACGGTCCGTCGCCCACACCGTCCGCCACGCCGCCCGTACCGTCGCAGCAGACGCTGGTGCGCCGCGACGCCCGGCTCGTGAAGGCCGAACAGCGGGCGGGCGTACAGCAGTTGCGCGAACAGCTCGGGGCTCAGGGCGTACTCGAACTGGACCCGGCCACCGGCACGGCGCGACAGGTGGCCAAGCTCGACGGGTATCTGACACCCCGCAGCGACAAGGGCCCGGAGGACATCGTCCGGCAGTATCTGCGGGACAATCCCGATGTCTTCGGTCTCTCCGCCGGTCAGGTCCGCGATCTGACCCTGCGCAAGGAGTACACCGACGTCGCCGGGGTCCGTCATCTGTCGTTCGTCCAGTCGGTCGACGGCGTCCCGGTGTTCGGCAACGGCGTCAAGGCGAACGTCTCCCGGGACGGGCGGCTGATCAGTGTGCTCGGCTCCCCGGTGCCGAAGCTGCCCTCGCAGCTGGCCCCCGGCCGTGTCACCTCGACGCAGGCCAAGCACACCGCGGTGCGTGACATCGCCGGTGCCGAGGCCGGCGGCGTCGGTAAGCAGGACACCGCCGAGCAGGTCGTCTACACGACGCCGGGAGGCACCGCCCGGCGCGCCTGGCAGACGGTCACCGTGTCCGACGGCCACGGCATGTGGCTACACGTCGTCGACGCGGCGACCGGCCGGGTTCTGTACCGGCAGAACCTCTCCGACGACCTGTCGGCGGCGACCGGGGTGGCGCCTTCCTCCGGTCAGCCTCTGTCCTCCTCCGCGGCCACGCCCCTGCGCACCGGCAAGGTCCTCGTCTGGGACCGCTACCCCGGCGCCCCCAAGGGCGGCAAGCAGCACACCCGCCACCTCACCGCGCACGGCTGGCTGCCCGTCGGCGCCAAGACCCTCGACGGCCGTATCGCGCACGTCTTCAGCGACGTCGACGACAACAACAAGGTGGACGCGGGCGAGGAGATCACCCCGGCGGCCGACGGGACGTTCTCCTTCCCGTTCAAGCACTTCACCGGTCCCGGCTGCGACGTCCCGCTGCCCTGCTCCTGGGACCAGAAGACGCCGTACTCCTGGAAGACCAACCGCGAGCAGAACGCCGCGCAGGTCTACTACTACCTGGGCACCTACCACGACCACCTGGAGGCCGGCCCGATCGGCTTCACCCGGGCCGCGGGCAACTTCGACGGCCGGGACGGCGACGCCGTGGACGCGCAGACCGACGACGGCGCCGCGGTCGACCACGGGCTGCCCGACGAGAACCACCTGAACAACGCCAACATGGGGACGCCGCCGGACGGGCAGGCGCCCACGATGCAGATGTACCTGACCGGGACCGGCACGGTACTGCAGGGCAACTGGGGCGACGACGCCGCCACCGTCTACCACGAGTACACGCACGGTCTGTCCAACCGGCTCGTCGTCGACGCCGCCGGGGTCTCGGCCCTCACCGGCCAGCAGGGCGGGGCGATGGGCGAGGCGTGGAGCGACTGGTACGCGCTGGACTTCCTCAACGACCAGGGGCTGCTCAAGGACAGCCGGCGCACGGACGGCGAGGTGGCCCTCGACCCGCCGCACTGGACCGATGAACTGCCGTCCCGCTCGCAGCCGTTGGACTGCCCGGTCGGCTCCACCTCCGCGAAGTGCCCCGGCACCTCGGCGGCGGGCAAGGGCGGGTACACCTACGGCGACTACGGCAAGATCTCGCGCCGCGGCGCCGAGGTGCACGCCGACGGCGAGATCTGGAGCGAGACGCTCTGGGACCTGCGCAACCGGCTCGGCAGCAGGCTCACCGAGTCGCTGCTGACCCGCGCCATGGAGCTGTCGCCCGCGAACCCCACCTTCCTCGACCAGCGCAACGCCATCCTGCAGGCCGACACCGTGGTCAACCGCGGCCGGGCCCACGACCGCATCTGGAAGGTGTTCGCGCACCGCGGCATGGGCTACTTCGCCGCCGCGCTGAGCGCCGACGACACCAAGCCCGACGAGGACTTCTCGCTGCCGCCCGGCCCGCACACCCCGGTGACCACTCTCACCGGCAAGGTCACCGACGACGCGTCCGGCGCCCCCGTCGGCGGGGTCGGCGTCAGCATCAGCGGCCATGCCTCCGGCTTCCCCGGTGCCGACTTCTCCGCCGTGACCAGGGCGGACGGCACGTACACGATCCACAACGTCCCCAAGGGCACGTACCGGAAGGTGTACGCGAGCGGCAACGGCTACGAGCCGCAGATCCGCACGGTCTCCGTCGGCTCCGGGAGCAGCGCCGACTGGGCACTGCGCCGCGACTGGGCCGCCGCCTCCGGCGGCGCCACGGTCACGGAGTTCACCGGGCCCGACAACACCGACTTCGGCTGCGGACCGAACGGCCTGATCGACATGTCGGGCACCGTCTGGGGCTCGGACGCCAAGGGCGGCAGCAACGGCACCGGGGTCGACCCGGTGCACAACACGGTCAAGCTGCCCTCGGCCGTCGATGTCGCCGAGCTGCGCATCGACCCGACGGCGGGCTGCGGGGACGACAAGACGGCGTCCCTCGGCGACTACCGGATCGAGACCTCGACGGACGGCACCACCTGGGTCACCGCCGCCGAGGGCCACTTCAAGCCCGCCGACACCGGCCGCGAGAACGCCGTGGCCCTCAAGGCCGGCACCGGGAAGAACGTCCGCTACGTCCGCCTGACCATGCTCGGCAACCAGGCCGCCGACAACGGCGCCAAGTGCGCGACGGACCCGAGCCCCTCGGGCTGCAGCTACATGGACGTGACCGAGCTCCTGGTCCACGGCTCCGCGCACCGGAGCTGACCGGATCGGCACCGACATCCGAGGGCGGCGTACCGACGACGGGACGCCGCCCTCGGGCGTTTCGACGCCGGTACGCAAGCGGGCCGCGCTCCAGTGGGTTCATCGCCCCCGGGACGGAAGGAAACGGAAGTCCGCGGGCGTCATCCGGCGCGTCTGTGCCGCGTACTCCCCCATGTAGCCCGGCCAGTTGGCGACGTTGCGGCCATCTGGCGTGCGGTACCACGACGAGCAGGACTGCCAGGCCGTGCCCCCGAAACGTGCCCGCAGGGCCCGTAGCCCGGCCTCCTCGACCTCGGGCCGCACGTCCAGCGCCGCCGCTCCGGTGCGGCGGACCAGCTCCAGCGCCCGGCGGACATAGGCGGCCTGAGCCTCCAGGAAGAACAGGATGGAGCCACCGGAGGTGTTGGTGTTCGGGCCGTACATGAGGAACAGGGAGGGGAAGCCAGGGACCATGATGCCGAGGTGCGCGCGGGCCCCCTCGGCCCACGCCTTCCTGATCGAGCGTCCGCCCGCGCCCCGCATCTCCATCGGCAGCATGAAGGTGTTCGTACGGAAGCCGGTCGCGTGGATCACGCAGTCGACCTCGTGGAGCCGGCCGTCCTCCGTCACCGGGCCCTCGGGGGTCATACGGGCGATCCGGTCGGTCACCAGCTCCACGTTCGGGCGGCGCAGCGCGGGCAGGAAGTCGGAGCTGAGCAGGACCCGCTTGCAGCCGAAGGGGTAGTCGGGCCAGGCGCTGCGGCGCAGTTCGGGGTCGGGCAGCTGGCGGCGCATATGGGCGGCGGAGAGCAGCGCGCCGACGCGGCCGACGGTTCCGGGGTGGCGGATGCAGAGGGTGAGCAGCTCGATGCCGTGATGGAGGAGCCGACGCCAGGCGCGGCGCGCCCAGGGCCATCGCATCGCACGGTTCAGGGCCGCCGGCATGGGCCGGTCCCGGCGTGGCAGGAACCAGTTCCCCGTTCGCTGGAACACCGTCAAGTAAGCGGCCAGAGGCGCGACTTCGGGAACCAGCTGGGCCGCGCTCGCCCCGGTTCCGATGACCGCCACCCGCTTGCCCCGCAGGTCGTAGTCGTGGTCCCAGCGGGCGGAGTGAAAGCTGTGCCCGGCGAACTCGGACAGCCCCTCCACGGCCGGGAAGGCGGGTTTGTCGAGCTGCCCGGTGGCGAGCACGACGGCATCGGCGACCCTCTCCTCGTCCGGCCCGTCGGATCCCGTACGACGGCTGCGCACCGTCCAGGTACGCGTGCCGTCGTCCCAGGTGCACGAGGTGACCGTCGTGTCCGTGACGATCCGCGGGGTGATCCCGAGCGCGTCCGCGGTCTCCTGCGCGTACCGCAGGATCTCGTCCTGGTGGGAGAACACATGGGCCCAGGACGCGCGTTGGGCGAACGAGTACGAGTACAGGTGGCTCGGCACGTCGCAGGCGGCGCCCGGGTAGCGGTTGTGGTGCCAGGTGCCGCCCAGCTGCGGTGCCGCCTCCAGCAGGGTCACGTCGTCGAGGCCGTGCCGCAGGAGTTCGGCGGCGACGGCGATCCCGCCGAAGCCCGCGCCCACGACGACGACCCTCGGTGCCGGGTCGCGTGCCGGGCCGTTTTCTTGACGATCTCCTGACGCGTGCGGGCGCATCCGGCCAACTCCGTCCGGTGTCTACTTCCTTGTCTCAATCCTTACGGGGAATCCTTTCGAGGAATGGAGTGCGATGGAAGGCACTGTGCTCGCGGTCGTGCTGGTGGCTCTGGCGGTCCTGCTCGTGCTGCGCAGCGGTATGCGGGTCGTCAACCAGGTCGAACGCGGGGTCGTGTTCCGGATGGGCAAGGCGCTGCCGACGTACCGGCAGCCGGGCGTGACGTTCCTGATCCCGTTCGTCGACCGGATGCGGAAGGTGAACACGCAGGTGGTCACCATGCCGGTGCCCACCCAGGAGGGCATCACCAAGGACAACGTCTCGGTGAAGGTCGACGCGGTCGTCTACTTCCGGGTGACCGATCCGCTCCGGGCGGCCATCGAGGTCCAGGACTACGTCTTCGCCGTCGGCCAGGTCGCCCAGTCCAGCTTGCGTTCCATCATCGGCAAGAGCGACCTGGACGACCTGCTCTCCGACCGTGAGCGGCTGCACGAGGGGCTCGCCCTGATGATCGACAGCCCGGCCGCGGGCTGGGGCGTCCACATCGACCGCGTGGAGATCAAGGACGTACAGCTGCCGGAGTCGCTCAAGCGGTCCATGTCCCGGCAGGCCGAGGCGGAGCGCGAGCGGCGGGCCCGGGTCATCACCGCGGACGGCGAGTTCCAGGCCGCCCAGCAGCTCGCCAACGCCTCCCGCATCATGTCCGACACCCCCGAGGCGATGCAGCTGCGCCTGCTCCAGACGGTCGTGGAGGTCGCCGCCGAGAAGAACTCGACGCTCGTGATGCCGTTCCCGGTGGAGCTGCTCAGGTACTTCGACAAGGCGGCGCAGAACATGGCGACCGCCAGTCCCGCTCCCGTACCGGAGACCCGTCAGCCGTGACCTCGGCTCCGGCGGCGGTCCGCCCCTCCCCGGGCGGGGCCGTCGCCGGTCCGTCGGCCGTTCCGCTCAGGCCTTCCTCGCCCGAAGGATCCGGCTCATCCGCTCCTCCAGCTCGGCCCGTTCCTCCGCGGCCCGCTCCGCCTGGGCACGCTGGAAGTCGTGTTCCACACGCCGCATGCGGTCGGCCGTGTCCTGTGCCACGCCGTGGCGCTGCACCTCGTGCTCCATCCGTGCGCACTCCTGCTGCACCTGGAGCTCCTCGGTGTACGTCCGGCTGCTCGCCGTGAAGCGGGCGCCGAGCATGCGGTCGTACATCGTGGCGCCGCTCATCAGCTTGGCCAGCACGGGCATGGCGTCCAGGCAGATCAGCAGCAGATGCAGCACGAGGGTGATGAAGAGCGCGAAGCCGTCGGACTCCGCGACCTTCCTGAGCCCGTGGGCCCGGGTGAGGATGCCGTCGGTGTCCAGGTCGGCGGCCCGTGCCCGCGTCTTGGCGTCGATGGCCCGCTGCAGCAGCGGCTGGTAGGCGTCGGCGGCGGTGTCCTTCTTCGCGGCCAGGGTGCGGCTCTTGGCGACCAGCGCCGAGAGCTCCTTCTCGTATGTGTCGACCTTGCTGGTCCTGCGGTACTCGCTGGAGTCCTTCCGGGCCCTGTCGCAGGTGATGGTGACGTCCCGCACCCCGTTCCGCCAGATCCAGTTGGCCTTGCCGCACAGGCGCTGCTCGGCGGACATCTTGTCGTCGAGCGTCTTGTTGATCGCGTCGACCTGGGTCTGCAGGGTCTTGGTGCGGGCGCTGTTGCTCTTGATCTGCTCGGCCAGCTCGGCCGGGGAGCCCGCCACCTTCAGCTGGTAGCTCAGGCATTCGGGGCGGTCCGCGGTGGTCGCGCCGTCGGTGGGGTTGCAGGAGACGAGCATGCCGCGGTAGTCGGCGGTCTGCTGCTCGTTGCCGACGGCTATCTCCTGGCGTATCTCCTTGTCGAAGATCTGGAAGAGGATCGGCTCGGCGATGAACAGGCCGAGGAGCACGGAGAGAATGAAGCGGAGGAGAAGCGACCACTTCTTGACCATCGTGCCGTGGGTGCTGGACACCAGCCAGCTGTCCATCGCGAGAACCACCCAGAACCAGACCGCGGCCACCCCGATCACGGCGGCGAGGGGCAGGTCGGAGCGGAAGCTGCTCAGCGCCAACGTCATCGAGAGGGCGCCCACCAGGGCCGTGTTGACGACCAGGGCGCCGTACCAGGTGTAGCGGGTGCGTTCCTCCGGCACCCAGGCCAGCAGCCCCTCGTCGATGCCGATCAGCCCACGCAGCCGGACCGCCGGGCCGCCTGCGCGCGGCACCGGACGGGCCGCGCCCGGGTCGTCGCCGAAGGAGGCGCTGTCGGCGTGGCGCAGCGGTGTGTCAGTGGCCAAGGCTGCCCTCCGAATCCGTGCCGCCGAGGTCGGGTTCGGCGTCGCCCTCTTGGGCGTCGCCGCCGTCCTGGCTCTTCTGGACGATGCTCATGCGCGGGGTGTTCGTCACCGCGTTCGGGGCGGTGCCGTCCAGCGCGGCGCCCCGCTCGAAGGAGAAGTCGCCCACCCGGTTGATCTGCGCGCCCGGGTCGCTCAGCTGCCCGTCGAACAGGCCGCGGTCGAAGGCCTGCTTGGTCAGCTCCGTCCAGGCGCCCAGCTGCTGCCTGGCCCAGGTGTGCTGGTCCTGCAGCAACTGCTTCTTGTCCTGCCGGTCCTCGTCGCGTTGGCGCACCTCCTCCGCGTGCTCCACGTCCCAGCGACGGGCCTCCTCCCTGGCCTTGGCAGCCTCGCGTTGGAGGGTGTCCGCGCGGGTGGCCGATTCCAGCTGGTTCTCCTGTTCGACCTTCCAGCGCTCCTCCTGCCGGTCCAGCTCGGCCCGCTTCTCCTGGAACTCGCGCTCCAGCCGGGCTCGTTCGGCCTGCAGCTCGTCGTAACCCCGTACGCGCTTGGAGTACTCGTCGGCGGTGATGTCGCCGTGATGGCGGGCGCTGAGGTCCGCGGCGAGCGGATTGGCGAGAAGCTTCATGTCCTCCTGAACCTGATCGCGGACGAAACGGTTGAACTCGGCCCGCTGTGTGAGGTCGTGCTTCTGCTGCTCGGCCCCCGCCTCGCGGTCGAACCCGCCGCGCAGGGTCTCGAAGTCCTGCCGGCCCAGTTCCTTGTCCACGGCCTCCTGCTGCCGGTTGCGCTCCCTGCGCTGCTCCCGCACGAAGCGGATCTGCTCCCGCTTCAGCTCCAGTTCGGCCTCCCGCTCGGCCCGGTCCAGGGCCAGCTGCTGCTCCCGCTCCTCCCGCCGCTGCTGCTGTTGCTGCTCCCACCGCTCCTTCTCCGACTTGGCGATGTGCTCGGCGAGTTCGGCAGGAGTGAGTACCTCGACCAGACCGTGCCGGGCGCGCAGGCCGGACAGCACCGTCGGGCGCATCTCGTGGTACGCGGTCAGCCGTGCGTCGATGCGTTCCCGTACGGCGGCGGAGTTCATGATCGGCTGGTCGCTGCCGTCCTCGGTGAGCCCCGGCACCTCCCGCAGATGGCTCAGCAGCAGCGCCTCCACGTCCGTGATGCCGTCGCGCACGACAGCCTTCGCGTCCGTGACGGTGCAGTAGAACGTCGCCCGTACGGTGAAGTCGCCCGCCTCGGCGGAGGGGATCCTCGTCTCCACGACGACCGGCACCTCGATCCGGCGGTCGACGACCGTGACGGAGCTGGCACCGATCACCACCGGGTCCTCGGCGTGCAGCTGCCCGTGGTCCTCGACGTACTCCGCGCCGACCCGGAAGACCCGTACGTGGTGCGGCGCGAGCCGGGGCAGTTCGCCCTCGTCCCGCATCACCCGCTTCTTCATCAGGCCGCCGCGCTTCTCCGGCCGCCCGTATTCCCGCTGCTCCACGAGCGGGTAATTGGCATTCATGCCTGTCAGTCCTCCGTGCTCAGTACAGCGTCGAGAAAGATGTCGATCAGAGGGGCCGCAGCCTCGTCGAAACGCCCCACGACCTGCCGCAGGGACGGCCCCAGCAGCGGGCGTTCGTCCGGCGGCAGTACCGCCCCCAGGGAGCGGCCCAGCCGCTCGGCCGTCTGCTCCGGCTCGTCCGTCGCGGCGGACAGGTCGCGCAGGGTGAGGTGGAGGCACAGCAGCACACGGCGCCGGTACGGCCGGTTCGCCAGCAGCCCCGCCCACAGCTCGCCGATCGGGTCGGCCTGCCGGGGGTCGCGGGCCGGCAGCACGGCGCAGACCATCCGGCCCGTGCGCGTGTGCCGCGCCACGACGGTCAGTGCGGCGTCGAGGGTGCGGTCCTTCTGATGTGCGGTGAGCTTTCCGCCCTCGTCCTTCAGCCGGTAGGCGAGCGGCCGCAGCACGGCACCCGCGTCCTGGTCGCACTCCATGAGGACGACGACGAGACCCGCGAGGGCGACCATCGCCTCCCATGCCTGATCGTCGAACCGGCCGAGGGTGCGGTGCAGCAGCGCCTTGACCGCGTCCGTGGGGAAGCACACCCCGAGCGCCCCGCTGAACGCCGCGGTCGCCGTCGAGGAGAGCTCCGGGTCGGGCGAACGGACCCAGCCGCGGGCGACGGACAGCGCGGTCGCGGCAAGGCCCTCGTCCAGACACATGCAGTGCAGCACCAGGGTGGCCGTGGACTGGCCGGCCGGGCCCGCCGCGCCGGCCGCCCAGGGGTGCAGATAGTTCTCCGCGACCTCGTCGAAGGCGGGCCGCGTGAGCAGGGCGAGGCCGGAGGCGACGGACAGCTGGAGCCCCAGGCCGGGCTGGGTGGCCACGAGTTCGGTCAGCCAGTCCCGTACGCCGTCCCAGTACGCCGTCGAGCGCTTGCTCCACAGCTCCTCCAGCACCCACTGCCGGTACTGGGAGTGCGGGAAGACCAGGGCGGACCGGGTGAGCGCGCCGTCCTTGCGCTCCTCGACGGCGACCAGGCTGTTGCGGGACAGCGACAGCCGGCGGTCGGCGTCGCGCCGGGTGGCCTCGGCCGTCTCCTCGTCGTTGGCGAGCTCCGGGAAGGTGGCCGCCACATGCTCCTCCAGACGCTCCTGGCAGGTCTCGAAGTCGCGGTAGCCGAGGCCGGTGACGAAGGCCAGTGCGGTGACCTCGGTCCACTCCCGCGGCGAGCGCGGCTCGTCGAACCAGTCGCGCACGGGCTGGGCCGCGGCGGCGCCGTACTCCTGCCAGACCCCTGCGGGGTCCGCACCGTCCGCGATCCTGGCGGCCGCCGCGGCCACCTCCGCGATCCGGCATCCGGCGGGCATCAGGGACGCGGCCTGCTCGACGGTGTCCTGCCCGCAGCCCGCCCGCACCAGCCGCAGCCGCAGGACGGCCGTGAGGTCCGGGGGCTGCCAGGGCATATGGCGTACGGATCCGGGGGCGTCGCCCTCGCCCTGGTACACGGTGGTGACCACGAGGTGCGCCCCCTGCTCGCGCACGGTGTCGCGCACCCGCCGCCAGTCGAAGTCCGCCGTCCCGCCGGCGGCTTCGTTCATACGGTCGATGAGCACATAGCCGACGCCCTTCTCGAACACCGGGCGCCCGCCCGCCAGGTCCTCCAGGCTGCGGCCGGGCGAGAGCACCACGTACTCCGTGCCCTCCGCGACCTTGGCGACGAGGGCCACCGCCGCGGACCGTTTGCCCGTGCCGGGCGGCCCGACGAGCACGACCACACCGTCCTGCTGGAGGGCGCGTACGGCTTCCTCGAAGCAGTCGGGTTCGACGTACGGCGCCAGGATCGCGTCGGCCTCACCGGCGTCCAGGCGGCCGACGGCGCGGCGCCGGGCATTGGCGGAATCTGCGGTGCCGATGCCGAAGATGGCGCCGGGGGCGTCGAGGGCGCCGTAGAAGTACTGGTTGACGTTGTTCTGTGCCTGGGCCGTCTCGTCGGCCCGTTTCGCCCGGTCGGGCCTGGCGGGTTGTTCGGCTCCGTCGGGCTGTTCCGTTGCCCGGGGTGTGTCGGCGTTGTCGGCCGGCCGGTCGCCGCGGGGCTTCGGGTCGTCCTCGGGGGGCTCCTGCGGGGGAGCCGCCTCGGGTGAGTCACCCGGGTCCCGGGGTGGGTCCTGGGGTGTGTCCTGGGCTTCCGATCCGCTGTCGGCGTCCGGCGGTTCCGGGGTGCCCTGGGGTCTCTTCGTGCTCTCTTCCTCGTCCATTCTCAGCCGTCACTCGGAGGTCACTTGGAGATGCCGAAGACGGCGCCCGGGGCATGGACGGTTCCGCGGAACACCTGAACTACCGTGTCGCCAGGAGCAGTTGGCGCACTCGGGGGGCGCGCGTCGGCCGCTTCACCACCCCCGCTCGCGCCGTCATCCGCCCCACCACCATCGGCGCCGCTCCCGGCCGCCGCGCCGTCGGACGGCGCCTCGGCCGCCCCGCCCAGGTCGAGCGCATGCACGTCGTACCCGGGCACCCGGATCCACGCCCGCCCCGCGTACTCCTTCTCCGCGATCCGCACCTCGCGGAACTCCTGCGCCCGGATCGTCGTGTACGCCTCGCGGATCACGTCGTTGAAGACCGTCGAGGAGACCGCGAGGGCCAGACAGGCGTCCGGGGCGGCCGCCAGGGCCGACTTCAGGACCGCGCTGTCCAGCATGCGGCCGATCTCGACCGGGGCGCGGCCCTCGAAGCCGTTGGCGGCCGGGGACGCCGTGCCGAAGTGCACGGCCGCCCGCAGCCGCAGCCGGGCCTCGGGCAGCCGGCCGTGGTTGAAGGCGCGCAGGCCGGCGTCCAGGTGCCGCATGAAGGTGTCGACGAGGTCGGGTTCGGAGGCGCCCTCGGGCAGCACGGCGAACACCGAGTCGCCGCCCACCTGTGTCTCCCACCGCTCCCGCGCCAGGCCGGCCGCGGCGGCCGACTCGCCCAGGAGCAGCTGGATGGCCTCCTGCAACTGGCGCTGCGTCAGCACGTCGACGCGGCCGTAACCCTTCGCATCGACCGCCAGCAGCAGTCTGCGACCGAACGTTCCCATAGTCGAACTCCCCGCTTCCCGAATGGAACACACCGGCGTCCGCTCCCCCCATCACGCGGACGCCGGTAGGCCAGTGGTACACGCCCGGGCCGCCGTGAACCCCGTCGAAGTACGGGTTGCGGAAAGGAGCAAGAAAATACCGGGATCCGTCCAAGTCGTAGGCGTATTCGGTGAATTGGTGCGGATGGGGTTCTTGGGCCGATCCCGGATAAATGCAGGATTGGGTCGGCGGGACGGGTGTGTGCTGGAAGCGACGCGTCGCCCGTCGACCGCAGGAGGAGCCGTATGCCGCCCAGCGCCGCCCAGCCGGACAGCCGTCCCGCGCAGTACATGTTCACCGCCCTGCAGACCACCCACCAGCACGCCGACACCAAGGCCGGGATCCTGGCCGCCGCGCAGGCCGCGCTGGTCGGCACGGCCGGCGTCTGGAGCGGGCGGGCCCTGCACGCCGCCGACCGCGGTGGTGCGGCCGGTGTGCTCGCCGGCACCCTGCTCGCCCTGTTCCTGTGCGGGCTGTTCGGTGGCGCGGGATTCCTGGCGGCCACCCTGCGCCCCCGCGTGCTGCGGCCGGATGGGACCAACCGCTACAGCTTCGTCCACCTCGCCTCGGGCCCCGACATCCTGTCGGCCGCCGGGGAGCCGGATGCCGCCGACGTCGCCCTGGAACGCCGCGAGTTGTCGCAGACGGTCCGGTTCCTGGCCCAGGTGGCCGTCCGCAAGTACCGCTGCCTGACCGCCGCCGTGGTGTGCACGGCAGTGATGGGCGTCAGTGCAGGACTGCTGGTGGTGCTGCGGCCGGTGCTGACCTGAGCCCGGCAGCCGCATCCCACCGATGCCGCACACGGTCCGACCCCTCACCGGACCGACACCCGCACACCCCACTGCCCGACCACCGCCAGGATGCGCACAGCCGTGATGGGCGTCAGCGCCGAGCTGCTGGTGGTTCTGCGGCCTGTGCTGACGGACTCACGCCTCGGGGCCCTCGGGCGCCAGGTCCGCCAGTTGTCGGAGACGGGGCAGGTCACGGATCACCGTGGAGCCGTATCCGGTCTCCAGCAGGCTCTCCTGGCGCAACTCGCGCAGGCCCTTGTGGATCGTCGTCTCGGCGGCCCCGGTGAGCGCGGCGAGCTCCGGCTGAGTCAGTCGGCAGCCGAGGACGACGCCCCCCTCGACCGGGTGGCCGTAGGACATGGCGAGCTCCACCAGCAGCCGGGCGAGCCGCACCTTGGCCGGATATCCGCGGAAGTCCAGTCGCCTGCGGTTGGCCCAGCGCAGCCGCTGGGCGATGATCCCCGTCAGGATCAGGTGCACGTCCGGTCGCCGCGCCAACAGCGAGTGCACCTCGGCGGGTTTCCATATCCGTGCGGTCACCAGGCCGCACGCCGTCACCGTGGCGGAGCGCGGCGCCCCGTCCAGCGCCGCCATCTCTCCGACGGTGTCGCCGCCCACGCGGACCGCGAGCAGCGACTCCTCACCGTTCTCCACCCGGGCGGTCACCTTGGCGAAGCCGGAGAGCAGCAACAGCACATGCCGGTCGGGCCCGCCCTCCCGCAACAGCACGTCACCCGCTTCGAACCGGGTCTCCACCCCCAGCGCCAGCAACTCCTGCCGGGCCTGCGGGGACACCGCCCCCAGCAGACCGCGCGCGGGCCACTTCACGGAGTCGTACGACATGGGCGCTCTCCCCGGACGTCTCGACGAACGCACCCCTGAATGCTGCCCGTTGCCGAGGCCTCAGGGACCGGAAACGGCCGTACGCCGTGCTGCCCGGGCACCGGCCGGCGACCCGGTGCGGCGCCCCGCCCATGCCAGCGTCGACGTCACGACGGCCGACGCGGCCGCCATGGCCGTCATCGCGGCGGCGGGCGAGGTGAGCTGGGCCACCGAACCCGCCAGGGCCGCGGCCACGCCCTGCATGGTGAGCATTCCGGCCGAGTGCAACCCCAGGGCGTGGCCGCTCAGTTCGTCCGGGGTGAGGGCCATCAGGCGTTCCTGCTGGACGAGGCTGGCGCCGAAGCCGACGGAGGCGATGACGGCGAGGGCGGCCGACCACGGCAGCGCGGGGCGCAGGGCGAAGAGCAGGTACGGCATGGCCAGCAGGAGCAGCAGCGGGGTGGCCAGCCGGGGACGCAGCGCGGCCGGTACGAGGCGGCCGACGGTCACGTCCCCGACGAACATGCCCAGCGCCCCGCAGGCGAACAGCGCGCCGGCCGCGTGGGGATCGTAGGAGACGTAGAGGGATTCGCAGCCGACGGCCAGGCCGTTGGGGAGCCAGAGGCCGAGGTAGGTGAGGCGGCGGGGGCGCGAGGACCACAGGAGGGCGTTCGTGCGCCAGGTCGCCGCGGCGGACGGCCGGCCGGAGGAGCGCGGCGGGCGGGCGGTCAGGCCCAGCCGGGTGCCGAGGGTCGCGGTGGCGTAGAGCGCCGCCGAGACGAGCAGGCAGGCGTGCGGGGACAGGACGGTCAGCAGGGCGCCGCCGGTGGCGAACCCGGTGATCTGCATCAGCCCGGAGAGCATGTTGAACACCGAACGCCCCAGCAGATAGCCGTCCTTGGAGAGGATCTCGTTCAGCAGCCCCCAGCGCACTCCCCCGCCCAGCGAGGCGATCAGGCCCTGGACGAGGACGACACCGAAGACGGCCGCGACCGGCAGCCCGGGCAGGGCGAGGACGGCCGTACCGGCCGCGAAGGCGAGACCGATGCCGGCCAGCGTCGACCTCGGCGGCAGCCGGTCGGCGCCCGAAAGGAGGAAGGTGGCGCCGAGCACCTGCGCCAGTTGCGGTCCGAACATGCTCACCGCCGACAGCAGCGGGGAGTCGGTCATCCGGTAGACCAGCGTGCCGAGCGCCAGGGCGCCGATCGTCTGGGCCGCGGTGTGGGCGGCGGAGGCGAGGAAGAACGGGGTGAACTCCGGGGTGCGGAAGAGGTCTCGGTAGCTGCGCATGCACGGAGTCTCGGGACGGCCGGACCGCGCGCGTTATTGTTTCGCGCTGATGCGAAAGGTCGTGGGAGGCAGGCTCCATGGGCTGGTGGCAGATCAACGCCGACACCCTCGCGGGCAGCCGCTTCGTGCTGTCGCCGATGGCCGAAACCCTCGCCTCCCTGATGCTGCTGCACGCGGGCGAGGCCGCGCACCCGGGCGAGCGGGCCTGGCTGGACCGGCATCTGCCCGGCTACCGGGAGCGGCTGGCCGCCGATCCCGTCACCGCGCTGCTCCTGCGCGCCGGGCTCGGGCGGGTGTGGACCGCCGACTTCCTCGCCCCCACCCCGGGCGACGGGGAGAGCTTCGAGGAGGGGGTCGCACGGGTGCGGGCCACCGCCGCCGAACGGGCCCGCGCCGACCTCGTCGTCTCCCTGGCCGGCGGCCCGCTGCCCGCCGCTCTGGACCGCGACGACCTGCCCGAGCGTGCCGCCGACCTCTTCTGCCACGTCTGGACCGAGACCGTACGCCCGGACTGGGACCGGCGCCGGCGCATCCTGGAGGCCGATGTCGTCGCCCGTACCGCGCAGGTCAGCCAGGGCGGCTGGGCGACCGTGCTGGACGCGCTGCGCCCCGGGCGGACACGCTGGCTCGGCGAGAACCGGCTGCAGGTGAACCTGCACGAGTACCCGCCGCGTGAGATCTCCGGCGCCGAACTCGTCTTCGTCCCGGTGACCCCGCAGCGGCAGGGCGGCTGGGTGTCCTGGGAGGACACCCGGCAGCGGTACGCCGTCGTCTATCCGTGCACCGGCGCCCTGGCCGGCGACCGCCCGTCCGCCGTCCCAGCGAGCCTGGCCGCGCTCCTCGGCACCGCCCGCGCCGAAGTCCTCGTCCTGCTCGCCTCGCCCATGAGCACGAGCCAGCTCACGGCGGTGACCGGCCAGGGCCTCGGCTCGGTCGGCCGGCATCTGAAGGTGCTGCTGGATGCCGGACTGGTGCAGCGGCGGCGCGCGGGCCGCTCGGTGCTGTACTCACGGACGGCGGCCGGTGAGGTTCTGGTGGAGGCCCAGAACCGGGACGACACGTACCGGAGTTAGCATCCGCTTATGACGACTGCAGACAGCAACGGCGCGACCCCCCTCGACGTGGAGATCGGCGCCCTCAAGGGTGGCTCCGCCGACCTCTCCCAGTACGCGGGCAAGGCCGTCCTCATCGTGAACGTGGCCTCCAAGTGCGGGCTGACCCCGCAGTACACCGGGCTCGAGCGCCTCCACGAGCGCTACGCCGCGCAGGGCTTCACCGTCCTCGGCGTGCCCTGCAACCAGTTCCTCGGGCAGGAGCCGGGCAGCGCCGAGGAGATCGCCGAGTTCTGCTCGGCGACGTACGGCGTGACCTTCCCGCTGACCGAGAAGGTCGAGGTGAACGGCGAGAACCGGCACCCCCTCTACGACCGTCTGACCGGCTTCTCCGACGCCGAGGGCCACAGCGGTGACATCCGCTGGAACTTCGAGAAGTTCCTGATCGGCCGTGACGGCAAGGTCGTCGCGCGCTTCTCCCCGCAGACCGAGCCGGAGGCGGCTGAGGTCGTGGCGGCGGTGGAGAGCGCCCTCGCGTAGGCAGCTGTTGACCTTGCCCCTGGGGCAAGGGCGAGCGTTCCCGTCACCGGGCGGAAAGAACCCGTCCGGTGACGGAGGATGCTCAGGTGGACGACGAACTGCTCACCATCGGTGCGTTCGGGGCACGGGCGCGCCTGTCGGCCAAGGCACTACGGCTCTACGACCGCCTCGGCCTGCTCGCACCCGCGTACGTCGACGAGCTCAGCGGCTACCGCTACTACCGCGCCGACCAGGTGGAACGGGCCCGGCTGGTGGCCCTGCTGCGGCAGCTCGACATGCCGCTCGCCCGGATCGCCGAGGTGGTGGAGGCGGACGGCGCCGAGGCCGCCGACCGGCTCGCCGCCTACTGGGCGGACGTCGAGACGCGCATCGCCGGGCAGCGGACGCTCGCCGAGTACCTCCGTGGACGACTGTCGGGGAGGAGCTCCGAGATGTACGGGAAGTTCGTGGTCGAGACGGTGGATGTGCCCGAGCAGGTGGTGATCACCCAGTCCCGGCACACGCTGCAGGACGAGTTGCCCGCGTGGATCGGGGCGTCGCTGGATCGCCTCGAGGAGGCGGCGGGCGCCAGCGGAGGTGTCGCCGGGGCGCCCTTCGTCGTCTACCACTCCGAGGTTTCCATGGAGAGCGACGGGCCCGCGGAGTCCTGTGTGCCGGTCGCGGACGAGGCGGCGGCCCGGGTGTGGGCCGAGCAGCACGGGCGGGCCTGGGAGACCCGGGTGCGCGTCGAGCCGGCGGCTCGGCTGGCGTACACCCGGATCACCAAGGCCCAGGTGGCCGCGCCGCAGATCGGGGCCGCCTTCGAGGCGGTGGAGCAGTGGATGGCGACGCAGGGGCTTCAGCAGGCGGGGCCGTGCCGGGAGATCTACTTCGCGGACTGGGAGGCGGCGGGGCCGGAGGATGCGGTGTGTGACGTGGCGTTTCCGGTGAAGTGAGCGGCTTCGGGGCGGCGTCGGTTTGCTCGCCCCCGCCGCCCCTTCCCGTCCCGTCCCTGGGGGCTGCGCCCCCAGACCCCCGCTTTCGGCCTGAACGGCCTCGTCCTCAAACGCCGGACGGGCTGGGTTCAGCCGCCGGACGGGCTCTATTTCAGCTCGTCCGGACAGGGGGTGCCGCGCGGTAGCTGGTACGGCGCCCCCAGCCGGTACGTCCCTGCCTTCGGTGCGAGCAGCAGCGTCCACTTGTCACCCTTGTCGTCCTCCGGCGTCTGCATCAGACAGCCGTTGACGTTGTCGAACGACTTGGGTGTGCCGTCCGCACGGTGTTTGGAGGCGTACGTCTCCTGCGGGGGCTCGACGCCCTTGCCCTTGGTGTCGACCAGGCCGAGCCACGGGGAGTACGGGACGCGGATCAGGACCCGGCCGGGCTTCTTGACCTCGATGGTCAGCTCGCCCTGGGCCGCACGGTCGACGGTGGCGGGCGGGTCGGCGAGCGGCGTGGGGTCGGTGACGCGGAACAGCTGCCAGGTGGCGTCACCCCAGATCTGCTTCAGATACGGCATGCCCCGCTGCACGAGCTCCCGCTCGCGCTCGCCGCCGTCGCCGTCCAGCTCGCCCTTGGGCAGGACGACGAAGTGGACGGCCCAGCGCTGCAGCCACTCGTGGTAGTTCGCCGAGTTGAGGGTGTCGTCGTAGAAGAGGGGGTTGCGCTCCATGTCGGCCTGACGGTTCCAGCCGCGGGCCAGGTTGACGTAGGGGGCGAGGGCGGAGGCCTCGCGGTGGGAGCGGGCGGGGACGACCTCGACGCGCCCCTTCTCGGCGCCGACGCCCTGGAGTTCGTTCACCAGGGGGGCCAGCTCGCGCGCCCAGGACGCGGCGGGCGAGGTGTGGATGATGTCGTCGACCGACTTGAAGCCGATCCAGACGACGAAGCCGGCGAAGGCGAGCACGGTGACGTACCACTTGCGCGAGCGCGGAACCGTGAACGGGAGCGCCGCGACGAGCGTCACGCCGGCGAACAGCATCGCCAGCCGGGTGATGTTCGAGCCGATCTGCGAGCTGACCAGCCAGACCGCGAGGACCGAGAGGCCGTACACCGCGGACGTCAGCCGGACCGTCGTCCACTCCTTCGGGACGAGCACATAGGCGAGGACCGCGTACAGGAACGGCAGGATCACCGACCAGATCGTCATCGGCTGGGTGCCGGAGAAGGGGAACAGCCAGGCCGACACGGCCACCACCGCGGCCGGGGTGAGCCCCAGCGCCCAGGCGCCGGGACGGCGTTTCTGCAGGAACAGGGCGACGGCGACCAGCCCCACGAACAGTCCGGCGACCGGTGACGACATCGTCGCCAGCGCGGCCAGCGGGGCCGTGCACAGGGCCTTCGCCCACCGCTTGTAGCGCCACTTGTACGGCCAGCAGAAGACGGTGGCTACCGCGCCCAGCGCGAACATCGTGCCCAGACCGAAGGTCACCCGGCCCGAGACCGCGTTGCACAGGAACGCGAAAAGTCCCGCCAGCGACGCCCACAGCGGGTTCTTCACACTCCGGCTGCGGATGAGGATCATCGTCAGCAGGCCGGCCGAGACCGTCCCCGCGATCATCATCGTCGTACGGACACCGAGCACCGACATCAGATACGGCGACACCACGCTGTACGACACCGGGTGCATCCCGCCGTACCAGGCGAGGTTGTACGCCGAGTCCGGGTGCCGACCGACGAACTCGGCCCAGGCGTCCTGCGCCGCCAGATCGCCGCCACTGTTCGCGAAGGTGAAGAACCACACGATGTGGAGTACGCCGGACAGGGCGGTGAGGGAGAGCACCGGGTGGCGCAGCAGCCGCTCGCGCAGGGCGTGGAAGGCGGCCGTCGCGCGTGAGGTGATGTCGCTCTTCGCCCGCTCGCTCGGCTGCGCGCGGTCGGTGTCACTTCCGCGCATGCCGGGCATGCCGTCCGCGCGGGGTGCGGGCACGCGTATTCGCGGGCCGGTTCCCGGGCCCGGATCGGCGTCGTCGGCGCGTGTCGGCTCCGCAGTGGCCACCTGAAGGCACTCCCCGTGGTGTCCCGTCTTCTGTTCCGGGACGCGTCCCGTTGTCCGCTGGTTCGCGGCTGCGTCCCCGGGGATTTCCCGGTCGCGTCCCGTGAGCGGCGGCCTGCCCCGTTTCGTGACGCTAGCACGCACCCCGCCGGAGGGCTCCCCTGGTGGGCCCGCCGACGGGGTGCGAGGGCATCCGCGGCTGCTGTCAGCCGAGGCGCTTGAGCTTGGCCGTGAAGCCGGGTTCCGTGAGGTCCTTCTGCAGCGCCACCGGGACCTTGACCGCGCCGCTCGTGCCGTCACCCACGGTGAGCGTGCCCACCTTGGTGCCGGCCTTCGCGGTGTGCGGTACGTCGTCGGCGTCGAAGGACAGCTTCACCTTCAGGCCCGCCCAGCCGACCGCGGTGACGTCCTGGGTGAGCACGACCGGGGTCTGGCCGCCGAGCTGGTCGTCCACATAGCCCACGACGTCACCCTTCTTCAGGATCTTCGCCGAGGTCAGCTCGTTCTGGGCGGCGAGCAGCGCGGTCTTGCTGACCGCGTTGACGGTTTCGATGATCGGCGCCTTGTGCTGGCCGAGGATCGCGCCGACGATCGTCACCGTCTGCCCGCCGACCGTCTTGCGGGAGGCGAACAGCAGGTTGCCGCCGGCCGTGGTGGTGCTGCCGGTCTTGATGCCGATCGCGCCGATCTTGAACGGCAGCGCGTTCCAGTTGGGCCAGTTGGTGCCGGAGGGGTCCGTCCAACTGGCCGCGCTGGTGATGGCGACCAGGGCGGGCACCTTGACGAACGCGCGGCCGAGCTTCACCTGGTCCTGGGCGGTGGAGACGGTGGACGGCGTCAGCCCCGAGGGGTCGGTGTACGTCGTGTTCGTCATCCCCAGCCCCTTGGCGGCCGCGTTCATCTTCTTCACGAACGCCGCCTCCGAGCCCGCGTCCCAGCGCGCGAGCAGCCGGGCGATGTTGTTCGCGGAGGGGATCATGACGGCCGACAGGGCCTGCTTCTCGGTGAGGTAGTCGCCGGCCTTGACCGTGTTGAGGGTGGACTCGCCGCCGCTCTTGTCGTAACCGCCCTCCTTCTCCGCCGTCGAGTCGACCTTGATCTTCGGGCCTTCCTGGCCCGGCTTCAGCGGGTGGTCGCGCAGGATGATGTACGAGGTCATGGTCTTGGCGACCGAGCCGATGGCGACGGGCGTCTGCTTGCCGAAGCTGCCCATCGTGCCGATGCCGTCGCCGTCCATCCAGCCCTGACCCTTGCTCGGCCAGGGCAGGTTCACCTGGCCGCCGTCGAAGGTGTAGCTGTCCTTGGCGGTCAGCGCCAGGCCGGGGGTGGGCAGCGGGCGCACGGACTGCACGATCGCAAAGATGATCGCGAGGAGCAGGACCAGCGGGGTCCAGATCTTGACCCTGCGGATGACCGTGCGGACCGGGGTCTGCGGCGGTGGCGGGGTGTTGGTCAGCTCGGCCAGCAGGTCCAGCGGCGGCTTCGGGGGCAGCGGCTGCTGGGCTGTGCGTTCGGGGCCGACCTGGGGGACGGGCGCCGTCGCGTCTGCGGGCCTGCGCGGGGTGCGCGGTTCGTCGAGGGGCTTCAGCGCTACGAACTTGCTGGTGCGCTCGGCTTCGGAGGGCTCGGGGGTCTTGGCGTCCTTGAGAGCGCCGCCGAGCTTGAGCATGGTGGTGGGCTGGTCGAGCTGGAGCTTGGTGGGGCGCTTGAAGATGGCGGTGGGCTGGTCGACGGGCCCGCCCCCGGCCTCGGCTTCGCCATCGGCCTTGGTGCTCCCACCCGCACCACCCGTACCACTTTCATCGTCACCTGCGGGTGGCCCCTTCGGGCCTTCCTCACCGTCGGCGACTGCGGGTCCACCATCGGCGACGGGCTCGGCGCCGGATTCGGATGCGCTGCCAGTTTCAGCTTCGGCGCCCCCTTCGGGTCCGCCGCCTGCTTCGGATGCACCGTCCGTCTCGGGTTCGGCGCCCGTCTCGGATGCACCGCCCGTCCCGGGTTCGCCGCCTGCTACGGGTTCGGCATCCGCTTGGGACCTGTCGCCAGTGCCAGGCCCGTTGACCGTTTCGGGCCCGTCGCCACTTTCGGGCCCGTCGCCCGTTTCAGCACCAGCAGCCGTTTGGGCATCAACGTCGTCCGTTTCGACTTCGGCGCCCGTTTCGGAGACGGCGTCCCCATCGGGGGCGGCGCCCTTTCCGGAGCCGGCGTCCGCGACGGAGTCAGCGCCCGCCTCGGGCTCGGGGACAGCGTCCTGCGGTCCCTCTTCCGCTTCCGCCTCTCCGGAGTCGACAGCAACCCCGTCCTCGACATCGCTGTCGGCGTCGGGCCCTGCTTCCGCTTGCGCCTCCGCGACACCGTCCTCGTCGGCCTCAGCGGCCGTCTCCGCGTCCTCGGGCCCCTCGGGGTCCTTGGAGTCCCCGGAGCGGACCCACGCCGCCACAGCAGCCCGAAGCCGGGCGTCACCGGTCTCGTCACCCTTGGTCGCAGCGGCGCCGTCGGCCGAATCCGAGCGGTCGGCCGCCGCGTCCTCGACGTCGGAGTCCTCCGCCTTCGCAGCCCCGGACCTCTCGGCCCCGGTCTCCTCAGACTGCCCGACCGCGGGCTTCTGAGCCTCAGATCCCTCAGCCGTGCCCCCCGCCCCAGGCTTCTCAGCCACAGGCTCCCCAGCCTCAGACCCGCCAGCCACAACCCCTGCCTTCACTGCCCCGGACCCCGCGTCCACAGCCCCCTCGACCTGAGACTGCCCGGCTCCGGGCTCCTCTGCCTCAGACCCCTCAGCCGCGACATCGGCCACTGGGCTCCCAGCCACAGCCTTCCCGGCCCGCGCCGCCGCAGTCCTGGCTTCCTCAGCCTCAGGACGCTCAGCCGCGGCCTCCTCGACCGCGGTCTTCAGGTCCCGTACCGAGAACACCCGGGTCGCCGTGTCCACGCCGCCGCGTGCTTCGGACGTGTCGGAGGAGCCGGACGGTGAACCGCTCTCCCGGGCCACCGAGAGACGGGGATCGGGTGCCGGGCGATCCTGAGGGCCGGATTCGGGAACCGGGCCCGTGTTCCCCGACGTCGGTTCTGCCGACGACTCGCGCTGCTTCGACCTGTCGGGGGACTCGCCCGCCACCGATGCCTCCTCCATGCCGCACCCACTCCGTGCGACCTACCGAACCGTGAACCGCCGCCCGTAACACCGCTCGACCGCGCTGTCCGAACCATGTACCAGTGTCCTGTGTGTGGGCTTAACCCCTGCGGTAGACGAGAACGACATACCTACCGGTTCCCTCACAAACAGGTCACGCACCCTCGACAGACCAATGTGAGAGGGGTCACCCTGTCTTTCATCCACGCGGGGAGGCATGGATGGGCAGGAGCCGCAGAACACTTCCGGAGGAGCTTCTGCTGCTGGCGTTGGACCCGGCCACGGGTACCACTGCACAGCCGCAGTCGCTCGACCTCGGTCTGGCCGGAGCACAGCTAGTGGAGCTGGCGCTGGCCGGACGGATAGCCCCAGACGGGGATCGTATCGCCGTGGTAGCCCCACGGCCGACTGGAGATCCAACTTTGGACTGTGCGTTGGAGTTGCTGCGAAGGCGTGGCGCTCCCGTACGCGCAGTGAACTGGATTGGCGGGCCGCGTCTCGGGCTGCGCCAGACCTACCTCTCGCATCTGGAGCGATGCGGCATGGTGCATGCCGTCGCGGGCCAGATGTGCGGAGTGCTGCCGACGACCCGCTACCAGGCGACGGACACCGAGATCAGCCGGGAGATCAGGGCCCGGCTGGACTCAGCGATCCGCACCGGCGTACCGCCGGACCCGCGGACCGCCGCTCTCGCCGCCCTGGCACACGCGGTCGGCCTCGGCAAGCACCTGTATCCGGGGAACGAGGGGCGGTCCTCTCGGTCCCGGTTGCGGGATCTGATCAGGCACGACCCCATGGGCGGTCTCGTCGCGCACGCCGTGATGGACGTCCAGAACGGCGTGGCGGCCCAGCCGCGCCGCAGCCCGGCCCCGGCCGGCCGCCAGGCCACCGCCGGACCGGCCAGGTCCGCGCCGGAACCCGCTCGTGGCGTTCCGATGCAGCCGCGCCGCGGTTCCATGGCGCGCGTCGTGGTCCACTGAGCCGCAGTTCCACGACGAGCCGCACGAACCGCGACACCAGCACGACCTTGCACCGCAATGCACCGCAGCACCACGCACCGCCGAGCGCCGCACCGAGCCTGCAGAGGCAGTCCCCAAGACCCGGTACGGGAGCCGCTGGTCCGCGCGGGGCGGCGGAGCCGTACGCCATCCGGACCTTCGGATGCCGTAACGGTTCCGCTGCCCCGCGCGGCCGCTTTTCATGACCTCATGAACTGGCGTAATGAACTGGCGTGTATGCAGCGCATATACGCCGTTTCCCAGCGGTACCAAGTCCCTTGGTGGCAGTCTGCTCAACAGCAGATACGCAAAGTGGCAAAGTACAGCTAGCGCAGGCACGCAGCCGGAGGTGCACGTCTCGTGGCGTCCAATGTCAATCCCACCGTCAGGCGACGCCGGCTGGGCCAGGAGCTGCGTCGGCTCCGCGAGCTCAAGGGCATGACGGCCGAAGAAGTCGCCGAGCGGCTGCTGGTCTCGCAGTCGAAGATCAGCCGACTGGAGAACGGCCGGCGCAGCATCAGCCAGCGCGACGTCCGCGACCTGTGCGGGGTGTACGAGGTGGAGGACCACCGGATCGTCGACTCGCTGATGCAGATGGCCAAGGACAGCCGCCAGCAGGGCTGGTGGCACTCCTTCGGCGACATTCCGTACAGCGTCTACATCGGGCTGGAGACGGATGCGGCGAGTCTGCGGGTGTACGACCCTCAGGTCGTTCCGGGGCTGTTGCAGACCCGGCAGTACGCGGAGGCGCTGATCGCGGGTGCGTTGCCGGAGACGGCCGCCACCGACGTCGAGAAACGCGTGCAGGTGCGGCTGCGTCGGCAGGAACGAATCACCGCCCCGGAGAACCCGCTCCGGCTGTGGACGGTGATGGACGAGGCGGCGGTGCGCCGGGTCGTGGGCAATCGTTCCCTCATGCGTGACCAGTTGGAGTACCTCGTCGAGCAGTCCCAACTGCCGCACGTCACCGTGCAGGTGATCCCCTTCGACATGGGGGCCCATCCGGGCCTGAACGGCCAGTACGCGATCCTAGAGTTCCCCGACGCGGCGGACTCCAGCGTGGTCTACATCGAGGGCGTCACCAGCGACCTGTATCTGGAGAAGCCAAACGACGTGCAGAAGTACAGCGTGATGTACGAGCACCTGAGGGCGCAGGCCCTGAATCCGGACCAGTCACGGCAGTTCATCGCGGACGTCGCGAAGGACTACGCCCGCTGAAGCGCCGCACGGTACACCTTCCCAGGGCCTGACTGGAAGACTCACCTGGAATATGCCACCCGGTCGAGTGAATGGTCACTTCGTACGCCGAGGTTGGCGAGTAGCGTCGATCACGCCACCACACAGCAAGGGTTGGCGCAAACCGCGCCGTGGGTTCGGAGTCGGATCCACTGTGCGGTGACAGCAACTCACCAACTGGCAATACGGAGCAAAAATGGCAATTCGTCAGGGCGCCACGGACACCTGGACCAAGTCCTCGTACTCCACGGGCAACGGCGCATGCGTCGAGATCAAGTCACCGGTCCGCGCCGCGATGGCCGTCCGGGACTCCAAGGTCACCGACGGTCCCGTACTGGCCTTCCCCGCCGAGGCGTGGAACACCTTCGTCGGCTCGATCAAGGCGTAGGGGGGAGGATCTGCTGATCCTCGACCGCGCCCGCCTTCCACAATTTCACAAGCAGCACAAGCATCACTTGAAGAGCCCTCTCGTCCAGCCCGCCGTCCTTGCCGAGGGGGCTCGGCTTGTGTCCGACTACCTCAACCACTCGACTACCTGAGCCTGTCGACGTACTTGTCCGTCCCCGGCACCGTCGGGACGAACGGCGCCACCAGCTCCACCCTCCCCAGCCCCGCCTCCCGCACCGGCGCCTCCAGGTCCGCGAAGTACGCCTCCCAGCAGTCCCGCGGATCCGCCTCCAGGAACCACAGCAGGGTCAGCCTGGTCTCCACGCCCTCGACCTGCTTGACGTAGGTCATGCGGTCGCCGGGCAGGGGTGTCGGGCGGAAGACGGTCACCATCGCGGCCGGTGAGCCCGCCACCCGCTTGGACAGGTGGCGGGAGCGCAGCCACTCCAGCAACTCGGTACGCTGCTCGGCGGATTCGGAGTCGATCACCTCGACGACGAGACCCGCGTACGGGTGGTCGAGGGCGTGGAAGTCGCGGGGCCCGGCGGCCCCGTCCCGGTAGACGGTCGCCTCGTGGTCCTGGAACGCCGTGAAGACGTGCGTACGGTCCTGGTAGACCCGGGCATCGCGGTTGAGGCGCTTGTTGATCGCGACGGTCCACCGCATGTGGTCGTCGTAGCGGCCGTCCGTGATCCAGTACGTCGAGATGTAGCAGCCGGCGGTGACCGGCTGGGCGATCGCCGACTTCTCGGGGTAGCGCAGGAGTTGGAGGTCGCGGGTCGCCACCCAGCGGCGCCCGGCGTACATCCAGGGCATGGCCATCGCGCCGGCGTAGTAGTGGTCGTCCTCGTACCAGCGGTTGTACGCGTACTCGTGGCCCGGGTGGGGTTCGACCATGGTGATCAGCGCATGGCCGGGACGGACCCCGTACGGCCCCACGGCGGCCAGCTCGGCGTACACCTCGCTGCGGGTTTCCTCGCTCATGTCGCTCCCCTTCCGTCCTGCGCCGGTCGCCCATACTCTGACGCCCCGTCAGATAAACCGCCATACCCGGGAGGCTCCGATGTCACTGCTCACGGGCAAGACCGTCGTCGTGTCGGGGGTGGGTGCCGGGCTCGGCCATCAGGTCGCGGCGGCGGTCGTGCGCGACGGGGGAAACGCGGTGCTCGGGGCGCGCACCGAGGCCAACCTCGCCAAGAGCGCCGCGGAGATCGACCCGGACGGGGCGCACACGGCGTACCTGGCGACCGACATCAGGGACGAGGCGCAGTGCGAGGCGCTGGCGGCGCTCGCGCGGGAGCGGTTCGGGCGGATCGACGCGGTCGTCCATGTGGCCGCGATGGACGACTACTTCGGCGGCCTCGCGGACGCGGACTTCGTGAGCTGGCAGCAGGTGATCGACGTGAATCTGCTGGGCTCGCTGCGGATGACGCGGGCCTGCCTGCCAGCGCTGAAGGCGTGCGGAGGCTCGGTGGTTTTCATCGGGACACAGTCGGCGGTGGCGGCCCCCACGCAGGTGAAGCAGGCGGCGTACGCGGCCTCGAAGGGGGCACTGACGAGCGCGATGTACTCCCTGGCCCGGGAGTTCGGGCCGCATCGCATCCGGGTCAACACCGTGCTGCCGGGCTGGATGTGGGGACCACCGGTGCAGGCGTACGTCCAGTTCACGGCGCAGACGGAGGGCGTGCCCGAGGCCGATGTACTGCAGCGGCTCACCGGGCGGATGGCACTGCCGGACCTGGCGACGGACGGGGACGTGGCGGACGCCGCGGTGTTCCTGGCCTCGGACCGGGCACGGGCCATCACGGGGCAGTCGCTGCTGGTCAACGCGGGGGAGCTGATGCGCTGACCGCCCCAGAAGCTTGTTCATGTGTATGAACGCAGGTCAACACAAGGAATATTTTTGCCTTCCTTTGACCTGACGCTTGCTTGTCGTGCCCATGTACGCGCGCCCAGGATGAGCGAGCCGTTCACATGGCGGACCCTGGGAGGGCGCACATGAACAGTCTCGACTGGGCCGTACTCATCGGCTACTTCGGTGTGATGGTCGCGATCGGCGTCTGGTCGCACAAGCGCGTGGACGACGTCAGCGACTTCTTCACGGCCGGCGGGAAGATGCCGTGGTGGCTGTCCGGCATCTCGCACCACATGTCGGGCTACAGCGCGGTGATGTTCACGGGCTACGCGGGCATCGCCTACACCTACGGCGTGACCTCCTTCGTCACCTGGTCCTTCCCGATCGCGCTGGGCATCGCCGTCGGCTCGAAACTGTTCGCGCCGCGCATCAACCGGCTGCGCTCACGGCTCCATGTGGCCTCCCCGCTGGAGTACCTGAAGAACCGTTACGACCTGAAGACCCAGCAGGCGCTGGCCTGGTCGGGCATGCTGCTGAAGATCGTGGACGTGGGCGCGAAGTGGGCGGCGATCGCGACGCTGCTGTCCGTCTTCACCGGCATCACGCTCAACCAGGGCATCCTCATCACCGGTGCGATCACCGCCGTCTACTGCACCATCGGCGGCCTGTGGGCGGACGCGCTGACCGAACTCGGCCAGTTCGTCATCCAGTTGCTGGCGGGCATCTCGATGTTCGTCGCCGTCGTACTGAAACTGAACGACAAGGGCATCGGCTTCTTCGGCGCCTGGGACGAACCGGCCCTGCACGGCCACGGAAAGCCACTGGTCGGCCCGTACGGAACCGTCTTCCTTCTCGCCTTCCTCTTCATCAAGCTCTTCGAGTACAACGGCGGCATGCTCAACCAGGCCCAGCGCTACATGGCCACGACCAGCCCGCAGGCGGCGGAGCGCTCGGCGCGGCTGTCGGCGGCCCTGTGGCTGATCTGGCCGGTCGTGCTCTTCTTCCCCATGTGGATGTCGCCGCTCCTGGTCCACGCCCAGAAGCCGGACGGCTCCGACTCCTACGGCCTGATGACCGAACAGCTGCTGCCGCACGGCCTGTTGGGTCTGGTCATCGTCGGTTTCTTCTCACACACCATGGCCATGTGCTCGTCGGACGCGAACGCGATCGCTGCCGTCTTCACCCGGGACGCGGCGCCGGTGCTGTCCAAGCGGGCCCGGGAGTGGGGCCGGCGCTCCGGCCTGATCGCGGCGCGGGTCACCACAGTCGTCTTCCTGGCGCTGTCGATGGCGGTGGCGACGCAGGTCAACTCCCCGACCTTCAAGGACATCATCACGGTGGTCATCAAGTGGGTCGCCGGACTGATGGGCCCGATCGCCATCCCGATGATGCTGGGCCTGCTCCGCCCGTTCCGCCGCTCCGGCCCCACGGCCGCGCTGACCAGCTGGTCCATGGGCCTGCTCGCCTTCTGGCTGGTCAACTACCCCATCAACTGGAACGTCCACGGCGGCGTCCCGCTCCAGTACCAGGTCTCGATCCCGCTGGCGGTCTCCCTGGTCCTCTACATCCTCATCGGCTACCTCAAGCCCGAGGACACCCCGGAGCGCCTCGCCGTCATCGAACGCATCAACACGGACGACGACGGCGCGGCCGCGGCGGCGGTCCCCACTCCGGCGGGCCCGGCGGAGGACGCCGTGGGCACCGCGGTGAAGGAGTAGCACCACCACTTGGGGCAGCCGGGGCCCGGGCCTGTCCTAGGCCCTCGGATAGCGGGCGAGCCACCCGGGGGACGACCCGGCCGGGCCGTGCAGCGCGGGCCCCTGGGTCATCTCCATGGCGAAGTCGTCGGCCAGCTCCAGAAGCGTCGGGCGGCCCTCCAGTTCGGCCAGCCAGGCCGGCGGGAGGGCCGTTTCGCCGTGCAGGGCGCCGAGGAGGCCGCCGGTGAGGGCGGCCGTCGAGCCCGAGGGGCCGTCCTGGTTCACGGCGAGGCACAGCCCGTGCCGGAAGTCCTCCCCCACCAGTGCGCAGTACACGGCGGCGGCGAGCACGCCCTCGGCCGACCCGTCCCCGGCGAGTTCCTCGACCCGCGCGGGCGTGGGCATGCCCTGCCGTACGGCGCCCAGCGCGTGTTGCAGCGCGTCCGCCACCGGCTCATGTCCCGGCCGCGCGGCGAGCAGTGCGAGCGCCCGCTGCACGGCCCCGTCGAGGGTCTCGCCACGGGCCAGACCGTGCACGATCACGGCGTACGCGCCCGCCGACAGATAGGCCACCGGATGCCCGTGGGTCTGCGCCGCGCACTCCACCGCCAGCTGGGCCACCAGCTGCGGTTCCCAGCCGACCAGCAGCCCGAAGGGCGCGGAACGCGCGGTCGCCTCAGGCCCGACCTCACCGGGGCTCTTGGGCGCGTCCAGGGTCCCCATGTGCTCGTCCCCGAACCCGAGCAGCAGCGAGCGCGCCGGGTCCCGCCGGGCGTACAGCCACTCCTCCCGTGCCAGCCAGCCGTCGTCCTTACGGCGCTCGTCGGGCCCCCAGTCGCGCTGGGTGGCCGCCCATCGCAGATACGCCCGGTGCAGATCGGTCGGCGGATGCCAGGCACCGGTGTCGCGGCGCACCTGCGCACGGATCAGCCCGTCGACGGTGAACAAGGTCAGCTGCGTGATGTGGGTGACGGCACCGCGTCTGCCGTACGCAAAGGCGAAGTCCGCGACGCCCTCGGCCCCGTACGCCTCCCGGATCCCGTCGAGATCCAGCCCGTCGACGGGCGCCCCCAGCGCGTCTCCCACGGCGGCCCCGAGCAGCGTCCCCCGCACCCGGCTCCGAAAATCCTGCTGCTCGACGCGGCCCCATATGGCCCCGGCTGGCGCATTCACCAAGACCTCCCCGCTGGCTCCGCCCGACGCATGACAGTTCAGCACTGTAATCGAACGGGAACGGTCGGTTTAGAGGGCGGCGTGGTATGCGAGATATGACAGGCTGGTCGTGAGTGGTCAGTTATCGGCTGATGCGGGGCGGGTCCTGGAGATCGGCTGCGGGCCCGGTGCCGCAGCCCGGGAGGTCGCCCGCAGGGTCGGGGAGGGCCACGTCCACGCCATCGACCGCTCGCCACGCGCGATCGCCCAGGCCGTTGCAGGTTCCGAGGCGGAAATCGCGTCCGGCCGTCTGACGTTCCAGCGGGTGGCCGCGCAGGACTTCATCCTCCCGGAGGGCGACTCACGGTTCGACCTGGCCTTCGCCGTGCTGGGCCCTGGGTGCGTCGAGGTCGCCATAGCCCCCGCGGGTCCGAGCGCCACCGTCCACGTCCGCGACTCCAAGAACAGGGACGGCGCGCGGCTCGCGTTCGCGGACGCTTCGTGGGTCGACTTCGTGGCGTACGCAGCGGGAAGTTGAGTGCTGCGCGGGGCAGTTGAGCGTTCACGCCGCCCCGTGAGGGAAGATGGCCGTCATGGCATCGACACCCCCACGCAGCGCACTCCACCTCACAGCCACCCTCCTCACCGCGAGTGTCGCGCTCTACATCGCCCTCGTGGCCTTCGGCAACATCACCGACTTCGGTACCAATCAGGCGTTCGTGCAGCATGTGCTGGCCATGGACACGACGTTCAAGGACGACGACCTGATGTGGAGAGCCATCACCAGCAAGGGACTTCAGAACACGGCGTACGTCGCGATCATCATCTGGGAGACCCTCGCCGCCCTCGTCCTCATATACGGCACCTGGCTCTGGACCCGGCGCGACTACGCCCGCGCCCGCAGCATCTCCACCTACGGCCTGCTGATGCTCCTGCTGCTCTTCGGCGCCGGATTCATCGCGATCGGCGGTGAGTGGTTCTCCATGTGGCAGTCGAAGACCTGGAACGGGCTGGAGGCGGCGACCCGCGTGATCGTGTTCACCGGGGTCGCGCTGCTCGTCGTACAGCTGACGGACCGGCGGACCGACTCGACTGCCTGACGGCCACCGCCTCCTCGTGAAATGCAGCTACAGCTACAGCTACAGCTGTTGACTTTTCTCCACGTAATAGGCGTAGGCGAAACTTCCGTTGTCCGGACCGGTCGCATCGGCGTTGAAGCTGATGGGACCGGGACCGGAGTCGGAAGCGGGCACCTCCACACTCTGTTGGAAGATCGACCCGTCACATGTGCTGGTATGCGTGGCCGAGGAAACATACCTACCGTTGACGGTGAACTTGACGTCGACCTTGCCCTTCCCCGTACAGATAAAGGCGAATGTCACGCTCCGCACGTTGTGCGGTATCGCGGGCAGGGTGTTTCCGAGTTGTGCCTGCAGGCGGCCATATCCGCTGCCGAGGGCCTCTCTGCCAACGAACGCCTGGTCCAGAATCGCCTGTGCGGCCTTGCCGTCCGGTGCAGGGGCGGTGGAAGCCGGGCTCGTACGGGGCTTACTCGTGGACGAATCGGCCGGCTCACCGGAATCACAGGCCGAGGCCAGTGCCGCCACGGCCACAAGGCACAGCAACGCCGCTTTCCGTCGCGCTCCGCTCGGCATCATGAATTCTGCCGCCCAATCGTCACGGCGCGCTTCATTTTCCCCGATTCGGCGGTTCTGGTCGTAAGACCCAAAGGCCCGGGAACTGAGCACACGTCACCACAATGCCTGCGAGACGTTTCCCCGGGTGTCGCGTACGCAACATTTCTATACAACGTTGAACCGTTTGCACAAGGGACCCGGACCGGCTACTTGACCACTGTTACTTTCGTCCCCGCCGAAGCGAACGACCACAGCGCCGCCCCGTCCGCCACGCGCATGCGGATACCGCCTGTCCGTACCCCAGATGCCGGCGGTGGCGAAGCGCCGTTCACCGCGTTGGAGAAGGCGATATTGACGCCGGATTTGACCGAGAAGTACACGATGTGTTCGATCTTCACGCCGTCTGAGCCGGTGATGGCGCCCCGGGTGCGGACGCCGACCGTGTACGGGCCCGGGTCCGGGCTCACCGTCCCCGGCCACACCGCGAACGTACGGCGGGCCGAGTCGCTCGCGTCGACCAGCCAGACCGTCTTCTTCCCGAGGGAGTAGACGACGCGTCGCCCGGTCCCGGAGCCGTCCGGCACCTTGGCCGGTGCCGTGGACTTCGTGGGCGTGGGATGCGCGCCCGCCGACGCCGACGCGCTCGGCCGGGTGGCGACCACATGGGGCTTCAGCCCCTTGTCGGCCTGTACGGCCAGGACGACGACAGCGGCGATCGCTCCCACCGTCAGACCGGTCACCCAGACCTTCGGGGCTGGCACGGCACGCATCTCCTCAGCTCCACATCCCCATGTCCTCATGGAACAGGGGTCGGATCATCGTACTCAGTCCAGGACCGGCAAAAGTTCCGGCAAGTGCCCGTCGGACACCGCCGCCGCCCGCTGCCGTTCCTCCGGCACCTCCCCGTACAGCGTGTTCCGCGGTTTCGCCGGGCGGCCGGCCGCGTCCGCCACCGCGATCAGGTCCTTGACCGACTTGTACGAGCCGTAGGAGGAGCCCGCCATGCGGGAGATCGTCTCCTCCATGAGGGTGCCGCCCAGGTCGTTGGCTCCGGAGCGGAGCATCTCGGCCGCGCCCTCCGTGCCCAGCTTCACCCAGCTGGTCTGGATGTTCGGGATGTGGGGGTGCAGCAGCAGCCTCGCCATCGCCGTCACCGCGCGGTTGTCCCTCGTCGTCGGGCCGGGGCGGGCGATGCCCGCCAGGTACACGGGCGCGTTGGTGTGGATGAAGGGGAGCGTCACGAACTCCGTGAAGCCGCCCGTCTGCTGCTGGATGCGGGACAGCGTCCGCAGGTGGCCGAGCCAGTGCCGCGGCTGGTCCACATGCCCGTACATCATCGTCGACGAGGACCGGATGCCCAGCTCGTGCGCCGTCGTGACGACCTCGATCCAGGTCGCCGTGGGCAGCTTGCCCTTGGTCAGGACCCAGCGGACCTCGTCGTCGAGGATCTCCGCCGCCGTGCCGGGGATGGTGTCCAGACCCGCTTCCTTGGCGGCCGTGAGCCACTCGCGGATGGACATCCCCGTCCGCGTCGCGCCGTTCACGACCTCCATGGGCGAGAAGGCGTGGACGTGCATTCCGGGGACGCGGGACTTCACCGCCTTCGCGATGTCGAAGTACGCCGTACCCGGCAGGTCGGGGTGGATGCCGCCCTGCATGCAGACCTCCACCGCGCCCACGTCCCAGGCCTGCTGGGCGCGGTCCGCGACCTGCTCCAGGGAGAGCGTGTAGGCGTCCGCGTCCGTCCTGCGCTGCGCGAACGCGCAGAAGCGGCAGCCCGTGTAGCAGACGTTGGTGAAGTTGATGTTGCGGGTGACGATGTAGGTCACGTCGTCGCCGACGGCCGACCTCCGTACGTCGTCCGCGATGCGCGTGAGGGCGTCCAGTGCGGGGCCGTCGGCGTGCAGCAGGGCGAGGGCCTCCGCGTCCGTGAGGCGCGTCGGGTCGTCGGCCGCCGTCGCCAGCGCCGCCCGTACGTCCGTGTCGATGCGCTCCGGCAGCATGCCGGGGGCGGCCGCCTCGCGCAGGGCCGACCAGTCGCCGTACACCTCGTCGAAGTCGTCGCGGCGGTCGGACGTACGACCCTCGGTGTCGATGGAGGAGTGGAGGTCGGTGCGGCCGGAGGCGACGAATGCCTCCTCCGGTTCCTGCCACGGGTGGCCCTCGACGGTCGCCTCCGGTCGCGCGAGGCCGGTCTCCGGGTCGGCCAGGGCGCGGACGTGCGGGCGCAGGCGCGGGTCCAGCCAGGGCTCGCCGCGCTGGACGAACTCCGGGTAGACACAGAGGCGTTCACGCAGTTCGAAACCGGCGGCGCGGGAGCGCTCGGTGAGTTCCTCGATCTGCGGCCAGGGGCGTTCCGGGTTCACGTGGTCGATCGTCAGGGGGGACACTCCGCCCCAGTCGTCGATGCCTGCGCCTATCAGCCGCTCGTACTCGGAGTCGACCAGGTTGGGCGGGGCCTGGAGGTTGGCGGACGGGCCCATGATGTGGCGGGCGACGGCCACCGTGGCGACCAGTTCGTCCAGCTCCGCGTCCGGCATGCCGCGCATCGCGGTGTCCGGCTTGGCGCGGAAGTTCTGGATGATCAGTTCCTGGATGCCGTGGTAGGCGCGGGAGATCTTCCGGAGCGCGAAGAGGGACTCGGCGCGCTCCTCGTACGTCTCGCCGATGCCGATCAGAAGGCCGGAGGTGAAGGGGACCGAGGAGCGGCCCGCGTCCTCAAGCACCCGCAGCCGTACGGCGGGTTCCTTGTCCGGGGAGCCGTAGTGCGGGCCGCCCGGTTCGGACCAGAGCCGGGTCGCCGTGGTCTCCAGCATCATGCCCATGCTGGGCGCGACGGGCTTGAGCCGCTGGAAGTCCGTCCAGGACATCACGCCGGGGTTGAGGTGGGGCAGCAGGCCCGTCTCCTCCAGGATGCGGATGGAGATGGCGCGGACGTAGGCGATGGTGTCGTCGTAGCCGTGCGCGTCGAGCCACTCACGCGCCTCGGGCCAGCGGTCCTCGGGCTTGTCGCCCAGGGTGATCAGGGCTTCCTTGCAGCCGAGGGCCGCGCCCTTGCGGGCGATGTCGAGGACCTCGTCCGGGGACATGAACATCCCGTGACCGGCACGGCGGAGCTTGCCGGGGACGGTGACGAAGGTGCAGTAGTGGCATTTGTCCCGGCACAGCCGGGTGAGGGGGATGAAGACGCTCTTCGAGTACGTGATGACGCCGGGGCGGCCGGCCGCCTCAAGGCCCGCGTCGCGGACGCGGGCGGCGGACGCGGCGAGGTCGGTGAGGGCCTCGCCACGGGCCTGGAGGAGGACGGCGGCTTCGGTGACGTCCAGAGCGACGCCGTCACGGGCGCGTTTGAGGGCGCGACGCATGGAGTTGTCGGTGGGGCCGGTTCCGGTCGCGGAAGTCGTCATCCTTCGAGCATACGGTCGAGCTGATCAGTACCCACGGGTCAGCCCAGCAGGGGCCCGTACTCGTCCAGCACCCGCAGCACCTCCGCCTCCCCCGCCGGCGGCAGCTGTACGACGACCTCCTCGATGCCCAGTTCGGCGTAGTGCGCGAGCTTGCCCGGTGTGGGGAAGACCGCGTACGGGACGACCTGCAGCGCCGCCGGGTCGCGGCCCGCGTCGGCCCAGGCGGCTCGCAGCACCGGCAGCGACTCCGTCAGCCCGCGCCCGCCGATCGGCAGCCAGCCGTCGGCGTACTCGCAGATGTGGGAGAAGAGCTTGGGACCGGCGGCCCCGCCGACGAGGGTGCGCGGGCCGACGACCGGTCCGCGCGGCTTCTGGGCGGGCTTCGGGTAGGCGTGCGAGGCCCGCACACTCCCGAACTCCCCCTCGTACGCGACGGGTTCCTCACCCCACAGCGCGCGCATCAGCGCCATCCGGTCCCGGACCAGCTCCCGTCGCGTACGCCACTCGACCCCGTGGTCGGCGGCCTCCTCGACGTTCCAGCCGAAGCCGAGGCCGAGGGTGAAGCGGCCACCGGAGAGGTGGTCGAGGGTCGCGATCTGCTTGGCGAGGTCGATCGGGTCGTGCTGGGCCACCAGCGTGATGCCGGTACCGAGGCCCAGCCGCTGGGTGACCGCGGCTGCCTGGCCGAGCGCGACGAAGGGGTCGAGGGTGCGGCCGTACTCGGGCGGCAGCTCACCGCCCGCCGGGTACGGCGTCGCCCGCTCCACGGGGATGTGGGTGTGCTCGGGCAGGTACAGGCCGGCGAAACCGCGCTGCTCCAGCTCACGGGCGAGCCGGGTCGGGGCGATCGTCTCGTCGGTGAGGAAGATCGTTACGGCGATACGCATGTCCCATCTCTACCGGGCCCGACCACACATGTCCATACCGACCGGTCGGCATCACGCCCCACCCGACTGCCCATCTCGTGTACATGACATGTCGGCGCGCCGACCCCCTTCCCTTCCACGGGGGTTCACGGCCGGCCCCGACAGTGACCGTATGCATGAGGACGCCCACGGCATCGGACGACGCGCTCTGTTCGTGACGGGCGCGGCCGCCGCGCTTACGTTGGGAAGCATGAGCTTCGCAGCGGCGGACGGCCAGGACCAGGAGACGAGAACCCTGCGCGGCACGCTGCCGCCGGGGTCGCCGGACTTCGTGTACGTACCCGTCGAAGTCCCCTCAGGCGTACGGGAGATCAAGGTCTCCTACACCTACGACAAGCCGTCCGTCCCGGCCGGCACCCAGGGCAACGCCCTCGACATCGGCATCTTCGACGAGCGGGGCACCGAACTGGGCGGCCGGGGCTTCCGGGGCTGGTCGGGCGGGGCGCGCTCGGAGTTCTTCGTGCGCGCGGACGACGCGACGCCGGGCTACATCCCCGGTCCGGTGCGCCCCGGCACCTGGCATGTGGCGCTCGGCCCGTACACGGTGGCCCCGCAGGGACTGTCGTACGAGCTCACGATCACCCTCACCTACGGCGAACCCGGCGAGACGCCGCATCCCGTGTATCCGCCCTCCCGTGCCAAGGGGCGGGGCCGGGCCTGGTACCGCGGCGACTGCCACCTCCACTCCTGGTACTCCGACGGCCGCCGTACCCCGGCCGAGATCTCGGCGCTCGCCCGCGCGGCCGGCCTGGACTTCATCAACTCCTCGGACCACAACACGCACTCCGCACACCCCCATTGGGCCGCCGAGGCGGGCGACGACCTGCTGATCATGCTCGGCGAGGAGGTGACGACGAGGAACGGTCACGTCCTCGCCCTCGGCGCCGAGCCCGGCACCTTCGTCGACTGGCGCTACCGGGCCCGAGACAACCGCTTCGGGAAGTTCGCCCGTCAGATCCACCGGGCCGGCGGCCTGGTGGTCCCGGCCCATCCGCACGCCACCTGCGTCGGCTGCGGCTGGAAGTTCGGCTTCGGCGAGGCGGACGCGGTCGAGGTGTGGAACGGACCGTGGACACCGGACGACGAGGTGACGCTCGCGGAGTGGGACAACCAGCTGGTCACGTCCGTGCGTGAGGGGCGCGAGTGGCTCCCGGCCATGGGCAACAGCGACGCACACCGGGACCCGGACGCCGTGGGCACCCCCCAGACCGTCGTCCTCGCCGACGACCTGACGCGAGAGGCGATCCAGGACGGGATCCGGGCGGGGCGCTCGTACATCGCCGAGTCGAAGAACGTGTCCGTGTCCTTCACGGTGAGCGGGGACAAGGGTCAGCACGCCGGCATCGGCGAACGACTGGAAGCAAACGCCGACACCCCCATCACCGTCCGCGCCGAGGTCTCGGGCGCCCCGCGCTGCACGGTCCGGTTCGTCACCGACCAGGGGGTGCTGTTCACGAGCGCCCCGCTGCCGGTGTCGGGTTCCGGCACGGTGGAATGGCTTACGACGCCGGCCTACGCGGCCTATGTACGCGCCGAGTTGCGGCACGAGACGGCGGTGGGGCCGGTGCCGGGGGTTATGGCGGCGTTCACCAACCCGATCTTCCTTGGGGCGCGGTAGCGGCGCCCAGATGTGGCTACAGGACCGATGAGACGGCCTGAAAGACGAGGAAGGGGACGACGACGACCGGGATGGCCTTCACCCACGGCGCCACAGGCCGGTCACGGTGCAGCGGCACGAGAACGTCCGTCACGACCAGGAGCAGCACCACCAGCAGCCCTGATGCGGTCGCGGTCCACGTGGCCACGCCGGTCCCGTCGCAGTCGGCCCCGCACACTTCGACGATCGTGCTGGAGCGGTCGATGACAGATCCACCCCATCGGTGAGAGGACAGCCACCACAGGCTGTACAGGGGAACCATGGCCGGGATCCCGACGAGAAGATTGACCAGCAGCGCCGGCCAGGATGGCCGCAGGCCCTTCATCAGGCGTGTTCGCGTATCGGTGCGTAGTACTTCCCGAAGACGCAGGACAGGCCCATGCGCTCTTCCCCTCTGTCGTCACGTCGTCAGTGGTGCCCGCGTTCGAGGGCGAGGGGGACGACCGTAGACAGGCCGGGAAGAGAGGCGCAAGAGACGATCAATAGGTTGGCGTGAAAGATCAGCATCTCAGTCCGGTCGTCCGATCGTCGGGATTCCGCGCGGTTGCGGCAAATGATTCGGTGAGGGAACGACGGTGGACGGGGTGCGGATTCAAGCGAGGACCCGCTGCCACTCCACGGGGCAAGGTGGGGGACAGTGAAGAACACCGTCAACGCCGAGGAACAGGAACTCCGTCACCATGGCCCGCCTCCACCACTCGGAGACCAAGTACCGCGTCGCCACAGCGTTCCAGCGCCGCTTCAACCCCGTCCTGCGCCGGCTTCCGCTCCAGACCGTCCTGGAGACGACGGGCCGTACCTCCGGCCTGCCCCGCCGGACTCCGGTCGGCGGCCGGCGGGTCGGGGATTCCTTCTGGCTGGTCTCCGAGTTCGGGGAGCGGTCCCAGTACGTCCGCAACATCAAGGCCGACCCGCGGGTGCGGGTCCGTATCCGGGGCCGCTGGCACACCGGCACGGCCCACCTCCTGCCGGACGACGACCCGATCGCCCGCCTGCGCGCCCTGCGCTCGCTGAACAGCGTGGCGGTGCGGGCGATCGGGGCGGGGTTGCTGACGGTGCGGGTCGATCTGGAGGACTGACGCTCCATCAAACTGACGACCCCCCGCAGTCCGGATGCCGTACGAGGTGGCAGCCGGGGACAAGGCCGTCGAGATCGGGCTCCGAGCCGTGTTCGACCTGTAGCCCCGGGCGTCACCCCGGCCACACGATCGCCTGCACCTCGCTGTACGCGTGCAGGGCATACACGCCGACGTCCCGGCCGAGGCCGCTCTTCTTGAAGCCGCCGAACGGGGCCTCCATATTGCGGCCGACCGTGTTCACCCCCACCCCACCGGCCCGCAGCCGCCGCGCCACGCGGAACGCTCGGGCCACATCCCCCGACCACACATAGTCGATGAGCCCGTAGTCGCTGTCGTTGGCGAGGGCGATGCCCTCTTCCTCCTCATCGAAGGGGATCACGGACACGACCGGGCCGAAGATCTCCTCGCGGGCCACCCGCATGTCGTTGGTGCAGTCGGCGAGGAGGGTCGGGGAGACGTAGAAGCCCCGGTCGCACGACGGCCGTTCGCCGCCCGCGACCACCATCGCGCCCTCCTTGCGGCCCAGCTCGACGTACGACTCCACCCGCTCCCGGTGGGCGGACGAGATCACCGGGCCCACCACCGTGTCCGGCTCCCTCGGGTCGCCGACCTTCAACCGGCCCGCGTACGCGGTCAGTTGCTCGACGAGACGGTCGTAGACCCCCCGCTGTGCCAGCACCCGCGTAGGTGCCGTGCAGATCTGTCCGCTGTAGAAGGAGAAGGTGGTGCCGATCCCCGCCACCGCCGAGCCGAGGTCCGCGTCGTCGAAGACGACTGCGGCGCCCTTACCGCCCAGCTCCATCAACTGCCGTTTCACGGCACGGCCGCAGACCTCTCCGATGCGCTGCCCGACCGCCGTCGACCCGGTGAAGCTCACCATGTCGACGTCGGGGGACGCGACCGCCGCCTCCCCCACCTCCACCGACTGGCCGGACACGACATTCACCACACCCGGCGGCGCTCCCGCCGCCTCCAGCGCCTCCGCCATGCGGTAGACGGAGAGAGGGTCCTGCGGGGCGGGTTTCACGACCACCGTGTTGCCCATCGCCAGAGCGGGGGCGATCTTGCCCGCCGGGTTCGCCCACGGGTTGTTGTACGAGGTGATGCAGGTGACGACGCCGACCGGCTGGCGGACCGCCAGCGCGCCCATCACCCCCGCCTTCCCCATCGGCCCGGCCTCGTTGATCTGCGGCGGAATCGCCCACTCGGCGGGCTCCACGCGCGCGTACCGCCGGAAACGGGCCACGCCCACTCCGACCTGCATCGCCCGCGCCGTTCCCGTGGTCGCGCCGGTCTCCGCCTGCGCGAGCTCGGCGTACGGCACGAACCGGCTCGCGATGACGTCCGCAGCGCGGCCGAGCACCGCCGCCCGTTCCTCCGGCGCCGTACGAGACCACGGCCCGAAGGCCTCGCGGGCCGCGGCACAGGCCGCGTGCACCTGATCCCGCGAGGCCTCCGGAGCCCACCCGATGGTCTCCTCCGTCGCCGGGTCGACGACCTGGTAGTGGCCGCCGTCCGGCTCGATCCACCGGCCGCCGACGAACAGCCGCTGTCCATCCGCCCCTTGGTTCACCTGGTGCTCACCGTCCGGGTGTCCCGCCCCGACCGCAGCACCTTCCCGGGCACGGCGCCGCTCACCACGTCGTCCCGGATCGCCTCGACCCCGTTGACCCACACGGCCCGCACCCCGATCGCCTTGGCGTCCAGCCGCGGACTGTCACCCGGCAGGTCGTGCACCAGGGTGGCCGTACCCGCGTCGATCCGCTCCGGGTCGAAGAGGACCAGATCCGCATGGAAGCCCTCCTCCACCCGGCCCCGCTCCCGCAGCCCGAAGAGCCGGGCCGGGTCGTCAGTCAGCATCTTCACCGCCTGCTCCAGACCGACCAGCTTCCGCCGGCGCAGACAGTCGCCCAGGAAGCGGGTGGTGTAGGGGGCGCCGCACATGCGGTCCAGGTGCGCCCCGGCGTCGGACCCGCCGAGCAGCACGTCCTCGTGCTGCCAGGTCTCGGCGCGCAGCGCCCAGGACGCGGGGTCGTTGTCGGTGGGCATGGGCCACAGGACCGTACGCAGCTCGTCGGCCACGCAGATCTCGACCAGGCACTGGAACAGGTCCTGCCCCCGCTCCTCCGCGATGTCCTCGACGACCCTTCCCGTCAGCCCCTGGTTCGCCTCGCTGTACGTGTCCCCGATGACGTACCGCCCGAAGTTCGTGAGCCGCCGGAAGACGCCGGCCTCCTTGGACGTGGCCCGCTTCAGCAGCTCGGCGCGTACCTCCGGGTCGCGCAACCGGGCGATCCTCTCCGGCACCGGCAGCGCGAGGACGGGCCCCCACCCGGGTATCAGGTTCAGCGCGCAGAAGGTGCCCAGCGACATGTTCATCGGCGTGAGGATCGGCATGGTGAGGGCCACCACCCTGCCCCCCGCCTTCCGCGCCCGCTCGCTCGCGTACAGCTGCCGTGGCACCCGCTCGGGCACGGACGCGTCGATGGTCAGCACGTTCCAGTTCAGAGGCCGCCCGGCCGCCGCGCTCATCTCCGCGAACAGTTCGATCTCGGCATCGCTGAACTGGTCGAGACACCCGGCGACGATCGCCTCGATCTGCGTCCCCTCGTGCTCCCCGACCGCACGGGAGAGGGCGAGGAGTTCATCGGGCTTCGCATGCCGGGAGGCGACGGGCTGCCCGTCACCGTCGGAGTGGGAGCGCGACTGGGTGGTGGAGAAGCCCCAGGCGCCGGCATCCATGGCTTCGTGCAACAGCCCTACGATCGCCGCCAGTTGCTCCTCGCTGGGCTGCCCGCCTACCGCATCGGCCCCCATCACATACCGGCGCAGGGCGCAGTGCCCGACCATGAACCCCGCGTTGACGGCGATGCGTCCCTCCAGGGCGTCCAGATACTCCTCGAAGGAGTTCCAGCTCCAGGGCGCCCCTTCTTCGAGGGCGACCAACGACATGCCCTCCACTTTGGACATCATGCGGCGCGTGTAGTCGGCGTCGGCGGGACGGGCGGGGTTCAACGGTGCGAGCGTGAACCCGCAGTTCCCGGCGGCGACGGTCGTCACCCCGTGGTTGAGGGACGGCGTCGCGTACGGGTCCCAGAACAGCTGGGCGTCGTAGTGCGTGTGCGGGTCGACGAAGCCGGGCGCCAGGACGAGACCGGAGGCGTCCTCCGCCGTACGGGCGTCCTCAGTGATGATCCCGATGGCAGCGATACGGCCGTCCCGGATACCGACGTCGGCGACGAAAGCAGGCGCCCCCGTCCCGTCGACGACGGTCGCTCCCTTGATGACATGATCAAGCATGGAGTCTCCTTCTCAACTCCGGCGAGGGAATGCGCCCCAAAGGGGCGCGGGGCTGTATCGATTTGCGGCTCCGCCGCGCAGGCGCGACCAGCCCCCACAGGCCCGCACCCCCAACGGCGCTCAAGAGGCCGCCCGGAACCGGGAAGTCCGATGAACCGGATCCGTATCGATCTTCGGAATCACGTGCTCCCCGATCAATCGAATCGTCTGCAACGTCTCCTCCTTCGGCACCCCCACCGGCAACCCGAAGCTCAACTGATCCGCCCCGGCCTGCTCCCACCGCTTGCACTGCGTGAGCACCTCGTCGGGGTCCCCGCAGATCAGCAGCTCCTCCTCGATCAGCACCTCCACGAACTCGGGCGTGTACTCCGGCAGCGTCTCCGGCCACACGGGGAAGCCCTCGGGCCGCGGGAAGGTGTCGTGGTACCGGAACACCAGCGACGGCAGATAGTGCAGCCCGCCGTTGGTCGCGATCCGTATCGCCTCGTCGTGGGTGGGCGCGCAGATGGCCGTCGTCGTCACCATCACGTTGTCGTTGACGAAGTCCCCGACCGGCTCGGCGTTCACGATCGCCGTCTTGTACTGCTCCAGCACCCACTCCATGTCGGAGACCTTCTGGATGCTGAACCCGAGCACGCCGAGGCCCTTGCGAGCGGCCATGGCGTACGAGGGGGGCGACCCGGCGGCGTACCACATCGCCGGATGCGACTTCCCGTACGGCTTCGGCAGGACCTTGCGCGGCGGCAGCTGCCAGTGCTTGCCCTGGAAGCCGACGTACTCGTCCTGCAGCCACATCTTCGGGAACTCGGCGATCGTCTCTTCCCAGATCTCCTTGGTGTAGTTCATGTCGGTCACACCCGGTATGAACCCGAGGATCTCGTGTGAACCGGCGCCCCGCCCGCTGCCGAACTCGAAGCGGTTGCCGGTGAGGTGGTCGAGCATGGCGACCTTCTCGGCGACCTTCACCGGGTGGTTGACCTGGGCCAGCGGATTGAAGATGCCGGACCCCAGATGGATCCGCTCCGTGGCGTGCGCCAGGTAGCCCAGGAACACGTCGTTGGCGGAGAGGTGCGAGTACTCCTCCAGGAAGTGGTGCTCGGAGGCCCACGCGTACTTGAAGCCCGACTTGTCCGCCTGGATGACGTACTCGGTCTCCTCCATCAGCGCCTTGTGCTCCGCGAGCGGATCGGTCTCGGCGCGCTTGCCCACGTATCCCTGTACAAAGAGCCCGAATTCCAAGGCGGTTCACCGTCCCCGGTACTGGAAGTTTCTGACACACCGTCAGTTTCGATGGGCAGACTGTCGCACCGCCCGCATGGAGGGTCAATAGCTGATGGCCAGTCAGATGACACCAGCGCGGAGTCAGAAGACACTGACCCCCGCCAGCCACCCCCCGTCGATCACGAACGGCTGCCCGGTGATGTACGAGGAGTCGTCCGAGGTGAGGAACAGCGCGAGCCGCGCGACCTCCTCCGGTTTCCCGATCCGGCCGAGCGGCACGAGCTTGCGGTACAGGTCGTCCAGGGCCCGGCCCGTCTCCTCCGCGTCCGCCGTCGGATCCAGCCGGGCCGGGTTGGACATCGCGGTGTCGATGGCGCCGGGGCACATGGCGTTGACGCGGATGCGCCGGTCGGCGAGTTCCAGGGCGGCGACGCGGGTGAGGCCGAGGACGGCGTGCTTGGTGGCGGCGTACGTGCCGACGGCCGCCATCCCGGTCACGGCCGTGTAGGAGGCGGTGTTGACGATCGTGCCGCCGTCCTCCATCACGGGGGCCACGGTCTTGATCCCCAGGAAGCAGCCGACCTGGTTGACCTGTACGACCTGCATGAACTCGTCGAGGGGTGTGTCGAGGAGGGAGTTGAAGCGCAGGATGCCGGCGTTGTTGACGAGGCCGTCGATACGGCCGAGGGAGTTCTTCACGGCGCTGACGGCCGACCGCCACTGGTCCTCCTGGCCCACGTCCAGGTGGACGTAGCGCGCGCCCAGTTCCTTCGCGAGGGTGCCGCCCTGGTCGTCGAGGACGTCGGCGATCACGACCTCGGCCCCCTCCGCTCTGAACAGGCGGGCCTCCTGCTCCCCCTGTCCCCGCGCCGCTCCGGTGACGATCACGACGCGTCCGTCCAGCTTGCCCATGCCATGACTCCTCAGAGAAGGGGCGCCACTTCGGCGCCGAAGGCCGCCATCTGGTCGGTGAGTTCGGTGCGGCTGCGGCTGCGGAACCGCACCTGGATCTGGTCCACGCCCATCGCGCGGTACGCCCGCAGGGACTCGGCGAGCGCGTCCGGGGTGCCGGTGAGGGTGCGGCGGCCGACGTCCCAGGCGGGTATGCCGAGGTGGAGGGGCTCGGTGATGGCGCCGATGGTGAACGGCCCGTCGAGCTCCGCCTCCTCCCGCAGCCGCCGTATCCGCTCGATCTGCGCGGGCAGCCGGTCGCGCGGGTCCCCCTGCGGCAGCCAGCCGTCCCCCTTGAGGGCGGCGCGGCGTACGGCGACCGGGGACGATCCGCCCACCCACACCGGCAGGCGCTCCTGGGCCGGTCGCGGCTGCTGTCCCAGCCCCTCGAAGTCGTAGAGTTTGCCGTGGTGTTCGGGGAACTCGTCCGGGCCGAGGGCGGCGCGCAGGGCGTCGATCGACTCGTCGAGCACGGCCCCGCGCCGGTCGAAGTCGACGCCGAGCACCTCGAACTCCTCCCGCACATGCCCGGCGCCGACGCCCAGGATCAGGCGGCCGCCCGCCAGGTGATCGAGGGTGGCGTACTGCTTGGCCGTCAGCAGCGGATGCCGCAGCCCCACCACGGCGACATGGCTGAGCAGCCGTACCCGCTCGGTCACGCCCGCCAGGAAGCCGAGGGTGGCGACGGGGTCGTACCAGACCGTGCTCATGGCGGGGGCCAGTCGGCGCGGGATGGCCACGTGGTCGCAGCTCGCGAGGTAGCCGAAGCCGGCGCGGTCGGCGGTGCGGGCGATCTCCACCAGGTCCTCGGGACCGGCGCCGGCCTCCCAGCCCTCGGCGTAGATCGTGCTCTGGGACTGGACGGGCAGCTGCATCCCGTACGAGAAGGTGCTCACCGCCAGAGTCCCTCAGGGGTGAGCCCCAGCAGCTCGATGGCGTTCCCGCGCACGATCCGCTCCACGACCTGCGGGTCCAGGTGGCCCATCTGTGCCTCCCCGACCTGCCTGGACTTCGGCCAGGTGGAGTCGGAGTGGGGGTAGTCGGTCTCGTAGAGGACGTTCCCGACGCCGATCGCGTCGAGGTTCTTCAGCCCGAAGGCGTCGTCGAAGAAGCAGCCGTAGACGTGCTCGGCGAAGAGTTCGGACGGCGGGCGGTGGACCTTGTCGGCGACGCCGCCCCAGCCGCGGTTCTCCTCCCACACCACGTCCGCGCGTTCGAGGATGTACGGGATCCAGCCGATCTGGCCCTCCGCGTACATGATCTTCAGGTTCGGGAAGCGTTCGAACTTGCCGCTCATCAGCCAGTCGACCATCGAGAAGCAGCAGTTGGCGAAGGTGATGGTGGAACCCACGGCGGGCGGGGCGTCCTTGGACGTCGAGGGCATACGGCTGCTGGAGCCGATGTGCATGGCGATGACCGTGCCCGTCTCGTCGCACGCGGCGAGGAAGGGGTCCCAGTCGTCGGAGTGGACGGACGGGAGGCCCAGGTGCGGGGGTATCTCGGAGAAGGCGACGGCACGGACCCCGCGGGCGGCGTTGCGCCGGACCTCCGCCGCCGCGAGTTCGGCGTCCCAGAGGGGGATGAGGGTGAGGGGTATGAGCCGGCCCCGGGCCTGCGGGCCGCACCACTCCTCCACCATCCAGTCGTTGTAGGCCTGGACGCAGAGCAGGCCCAGCTCCTTGTCCTCGGCCTCGGTGAAGGTCTGGCCGCAGAAGCGCGGGAAGCTGGGGAAGCAGACGGAGGACTGGACGTGGTTGACGTCCATGTCGGCGAGGCGCTGCGGGACGTCGTACGAGCCCGGGCGCATCTGCTCGTAGGTGATGACCTCCAGCTTGATCTCGTCCCTGCTGTAGCCGACGGCGGTGTCCAGACGGGTGAGGGGCCGCTGGAGGCCCTCGTACAGCCACCAGTCGCCGAGGGGTCCGTCGTCGCCGGGGGTGCCCATCACGGGACGGAAGCGGCCGCCGAGGAAGGAGATCTCCTTGAGCGGCGCGCGGACTATGCGGGGGCCGGTGTCGAGGTACTTCTTCGGCAGGCGGCTCTGCCAGACGTCGGCGGGCTCCACGGTGTGGTCGTCGACGGAGATGATCAGCGGGAAGTCCGGGAAGTCCTTCGTGGTCTCCATGGCGGTCACGGTAGCGCCGATCTGACGGTCCGTCAGCTATGCGGCCGGCAGCTTCTTCCTGCCGGGGTCTGTCGGTATCCGTGCCGAGACTTGTGCGAAGAGCAGGTGAGGGCCTTGTGATATCCCGCGCGTCTGCCCGTGCAAGGGCTCTCCACAGCTGACGCATCCGCCATGAACAAGGCAAACTGACGTAGTTGCCCACTGTGTCTAGGGAGACGGCGATGGACGGTGTACCGCGAGTGCCGGAACAGAGGCGGGCCGGCTCCTGCGCGGAGCCTGCCCCGCTGAGCTTCGCCGTGCTCGGTCCGGTACGAGCCCGACGCGGAACGGAGCAGCTGAGCACCGGCTCCCCGCAGCAACGTGCCCTGCTCGCCGCCCTGCTGCTGCGCGAGGGCCGCACGGCCACCGCGGGCGAGCTGATCGACGCCCTCTGGGGCGAGGAGCCGCCGTCGCAGGCCCTCGCCGCCCTGCGCACGTACGCCTCCCGGCTGCGCAAGGTGCTGGACCCCGGGGTCCTGGTGAGCGAGTCCGGCGGGTACGCGGTGCGCGGGCTGGCCGAGGGCGCCCTCGACCTGGCCGTCGCGCAGGACCTCGCCGCCGAGGCCGAGAAGGCGAAGAGCGCCGGGGACCTGCGCCACGCCCGTGAGGTGCTCGGCCGCGCGCTGGCGCTGTGGGACGGAGAGGTGCTGGCCGGAGTGCCCGGCCCGTACGCGGAGGCGCAGCGGGTCCGCCTGGAGGAGTGGCGGCTCCAACTCCTGGAGTCCCGACTGGACATGGACCTGGAGCAGGGCTGCCACGCGGAGGCGGTGTCGGAGCTGACCGCCCTCACCGCGGCCCACCCCCTGCGCGAGCGCCTGCGCGAACTGCTGATGCTGGCGCTGTACCGCAGTGGCCGCCAGGCGGAGGCGCTGGCGGTGTACGCGGACACCCGCCGGCTGCTCGCCGACGAGCTGGGGGTGGACCCGCGGCCGGGGCTGCGGGAGCTGCAGCAGCGGATTCTGCGGGCGGACCCGGGGCTTGCGGAGCCGCGGTCCCCGCAGGCCGAGCCGGCCGCCGCCCCGGTCCGCCCGGCCCAACTGCCCGCCACCGTCCCCGACTTCACGGGGCGGGCGGCCTTCGTCCAGGAGCTCAGCGAGGTGCTGTCCTCGGCCGAGGGCCGGGTGATGGCGGTGTCGGCGGTGGCGGGCATCGGCGGCGTCGGCAAGACCACGCTGGCCGTGCACGTCGCCCACCAGGCGCGGGCGGCCTTCCCGGACGGCCAGTTGTACGTCGACCTGCAGGGCGCGGGGGCACGGGCGGCAGAACCGGAGACGGTCCTGGGCTCGTTCCTGCGGGCCCTGGGCACGGCGGACTCGGCGATCCCGGACTCGCTGGAGGAGCGGGCGGCGCTGTACCGGTCCGTGCTGGACGGCCGCCGGGTGCTGGTCCTGCTCGACAACGCACGGGACGCGGCGCAGGTACGGCCGCTGCTGCCGGGCACGGAGGGCTGCGCGGCGCTGGTGACCTCCCGGATGCGGATGGTCGACCTCGCCGGGGCCCATCTGGTGGACCTGGACGTGATGTCCCCCGACGAGGCGCTGTCGCTCTTCACGAAGATCGTGGGCGAGGAGCGGGTGGCGAGCGAGCGCGAGGCCGCCCTGGACGTGGTGGCGGCCTGCGGTTTCCTGCCGCTGGCGATCCGCATCGCCGCGTCCCGGCTGGCGGCCCGCCGCACCTGGACGGTCTCCGTGCTGGCCGCGAAGCTCGCGGACGAGCGCCGGCGCCTGGACGAACTGCAGGCCGGCGACCTTGCGGTCAAGGCCACCTTCGAACTCGGCTACGGCGCGCTGGAGCCCGCCCAGGCACGGGCGTTCAGGCTGCTGGGGCTGGCGGACGGCCCGGACATGTCGCTGGCGGCGGCCGCGGCGGTCCTCGACCTCCCCCTGGAGGAGACGGAGGACCTGCTGGAGTCGCTGGTCGACACCTCCCTGCTGGAGTCGGCGGCTCCCGGCCGCTACCGCTACCACGACCTGGTGCGGCTCTACGCGCGTGCGTGCGCCGAGCGGGACGAGTGGCCGCCGAGCGAGCGGGATGCGGCGATGTCGCGGCTGCTGGACTTCTATCTGGCCACCGCCGCGGCGGTCTATTTGATCGAACGGCCGGGAGACCGGCTGGTGGGCCACCTCGCGACCCCGGAGTATCCCGGGCTGACGTTCGACGACCGGCACACCGCGCAGGACTGGCTGTACGCCGAGGCGGTCTCACTGCTGGCGTGCGTGCGGCAGTCGGCACGGCCCGAGACCATCCGGAGGGCCGTCGACGTGCTGTGGGCGGCGGTCGACCTGGCGGAGTCGGGCGCCAACTCCCGGGAGTACGAGGGGGTCGCCGCGCGTCTGCTGGAGGTGGCGCGGGATGCACAGGAACCGCGCGCCCAGGCCCGGGCACTGATCACCCTGGCCTACGCCCACAGCCTCACGGGCCGCTTCGACTCCGCCGACGAGGGGGCCGCCCAGGCTCACGAACTGGCCCTCGCCTCCCGCGACCGGCTGGCCGACTGCTGGTCGTCCAACATCCTCGGCGTGATCGCGATGTACCAGAGCCGCTACGCGGACAGCGAGCAGCACTTCACCCGCGCCGTGGAGAACTTCCGTGCGGTGGGCGACCGTTCGGGAGAGGCGAGCGCCCTGTGCAACCTGTCGCGCACGCACCTTGCCACCGGCCGTACGGACAGCGCGGTCGCCCTGGCCGAACAGGGCACGGCCATGTACGACGGCATGGGGCACGACCTGAAGGGCGCCAACGGCCGGTATGCGCTGGGCGTCGCGCTCACCAGCAGCGGGCGGCTGGGCGAAGCGACCGAGTGCCTGCAGCAGGCCCTGCGGGTGTTCCGGGAGAGCCGGCAGCGCCTGTGGGAGGGGATGACCCTCTTCCGTCTGGCCGAGCTCGGCCTCGCGGCCGGGCGCCCCGCGCAGGCGGCGGCGGACGCCGAAACGGCGCTGACGGTGCTGCGCGGCATCGGCGGGGAATGGCGGCGGGGCAACGTCCTCACGGTCCTCGGGCGCGCCCTCAACGGCATCGGTCAGCTCGACCGGGCCCAGGTGTGCTGGCGCGAGGCCCTGGACATCTTCGAGGCGCTCGATGCGCCGGAGGGGGACGAGGTGCGGAAGCTGCTGACACCGAAGGCGGTGGCCTGAGCGACGTTCATCATTCGTTTATCGCCGCCAGGCATTGTCTTCTGTGCCGGGCCGTCGCGTCGGGGGGCAGACGGAACGGCAGGTGGCCGCACCGTAAGGTGAACCGGCCTCAAGATCCGTCCGGCAGCCCTCGGGGGAGTTGCCGGACGGATCTTGCCATCCAGCGCACTGCTTCAGGGGAGACCGCGAGATGAGCGACAAGAACACCACCGACAACATCCACGTGACGGACGAGCCGCTGACGGCGACGGCCGCCGGGGACACCGGCACGGACACGACGGACAACATCCACGTGACGGACGAACCGCTCACGGTGACGGCCAAGGGCACCGGCACGGTGACCACGGACAACATCCACGTCACGGACAAGCCCGCCTGACCGCACCACCTCCAGACGGGGATCGGCCGCGGTGGCTCGGAGGGGGAGCCACCGCGGCCGAGGCGTTTGTCAGAGTCGTCGCAGCTCCCCCTTCACCACCTTCCCGCTCGCGTTCCGCGGCAGCTCCGCCACGAACTCCACCTGCCTCGGCACCTTGTAGTTGGCCATCTCCCGCCGGGCCCAGGCGATCAGGTCGTCCGCGGTCATCGGGGAATCCGGACGGCGCACGACATACGCCTTGCCGACCTCGCCCAGCCGCGGATCCGGTACGCCGATCACCGCGACGTCAGCCACATCCGGGTGCAGGCCGAGGAGTTGCTCTATCTCCGCCGGGTAGGCGTTGAAGCCGCCGACGATGAACATGTCCTTGATCCGGTCGGTGATCCGCAGGTTCCCGTCGGCGTCCAGGACGCCCACGTCCCCGGTCCGCAGCCAGCCGTCCTCCGTCAGGACCTCCGCCGTGCCGGCCGCGTCCTCGTAGTAGCCGCGCATGACGTTGAAGCCGCGGACCAGGACCTCGCCGGGCTCGCCGACCCGGGCCTCGACCCGTACCTCCGTACCGGGGATCGCCCGGCCCGACGTCGAGGCGATCACCGACGGATCGTCGCCGCGCCGGCACATCGTCACGATGCCGCTGGCCTCCGAGAGGCCGTACGCCGTCAGGACCGTCTCCACGCCCAGTTCCCCGCGCAGCCGCTCCACGAGTCGCAGCGGCACCACCGCCGCGCCCGTCACCACCAACCGCAGCGCCGAGAGGTCGTGGGCGTCGCGGGCGGGGTGGTCGAGCAGGGACTGGTGGAGGGTCGGGGGGCCGGGCAGTACGGAGACCCGTTCCGCCGCGATGTTCGCGAGGGCCGTGTCGATGTTGAACACCGGCTGGGGAACCATCGTCGCGCCGCGCATCAGGCACGCCAGGACCCCGGCCTTGTAACCGAAGGTGTGGAAGAACGGGTTCACGATCAGATAGCGGTCGCCCCGCCTCAACCCCGCCAGATCGCACCAGATCTCGTACGCCCGCAGCGTCTGCGCATGCGTGATCACCGCGCCCTTGGGGCGGCCCGTCGTACCGGACGTGAAGACGATGTCCGACGGCCAGGAACCGTCCACCGCCGCCGACCGCGCCCGCACCTCATCCGGCCCGATCCCGTCCCCGCCCGCGAGGAAGTCCTTCCAGGTACGGAAGTCCTCGGGCGCGTCGTCCGACAGCACCACCACCTGGTCGAGGCCCGGCAGCCCCGGCCCCCGGTCGACCGCCCGGCGCAGCGAGGCCACATACGACGTCCCCAGGAACGTACCCGTCACGAACAGCAGCCGGGCCCCGCTCCTGCGCAGGACGTCCGCCGCCTCCGCCCCCTTGAAGCGCGTGTTGACCGGCACGAGCACCGCCCCGGCCGACACCGCGCCCAGCGCCGCGACGATCCAGTCCAGTGAGTTCGGGGCCCAGATCGCGACCCGGTCGCCCGGTGAGACGCCCGCCGCGATGCAGGCCGCCGCCGATCGTTCGACGCGGGCGCCCAGTTCGGCGTACGAGATCCGGGTACGGCCCTCCACCACCGCCTCGGCGTCCGCGTACCGCTCGGCCGCGGACCGGACGAGTCCCGGAATGCTGCCCCACTCCACGTCACCGCGCACAACAGCCCCCTACCGCTAGCTGACTGACCGTCAGATTAGCTGTAACCTGACGCCTTGTCAGCTGAGGGGACAGCATGCGGAGGTGCACCAGCATGGCCGGAATCACCGGAATCAAGGACGCCACCGCAATCGTCGGCATCGGGCAGACCCCCTTCGCCAAACGTCTCGACGAGGACGAGCGCACCCTCGCCTGCCGTGCCGTCCTCGCCGCTCTGGAAGACGCCGGCATCGCACCGGGTGAGGTCGACGCGCTCGCCTCCTACACCATGGAGGAGACCGACGAGGTCGAGCTGGCCAAGGCAGTCGGCTTCGGTGACCTCACCTTCTTCAGCAAGGTCGGCTACGGGGGCGGCGGTTCGTGCGCCACCGTCGCCCATCTCGCCGCCGCCATAGCCTCCGGTCAGGCCACCGTCGGAGTCGCCTGGCGCTCACGGAAACGCGGTTCCGGCCCCCGCCCGTGGAAGAACACCACCGTCCAACTGCCCACCCCCGCCCAGTGGACCCGCCCCTTCGGCCTGCTCCGCCCCGCGGACGAGATCGCCATGCTGACGCGCCGCTACATGCACGAGTACGGCGCGACCCGCGACCACCTCTTCAACGTCGCCCTCGCCTGCCGGAACAGAGCCAACCAGAACCCGGCGGCCGTGATGTACGACCGGCCCCTGACCCGCGAGATGTACATGACCTCCCGCTGGATCAGCGAGCCGCTCTGCCTCTTCGACAACTGCCTGGAGACGGATGGCGCGTTGGCGTGCGTGGTCGTGTCGGCCGAGCGGGCGCGCGACTGCCGCCGCCCGCCCGTCTACGTCCACTCCGCCGCCCAGGGGCTGCCCGCCCAGCACCACGGCATGGTCAACTACTGGAACGACGACCCGCTCACCGGCCCCGCCTGGACCGCCGCCCGGCACCTGTGGAAACACGCCGACTTCACCCCTCAGGACGTCGACGTCGCCCAGATCTACGACGCGTTCACCGCGCTCATACCGCTCTCCCTGGAGGGCTACGGCTTCTGCGGGCGCGGCGAGGGCGGGGCGTTCACCGAGCAGGGGGCCCTGGAGATCGGCGGGCGGCTGCCGCTCAACACCAGTGGCGGAGGGCTGAGCGAGGCCTACGTCCACGGGTTCAACCTCATCACCGAAGGCGTACGGCAGCTCCGCGGCACCAGCACCGCCCAGGTCCCGGACGCCGCCACCTGCCTGGTCACCGCCGGTGAAGGCGTCCCCACCTCCGCTCTCCTCCTGAGGAGCTGACCCATGCTCGATCCCGTCATCGACTCCGACGGCGCACCCTTCTGGGGCTACGCCCGCCAGGGCGAACTCCGCGTCCAGGCCTGCGCCGACTGCGGCGAGCTCCGCTTCCCGCCCCGGCCCTGCTGCCCGCACTGCCAGTCCTTCGCGAGCGAATGGCAGGCGGTCGCCGGACACGGCCGTATCTGGTCGTACGTCGTGCCCCACCCGCCGCTCCTGCCCGACTACGCGGACCAGTCCCCGTACCACGTGATCGTCGTCGAGCTCACCGACGCCCCCCGCATCCGGCTCGTCGGCAACCTCGTCGCCGAGGCCGGCGCGCGACTCGACTCGGTGCCGCCCGAGCGCGTCCGGATCGGCGCCAGGGTGCAGGTGGTGTTCAGCGGCGAGGGTCTTCCGCAGTGGGTCCTGGAGCGCCCGTGAACGTGAAGGTGCTGACCGACAAGGACACCGGCGTCGCGGTCGTCACCCTCGACCGGCCCGAGCGACTCAACGCCGTCGACCTGGCCATGCGGGACGAACTGCGGCAGATCTGGCGGGAGTTGAGGTTCGACGACTCCGTACGCGCCGTCGTCCTCACCGGCGCCGGTGAGCGCGCCTTCTGCACGGGCCTGGACCGAAGCGCCGTCGTCCCGCAGCCCAACTCCCCCTACATGGCGGACGATCCGCTCCTGCGCGTCGGCCCCAAGTCCAACGACCTCTGGAAACCGGTGATCGCCGCCGTGCACGGCATGGCCTGCGGCGGCGCCTTCTACCTCCTCGGCGAGTCGGACTTCGTCGTCGCCGACACCACCGCCGCCTTCTTCGACCCGCACACCTCGTACGGCATGGTCAGCGCCTACGAGTCCGTGCTCATGGCGCAGCGGATGCCGTACGGGGAGGTCGCACGGATGATGCTCATGGGGACGGCGGAACGGATCGGGGCCCGGCGCGGGTACGAGATCGGGCTCGTCTCCGAACTCACCGAGCCCGGTGGGGCGTTGGCGGCGGCGACGGAGTGCGCCACGGTGATCGCCGGGTATCCGGCGGAGGGCGTCCAGGGGACCGTGCGGGCCCTGTGGGCGGCGAAGGAGAGCGCCGTCGCCGCCGGGTTCGCCCAGGCGGCGCACCTGGTCGCCCTCGGAAACCTGCCGGAGGAACGGCAGGCGGAACTGTTCGCCGGGCGCGGGAGGTCGTTCCGAACACGGTGAGTCGCCCCCGCCGCCCCTACCCGTCCCGACCGGGGGGCCAGCCCCCGGACCCCCGCTCCTCAAACGCCGGAGGGGCTGGATTTTGCCGGCTGACGCTTGATCTTTCACTCCGTCCGGGGATTGATATTTTCAGCCCGTCCGGCGTTTGAGGAGGAGGCCGTTCAGGCCGATCGGGGGCCCTGGGGGCGCAGCCCCCAGGTACGGGACGGGTAGGGGGGCGGGGGCGAACTCACCGCATGGCGACCGCCGTGCACCCGGCGTAGCGTCTAGGTGGGACGGCCGCCGTCCACACCCTTCCGTGACACCGGTACGACGGCCGTCACCAGCAGCTCATGCGGGCCGGGCGGTCCCCGTCCCCTTCTCCGCGTCCAGCGCGTACACGCACCGGTCCTTGCTGCACGCGTACACGACACCGTCCTTCACGACCGGCGAGCCGGTGATCTCACCGCCGGTCGCGAGTTTCCAGCGCAGCCGGCCGTCGTCGGCCTTCAGGGTGTAGAGCAGGTGGTCCGTGGAGCCGAAGTGGATGCGCCCCTCCGCCACCGCGGGGGCGCCGACGATGTCGCCGCCCGCCTGGAAGCGCCACTTGGGTGTGCCCGTCACCGCGTCCAGGGTGTACAGGCCCTTGCCGCTGCCCACGTGGACGTGTCCGGCGGCCACGAGCACCGGCTCTGTCGAGGCCCGGGACTCGGTGGCGATGCGCCAGCGGTCGCGGCCGTCGGTGGAGTCGAGGGCGTAGACCGTGCCGAGGTAGTCGACCAGGTAGATGCCCCCGCCGGTGACCGCGGGGCCGGGTGCGAAGGTGGGCGGGCAGAGGAAGACCGCGGGGGCCTCGAAGTGCCACTTCACATGGCCGCTCGCCACGTCGATCGCCAGGACCCGGGTGCCGGCGGAGACGTACACGTACCCGTCCGGGGCGGGCGTCACCCGTACCGGCACACCGCCGCAGGAAGCCGCGTCGCCGATCGGGTAGGACCAGCGCTCCTTGGCGGTGCGGGCGTCCAGGGCGCGCAGCCGGGCGTCCTGCCAGACGTACACGGTGCCCTCGTGGACGGTCGGCCCGGCCTCCGGGGACTCGAAGTCGGTCTGCGCCCCGGTGAGTTCCCACAGCTTCTGGCCGTTCGAGGCCTCCCAGGCCTGGACGCCGCCGCCGCGGGTGCCGGTGACGACCGTGCCACGGTCGGCCTTGAGGGAGTACACCCAGGCGTCCGTCTGCAGCCGCCACAGGTCGGCGCCCTCACGGGCCTCCAGGGCGAACAGCGTCGGCCCGTCGGAGGCGTGGATACGGCCGTCCGCGACCGCCATCGACCAGGCCACGTCCCGTGTCTTGAAGCGGCGGCGGCCGGTCGCCACGTCCAGGGCGTGCACCTCGAAGGAGGTGACGTAGACGAGGTCGCCGGAGACCGCCGGGGTGCCCCACACATCGTTCGACATGCGGAAACGCCAGGGACGCCAGCCTGCCGCGGTCTCCGGCGGGGCGGGCAGCGAGGTGGGTACGACAGGGCCCACGGCAGGATCGGCGCCGTTGACGCCGGGGCGCGGCTTGGACCAGGAGGCTGCCAGGGCGGCCTCTGGAGGGGGTGCCTTCACGGCGGCGGCACGGACGTCGGAGACCCGCGGCCCCGGCCCGATGGGCACCTGGGCGCCGGCCAGCCGGACGGGGCCGGTGTCGGGGGCGCCGAGGGACACGGGGGACGCCGGTACGACGGGGTCGTGCGGGGGCGGGGGCGGCACGGGGGCGGGTCGTGCGCCGCCGCCGCTGCGGCCGCCGCCCTGGCCCGGCTTCGCCGCCGGACGGCCGTTGCGGCGCGCCTCGATCAGACTCACCGCACGCTCGGGCAGCCAGGCCGAGGCCGTACCGCTGTCGTCGGAGCCGGAGCCGAAGAGATGGGGGGCCAGCTGGGCCTGGAGGTCGGCCGGGTTGGGACGGCTCGTGGCCTCCATCTGCATGAGGGACTCGATCAGCGGGCGCAGCTCCTCCGGGAGCCCCTCCAGGTCCGGGCCCTCCCGCAGCAGCATGAAGACCGTCTCGACCGGGTTGGCGCCGTGGAAGGGCGGATGCCCGGTGGCGGCGAAGACCAGCATCGAGCCCAGCGAGAAGACATCGCTCGCGCCGGTCACGGACCGCGAGTCCTTGGCCTGCTCCGGGGACATGTAGGCGGGCGTGCCGACCGCCACGTTCGTCATCGTCAGACGTGTGTTCGAGACGCCGGAGGCGATACCGAAGTCGATCACCCGGGGGCCGTCCTCGACGACGAGGACGTTCGAGGGCTTCAGGTCCCGGTGCACCAGACCGGCGCCGTGGATCGACTGCAGCGCCTCGGCCACACCCGCCGCCAGCCAGCGCACCGCCTGGGCCGGGAGCGGCCCGCACTCGTTCACTATTTCTTCGAGGGAGGGCGCGGGCACGTACGCGGTGGCCAGCCACGGCACGGCGGCGCGTGCGTCGGCGTCGACCACGGCCGCCGTGTAGAAGCCGGAGACCGCCCGGGCGGCCTCCACCTCGCGCGAGAAGCGGACGCGGAACAGCTGGTCCTCGGCGAGCTCCGTACGGACGGTCTTGATCGCCACGCGCCGGCCGGACGCCGAGCGCGCGAGATAGACCAGCCCCATGCCGCCGGCACCGAGCCGCCCCAGCACCTCGAACGGACCGATACGCCGCGGATCGTGCTGTGTCAGCTGATCCACCACTTGCCTGCCACCTCCCCGTACGGGCCGCGCCGGCCACATCTGTACGCGACCCCGTGCAGCGTCTCACCACCGCACCGCCATGGCGGCACGCACCCTGATTCTTCCTGTCCCGGGCACTGGTTGCGAACCCGGGACCGAGTCGGGATGCCTCACCCCAAAACGGTACGTTTCACCGCTCGATCTGCTTCAGTCGGTCTATTTCAGCAGTTTTCATTCAGCAGTTTTCAGTCGGCCTGCTGCCGTCGTTCCAGCACCGCGAACGACGCCCCCTGATTGTCGGTGACGACGGCCACCCTTCCGTACGATGTCTCGAATACTGGCGCCCAGATCCGACCCCCGAGACGACTCACCGTCCCGAGCGCCGCGTCACAGTCCTCGACCGCGAAGTGGACCACGAAGTGGGGCGGCATCTCGGCCGGGAAGACCTCCGATACGGCCGCGCGCCCGAAGTCGGGTCTGGCGCCCGGCCCGAACAGGGCGTCGTGGAAGAGATCGCCGTAGAAGGTGTTGGCGACCTCCACGTCCCGGGCGTACAGCTCGGCCCACGCGAAGGTGCCGGGCTCGTGCCGCCTGCCGAAGCCGGGGTGGCTGCCCGGCTCCCAGAGCCCGAAGACGGCACCCTCGGGGTCGGTGACCAGCGCGGCCGTGCCCAGCTCCGCGACCGGCGTGGGCGCCGTGACGACCTGCCCGCCGGCCGCCCAGATCCGGTCGGCCAGCGCCTCGGCGTCCGGCGTCGCGAAGTAGACGGTCCACACGGTGGGCAGCCGCCCGTCCGTCTTGCGCGCGAGCGCGGCGACCGGCTCCCCCTCCTGACGGGCCCACACGGAGCCGCCGGACAGCTCCGGCCGGTCCTCGAAGGCCCACCCGAAGAGCTCGCCGTAGAACCGCTTGCCCGCCTCCACATCGGGAAGCTGCGCGTCCACCCAGCACGGGACGCCCTCTCCGTACGCGGATGCCCTGTTTTCGGCCATACCGCCAAACTAACGGCGACTCACGCACCCCGCAGGACCAGGCACACCTGCCTCCGCCCTCCCGTGCACCCCATTTGCAGTCGGCCGAATCGCGCTCCCATCACCCCTCGGTAAGCTGACGACATGACAGGACAAGTGCGTACCGTCGACGGCCGCGTGGCCGGTCGGCGTGGGCAGGCGACCCGGCAGAAGCTGCTCGACTGCCTAAGCGAGATGCTCAGCTCCTCCCCTTACCGGGACGTCAAAGTCATCGATGTCGCCCGGAAAGCGGGCACTTCGCCCGCGACCTTCTACCAGTACTTCCCGGACGTCGAGGGCGCCGTCCTGGAGATCGCCGAGCAAATGGCCACCGAGGGGGGCCAGTTGACCGCGCTCCTGGAGGGCCGCTCCTGGGTCGGCAAGGCCGGCTGGCAGACAGCGCAGGAACTCGTCGACGGTTTCCTTGAGTTCTGGCGCAAGAACGACGCGATTCTGCGCGTCGTCGACCTCGGTGCGGCCGAGGGCGACAAACGGTTCTACAAGATCCGTATGAAGATCCTGAACTCGGTGAACAACTCCCTCACGGACTCGATCACCGAACTGCAGTCCAAGGGAAGGGTCGACAAGGACGTGAACCCGGCGGCGGTCGCCGGTTCACTGGTCGCGATGCTCGCGGCCGTCGCCTCGCACCAGAAGGGCTTCCAGACCTGGGGCGTCAAACAGGCTGAACTCAAGCCGAATCTGGCGCTGCTGGTACATCTGGGCGTGACCGGCAAGAAGCCGACGAAATAGATCTCTCCACGGATCACTTCACAGATCTCTTTTTCGAGGCCCAAGTCCTGTCTGGCAGGCGGTGGTTCACCCGACGGTGAGCCGCCGCCTGCTGCGCTATGCGGGCAGCGGACGGCCCCGCACCACATGCTTCATCACCAGCGTCGAGGTCAGCCGCTGCACTCCCGGCAGCGTCGCCAGCCGCTCGTCGTACAGCCGCTGGAAGGCGGCGAGGTCGGCGGTGGCCACCCGCAGCAGATAGTCCGGCTCGCCGAACAGCCGCTGCGCATCCAGCACATGGGGGATGTCCGCGAGCGCCCGCTCGAACTCGGCGACCGTGTCCCGGTCCTCCTGTCGCATGGACACGAAGACCAGCGCCTCGAAGGTCAGCCCCACCGCCGCGGGCTCCACCACCGCCCGGTAGCCGCTGATCGCCCCCGACCGCTCCAGCTCCCGCAGCCGCCGATGACACGGCGAGACACTCAGCCGCACCCGCCCGGCCAGCTCGGTCACGGTCAGCCGCCCGTCCTGCTGCAGCTCCGCAAGGATTTTGCGATCCACGTCGTCCATGGGGCAGATCCTTCCATGGATTGGGGGTTATAGAGCAAAATCCGGGAACACTTTCGATCCATTCCGGCCTAATGTCACTCGCATGAACACCGGACTGCTGCTTTCCTTCCTCGCCCTCGATCTGCTGCTGGTGTGCGTGCCGGGTGCCGACTGGGCGTACGCGATCTCGGCCGGGCTGCGCGGTCGTTCCGTCGGGTGGGCGGTGGGCGGTCTGGTCGCCGGGTACGCACTGCACACGGTGCTGGCGGTGGCGGGACTCGCGGTACTGGTGGCGGGCGAGCCGCGGCTGCTGACCGTGCTGACGGTGGCGGGAGCCGGGTATCTGGTGTGGCTGGGGTGGGGGGTGCTGCGCAGCCCCGGGGCGCCGGGGACGGGCGACGAACTGGCGGACACCTCCCGCGCCCGCGTCTTCCTTCGCGGCGCGACGATCAGCGGTCTGAACCCGAAGGGCCTGCTGCTGTACCTGTCGGTCCTGCCGCAGTTCCTGAGCACCCACACCGGCCTGCCGGTCCCCGTCCAGACCGCCACCCTCGGCCTGCTCCACATGGCGTGCTGTGCGGCCGTCTACCTCACGGTGGGCCTGGGCGCCCGAGCGGTCCTGGGCACCCGCCCGTCCGCGGCCCGCGCGGTGACGCGGACGTCGGGGGCGGCGATGTTGGGGATCGGGGCGTTTTTGCTGGTGCAGCGGTTGGCGACGTTGTAGCTGAACGGTTTGCGCCCGGTTTACGTACGTATGGGCATGTACTCCGTGCATGCCTCACGAGAGGAGAGGCGATCATGAACCTCCTGAAGCGTGCGGCCGTCGGTGTGGCGTCGGTGGCTCTGGTCAGCGGAGGCGCGGGGATCGCCTTCGCGGGCCAGCCCAACGTGTCCTGTGAGACCCTTCCCGACTCAGCCCGCCCGGGCCATTCCATCTCCGCTCCCGGCTCCGCCTTCAACCCCGACGGCAACGCCGGCACCCACTACGCCGGCGAGCAGCCCCAGAACTCCAAGAACGCACACTCGATCTCCCAGTACGACGTGGCCTGCACCCATAACCAGTCGTCCCGCTGACGCCGACTACCGCCGCACAACCCTGAACACCCGTATCTCCCGCTCCACCCGAGCCTGATACGTCGCATACGGCGGCCAGAAGGCCAACAACGTCTTCCAGGCCGCCGCCCTCTCCTCACCCTCCAGCAGCCGGGCCGTGACCGGGATGTCCTGGCCCTTCCAGCTGACCTCGGCGTCGGGGTGGGCGAGGAGGTTGTGCGTCCAGGCAGGATGGTCGGTGCGGCCGAAGTTGGAGCCTATGAGGAGCCAGCCGCCCTCCTCCGGCATACAGGCCAGGGGCGTACGACGTGGGAGGCCGCTCCGCGCGCCCGTGGTCGTCAGGATCACTCCGGGCAGCATCTGTGCGCTGAGCAGGTACTTTCCGCGCGTCAGCCGGTGTACGGCCTTGTCGAGCCTCGGCACCACGTGCGGCGCCACCTTCGCGAAGCCCCTCGTCGAGGACACCTTCTGCACCAGGCGTTCGCCGATCACACCGCCACCTCCCGGCCCTGCTCGAAAAGTTGCGCCGCATCGGCGGCGTGCGCCCGGAGCCGGTGCACCGGCCCGAACAGCAGCTCGTCGCCCGCGGCGCGCTTGAAGTACAGATGCGCCTCGTGCTCCCAGGTGAAACCGATTCCGCCGTGCAGTTGGATCCCCTCGGCGGCGGCACTGCGCAGCGCCTCCAGGGCCTGTGCGAGGGCGAGCCCGCCCACCAGCTCACCGTGGGCGGTGGCCCAGGCGGCGTAGTAGGCGGCCGAGCGTGCCGCCTGGACCTGGACGTACACGTCGGCCAGCCGGTGCTTCACGGCCTGGAAGGACCCGATCGCCCGCCCGAACTGCTCGCGCTGCTTGACGTGTTCGACGGTCCGTTCCAGCGCGTGGTCGGCGGCCCCGACGGCTTCGCAGGCGAGCACGGCGGCAGCCGTGTCACCGACGGCGGAGAGGGCACCGAGGACATCACCTTCGCCCTCCTCGCCCAGCAACTCGGCCTCGACGTCCCGCAGTTGGACACGCGCCTGCGGCCGGGTCGCGTCGAGCGCGGTCTGCCGTACGCGGACGAGGCCGGCCGCCTCCCCCGTCACGAGGAAGAGGAGGGTGCGCGTGCGGGCGAAGCCGCCGGTGTGGGCGGCGACCAGCAGGAGTTGCGCGCTGTGGCCGTCCAGGACCTGGTCCACCTGCCCGTACAGCCGCCAGCCGTCGCCCGCCCGCCTGGCCTGGACGCCCCCCGCGCGGCCCCCGCCCGCCCAGTCGCCGTCGCCCGTGCCGGTGAGGGCGAGGGCGGTGGCGAGGGCGGCGCCCGGGACGGCGAGGGCGGCCGTGAGGGTGCCGTCGGCGATGCGGGGCAGCAGGGCTGCGCGCTGGGTGTCGGTGCCGAGGGCGAGGATCAGGGGTGCGGCGAGCACACAGGTCGCGAGGAGCGGGGAGGGGGCAAGGACCCTGCCCGACTCCTCTGCTGCCAGGGCGAGTTCGGTCGCCGCGCAGCCGATACCGCCGTACGCCTCCGGGAGGGCGAGTCCGGGGAGGCCGAGCTGGTCGGCGAGGGCGGTCCACAGGGCCGGGTCGTGTCCGGCGGGGGTGTCGAGGGCGGCGCGCAGCTCCTCGGGGCCGCAGCGGTCGCGGAGCAGTTCGCGCAGGGTACGGCGGATCCCGTCCTGCTCGGCTGTGAAGCCGACGTCCATGGCTCCCCCACTCTCTCTTCCCTCGATATCTGACGGGCCGTCATATTAGGAGGGTCGCAACGATATGCACAGAGGCAGGAGGCCGCTCATGACTCTCCGGACGGCACACCGGACGACTCCCCGAAGCCGGAACGTCGCCGTGGTCGGCGTGGCGCTCTCCGACTGTGGCCGCGTGGACGACGCGACCCCGTACACCCTGCACGCCCAGGCGGCCCGTCGCGCGCTCGCCGACGCGGGGCTGGCCCGCGAGGTGGTGGACGGCTTCGCGTCGGCGGGCACGGGCACCCTCGCTCCCGTCGAGGTGGCCGAGTACCTGGGCCTGCGCCCCACCTGGGTCGACTCCACGGCGGTCGGGGGTTCGACCTGGGAGGTGATGGCGGCCCACGCGGCGGACGCGATAGCGGCGGGGCATGCGAACGCGGTCCTGCTGGCCTACGGCTCGACGGCCCGCGCGGACATCAAGGCGGGCCGCCGCACCGGCAACCTCTCCTTCGGCGCGCGGGGCCCGCTGCAGTTCGAGGTGCCGTACGGCCACACGCTGATCGCCAAGTATGCGATGGCGGCCCGCCGGCACATGATCGAACACGGCACGAGTATCGAGCAGTTGGCGTCCGTCGCCGTGCAGGCGAGGGCGAATGCCGCGCTGAACCCGGACGCGATGTTCCGCACCCCGATCACCGTGGACGAGGTCCTCTCCGGCCCGATGATCGCGGACCCCTTCACCAAGCTGCACTGCTGCATACGTTCCGACGGCGGGGCGGCGGTCCTGCTGGCCGCCGAGGAGTACGTACGGGACTGCCGTACCGCTCCGGTCTGGGTGCTCGGCACCGGGGAGCACGTCTCGCACGCCGCGATGTCCGAGTGGCCCGACTTCACGGTGTCGCCGGCCGCGGTGAGCGGGCGGCTGGCGTTCGAACGGGCCGGGGTCGGCCCCTCGGAGATGGACTTCGCGCAGATCTACGACGCCTTCACCTACATGACCCTGGTGACGCTCGAGGATCTCGGATTCTGCGGGAAGGGGGAGGGTGGGGCGTTCGTGGAGAAGGGGCGGCTGAGGGTCGAGGGCGGGGAGCTCCCGGTGAACACCGACGGGGGCGGGCTGTCGGCCCAACACCCCGGGATGCGCGGGCTGTTCCTGCTGGTGGAGGCGGTGCGGCAACTGCGGGGAGAGGCGGGCGCGAGACAAGTACGGGCGTCCGACGGGGAGTTGCCGCGGCTGGGGGTGGCCTCGGGCACCGGGGGCTGGTTCTGCTCCTCCGGGACGGTGGTCCTCGGCAGGTGATCAGCCGAGCGGGCTACTGGGCGGGCAGCGCCTCCCGCATCGCACGTGCGGTGGAGGCGGGGTCGTAGTCCCCGGGAACGCCGTCGACCAGGATGATGTCCCCCTTGATGTGCCGCGAGCGCAACGGCGCGATCTCCTGGTACTCGGGCGAGTCCCACCAGGCCCGCGCCTCGGCGATCCCGGGAAAACCGATCACCACGACGTGCCCGGGCCAGCCGCCCTCCTTCACCTCGTGCTGCGTGGCGTGCACCAGGAAACGGCCGCCGTACGGCTCGAAGGTGCCACCGATGCGCTCGATGTACTCGGCGATCTCCGGGTGCGGAGCGGCTTCCTGCAGGTGGGCTATGGCGTAGGCGGTCATGACGTGTTGCCGTCCTTCCGGTCGGTCGGGGTCCTTATGCAGACGATCCTGGCAGGACGAGATAGCGGGGTCGATGACCTCACAGGTAAGCGGCCCGGCGGCGCCCTGTGGAAAGCCGGCCAAAGGGCGCGTCATCGCCGCGTCTTGATCCTGCAAACAGTCCTTTTGAACCCGCAAACAGCCCTTCCCGGCGGATCACCGCCTCCGGTACTGCTGGTCTCTGCTCATGTACTCAACATCGGGGGAGCGAGAATGAGCCAGTTCGGTGTCGACCCTGACACGCTGAACGAGCTTGCCGGGAAGTTCGACAGAGAAGCGAAGGACCTGGCGAAGCCGATCGACGCCTTCGCGGCGACCGCGTCCCAGATCGGAGAGGCCTTCGGCCTGCTCGGCGCCTGTGACGGTGCGGCGGACAAGTACCAGAAGCTGCTGACCGGCACCCTCAAGGCACTGGGGCAGCTGCCCGCGGTGCTCACCAGTGACGGCGACCGCCTGCGTCTCAACGCCACCAACTACAAGAACTCGGACCAGACCGCCATCGACCACCTGCGCGCCGCGACCCAGCCCGCGGGAGGCCCGGCGTGAGCATCAACAGCTGGATCGACGGCAAGGTTCTGGACATCCTGCAGGCCTGCGGCGTGGAGCTCCCCGGCGGCAACGGCGACACGCTCCGCACCATCGCCGGTGCCTGGGACACCATGGGCAACGAGCTGACAGAGGTCGCACACGCCCTCGACGTGCAGATCCAGGGTGTCGACAAGCAGGGCTGGCACGGCGAGGCCCGCGACGCCTTCGAGAAGCACTGGGCGGAGCAGAAGCGCGTCATCGACGACGTCGCCCACAACTTCCACCAGGTGGCCGACGGACTGCGGGCGTACGCCGACGAGATCGACAAGATCAACGAGGAGATCATCGACATCTGCGTCGAGATCGCCGAGATGGAGATCGCCGGCGCCGCGCTCTCCTTCTTCACCGGCTTCCTCTCCGACCTCGTCGCGAACACGGCCGTGGCCACCCGGGTCGCCAGGATCGTCGACCTGGTGAAGCTGTTCACGTCGGCTGCGGAGAAGGTGGCGGCGCTGCTGGAGCGGTTCGGCAAGCTCACCGAGGAAGGGGCGGAGAAGCTGGCGCAGGTGCTCACCAAGGTGGCCGAGTTCAGCGCGAAATTCCTCACGAAAGGAGCGGAGAGCTTCGTCACGAACTTCGTGGCGGACTCCGGCAGCACGATGCTGAACCAGGCTGTCCACGGCCAGCCCGTGACCGTGGGGGACGATCTGGTCAGTGGTACCCGTGCCGCCGCCGGAACGGCTGTGTTCACCGGCGGCAGCGCGGCCATCGCGGAGACGGCGGGAGTCACCGGCGTGGTCGGCAACGTCCTCAGGGGAGACGGCCTGCTCGGCACCACCGTCAACGGCGCGGCCGGCAATGTGGCCGGCGGGCTCACGGCCGACATCATCAGCGGTCAGGACGGATCGACGATGGGCCAGGACGCTCTCACGAACGCCGCAACCGGTGCCTTCGGAAACGCCCAGAACCACGGCGTCAACCATGCCTTGGAACAGCACGGGAGTCTCGGCGGCAAGAACCTCAGCGACCGGGGCGAGCTGGCCGACAGCGCGTTCAAGAACACCGTGGGAACCACCTTGAACACGGGCGTCTACGCTGCCGGCTCCGGCATCGAGGCGGATGTCCAGGATCTGGCCAAGGACGAGTGAGAGCGATCGGCGACGTGAGACTTGCGGCTGTCTGGACCCCGAACCCCCATCATCCGTTCACCTGGGGACATTTCTTCGGGTTCCTCGTCGTGGCCGGTGGAGGAGCGCTCATCCTTGCGGGAGTGCTCGCGGCCGTCAGCACCTGGCGCAGCACCGAACAGCCGGGTTACCCGGGGCAGTGGCGTGTGCTCCTCGGCACGGCGGGATGCTTCACGGTTGTGGGCCTGGCGATCATCGCCTTGGGCGTGTGGCTGTGGTGACCGCGTGACACCGCGCGACCTTCGCCCCGGACCGCTCTCGTACCGGGCGGGTGAGGTGTGGGCGACGTGAGACTTACAGCCACCTGGACCCCGAACCCCCAGAACATCGCGGCCGGCCTCCGCCACAACGCCCGCGACCACGACCGTCGGCCGACCCTCAGGGGCCGGCCGACGGTCGTGTCGGTGGACGGCTGGGTCAGCCGACGGTGTAGGTGTACGGGATGCCGGTGATCTCGGAGCCCTGCCCGCTGCCCATCGCCGTGTCGTTGTCCACGTAGAGGATCCCGTGGACGACGGTGCCGACGGGGGCCGTCGGGGCGAGGGTGAGGGTCATCGTGCCCGTCTTGCCCGCGGCGACGGTGAGTGGGGTGTAGTCCGCGGTGAAGTCCCAGAACGAGCCCGTCGAGGCCTGGGCCGCGCGGTCGATGGGCTGGGTGGTTGCGGTCACGGTCACCTTGGCGGTGCCCTTGGGCGCGGTGGAGTCCGTGAACGGACCGGGCGCCGAGACGCTCACGTTCCACACTCCCGATGCCAGTTGGTCGGCGGTGGCCGTGGCCACCCGCGATCCGTCGGGCCCCGGTGCGCCCAGGATCTCGGGTGAGCGGTTCCAGGGCAGGATCGACGCGTCCACGGGGATGTCCGCGGTGACCGTGGCCCTCAGGGCCGTGGTGTGCGTGGGTACCCAATAGGACGCGATATCAGGGCCGTTGACGGGAAACGTGGTCTTGCCATGGGTGTCCGGGAGGACTACGTCGGCCGAAGCGGCCAGGCGCGGGTCGAGGAAGTAGGACCGCTCCGCCGGTCCCGGGTTGGGCACCCGCACCGTGACCTTGAGCTTGCTGCCCCGCTTGATGACGCGGGCCGGGCTGTCCGGCAGCCCCGGGGCGCTCACGGTGACGGGGGCGTCGAGGCGGACGCGGCCGGTGACCTGCTCGCTGAACTCCTTGCCGCTGACCGGGTTGGGCAGGACGACGATCAGCGTCCAGCGGCCCGCGGCGGGCCGGTCGACGGTCAGGCTCGCGTACTTCGTGGGGACCGGCGTCTTCGCGTAGGTGCGGTTGGCGTCCCGGGCGATGATCTGCTGCTGGGGGCTGATCAGGTAGCAGTTGAGTTCGGTGTCGGCGTCCTGCGCGGTGAGGTCGACCGTCAGGTTGCGGCGGCCGGCCGGCACATCGAGGTAGTAGCCGTTGGCCTGGCCCGCGTCGCGGCCCACACCACCGGTGATCCGGGTGGTGAACGAGGTGCTGTGGCCGCGTGCGGGGTCGACCGGGAGCAGGGTCCGCCGGGCCACCGGCAGCGACAGGTGCGTACCGGCGTCCGAGGCGAACTGCAGGGAGAACGGCGTGTCACCCGCAGGGCGCGGGATCGACACGGTCACAGGGAAGGTGGCCGTGCCGCCCGCGGGGACGGTCCTCGTCCGCGTGGGCACACCCGCCGAGGTCCAGCGGTGGCCGGTGACCTGGATGTGCAGGGGGCCGCGGTAGGTGCCGGGCTTGTCGTTCGCCGACTGCAGGCCGTTCGCGCCGTAGTTCCAGACCACCTTGACGGTCCAGACGCCCGGCACCGGGTCGTGCACGTCGACGTACTGGTGGTTGCTGTGGCCGCTGCCGCCGTAGTCGTAGCCGAGCTGTACCAGCCGGCCCTTGGGGTCGGACAGGACCGGGATGAGGCGGCCGCCCCCGTCCTTGCCCGGCCAGGCCGTGGCCAGGTCCAGGAAGGGAGTGCCCTTCGGGACCCGGACGGTGAACGGCTTGACGGCGAGCCGGCCGAGGGGGGTGTCGCCCAGCGGTGCGCCGACGGTGACGGTGCGTTCGGAACGGAACGTCGTCGAGCCGAGGGTACGGGAGGTCATGGTGACCTTCTGGGGCCGGTTCGCGGTGTTGGTCAACGTCACCGTGGTGTGCCGGGTGGCGCCCGGGCGGCCGCTGAGGTCCAGCTGGCCGGCCGAGGGGACGAGGGAGGCGCTGTCCGCGCTGCCCCCGGTGGCGTCGACCGCGCGGGCCGCGCGGACGGCGGCGTCGGTGTTCAGCAGCCCCGCGCCCTGCTCGTCGGCGGGGACGCGCAGATCGGTGGCCGTACCGGTCAGCAGCCGCTTGACCAGGCCGGGCGCGGGGCGGGCACCGTCGTGCGTGGCCTCGTACGCCTGGATGACGTCGGCCGCCGCGCCCGCCACGAAGGGGGTCGACTGGCTGGTGCCGCCGAAGATCTCGGTCGGCAGCGAGCAGCTCGTCCAGCGCGGGCCGGGGGTGCAGGCCGCCATGCCGTCGGCGCCCGGCGCGACCAGGTCGACCAGCTTGTTGCCGAGCGTGGTGCCGCCGGAGGACAGGGCGGCGATGTTGTCGCTGGTCCAGCCGGGGTATGTGTAGCCGCGGGCAGACAGCCGCATCGCGGTGGTCGCGCCGACTCCGATCACCTGCGGGTCGCTGGCCGGAGAGCCGATGGTGCCGGAGAGGCCGGAGTCACCGGTGTCGGCGACGACCGTGACACCGGCGGCGACCGCCGCCCGATCGGCCATCCGGACCGGGTCGGTGGCCGCGTCCGGGTAGTAGTTCTCGCCGAAGGACTGGCTGATGACGTCGGCGTGGTGCTCGACGGCGTACTGGATGGCCTGGACGAAACCGGAGGTGTAGGCGGCGGACTTCCCGCCGTAGACCTGCAGGCTCATCAGCTCGGCGTCGGGCGCGAAGCCGCGGATGCGGAAGGTGCAGCCCTTGGGCACCTTGGTGGCGTAGGGCAGTTGTTCCGCCAGGTCGTACGTCCGGCTGCCCTGTGCGGCGAGGGAACTGGCGTCACCGAACGCCTCTCCGCCGGAGGTGGACCCGTTCGTGCCCTCGCCGGTGAAGTCCTCGTAGTCGGTGATCACATGACTGCCGTCGGGGCGGACGAACTCCGGGTTGTCGACGTCGATTCCGTCGGCCATGAAGGCGACCTTCACGCCCTTGCCGGTGGCCGGCTTCTGGGCGGCGTCGGTCTTCGTCAGCGACAGGGCCTCCGGCTCGACGATGGGGTGCTTCGGGTCCTTGGGACAGGCCGCAGGGGTCGTGCCGGACGAGGAGCCCGCTGCGGCGGTGGCGGTGCCTGTGGTGGCGGTGTGCTGCCGTGGCAGTGGCAGTGGCAGGTCGGGTACGACGGCGGCCACCTGGCGGTCGGCGCGTATCCGGGATATCTCCGAGGGCTTCAGTGTCGCGGCGACGGCGTTGACCAGGCTCAGCTTCCTGACGCGCGTCGCACCGCCGTCCTTGAGCAGCGACAGGATCGGTGCCTGGTCCTGGGCCACCGCCTTGTCACGGCGGGCGGCGTTCGTCCGGGGGGACAGATCCGGGTGCTGGTCACGCAACAGCACGATGACACGCTGCGTGCCACCGTCGGCGGCGGCAGAGGCGGGAGCGGGGGCGGCCGTCGCGGGAACGGCACCCAGGGCGAGAACGCTCAGCAGGAGCGATCCGGTGAGGGCAACTCGCCCACCGGCTCCGCCCGTTCTTCTGTTGTGCATGTACATCTCCGCTGGGAGTGGGGGGTTGGGGCCGTCCGAGGACGGCCGCGCGTCGATCTTGTCCCCCACAGCGGGCGGAAGAATTAAGCCTGATCAAAGATTCAGGCACGTTATGGAAAGGCGCGTGCGGGGGACACGAATTGCACAACCCGGTCCCCAGCACGAAGTCCGTCGACGACCCCTCGTACTCGGGTCCGTGGGCCGACAACTGGGACTTCACCGTCAAGGTGTGCGCCAAGCGCTCCGGCTCCACCGTCTACAGGTACGCCAAGATCAGCTGAGACGGCCGGCGTACGGCCAGGTCGACGACTACACGATCTTCGACTTGGCCTACTTCAAGGTCCAGATCAAGAAGTCGCAGTCCGGGACGGACCCGGTGAAGAAGTCGAAGAACTTCTACGGCATCGAGGACAAGCTGGAGGACAGCACCTCCAACGGCAACTACAACAACTCGTACACGACGGGCACGATCAGCTACAAGATCGGCTCCAGCAAGGGGCTGGGCGACGGCGAGCTGCACCTCGACTGGGACAGCGACGGCGGCGGCGACCAGAAGCACCTGTTCAGCGCTTCGCCGACGGTCTTACCCGACCGCCGGGCACCTTGCCATGCCCATGCTGTTAGTCTCCCCTCACTCGCGTGGGGGGAGCGGCCGGGGGGCCGGGAGGCGACCAGGGTGTCGTCGTAGTCCCGCCATGCCTCTTCTTGCCTTCCGGAGGAACCGTGGCCCAACCTGGCCGACACAGACCCTCTGCTCGTACGGCGGTCGTCCTGGTGGCGGCGCTGACGCTGAGCCTCCCGCTCGCCGCGCTGCCGTCACCGTCCGTCGCCGCCACGGCCGGGGAGGTCGTCGTACCGGCCGCCGCACGGGCCGTGCCCCGGGCCACGCAGATCCTCAACGCGGGGACCAGCGGGTTCCTCTGGACGCAGGAGGGCGACGACCGCCTGCTGTGGACGGACTACTCCTCCGGCACCACCACGGCACTGGAGCAGCGGCTGGATGTGCCGGTCCAGTACGACATCGACACCGGCTCCTACCAGTCGTCCCCGTCCTTCCAGACCGGCTACTACGGACGCGGTTCCGACACCGTGGCCCTGTACTCCGACGAGGACGACCAGGTCACCCTCCTCAAGGGCGGCAGTTCGACGGTCGTGCCGGTGTCGGAGTACGACAATTACCTGGGCACCTTCGGAGACAGGGTCGTCACCGCGAGCAAGAGCACCGGCGCATTGCAGTTGCGGCGCGTCCAGGACGGTGGCGCAGTCGTCGAGACTCCGGTGACCGGCCTGCCGGAGGGACAGCGGTCCTTCACGGTCGAGGACGGCGACGCGCGGTCCGTCATCCTCCGCTACGAGACGGGCGGGGACGAAGGGGTCCAGCAGCACTGGGGCATCGTCGACCTCAGCACGGGCGTGTTCAGCGCGCTGCCCGACCGGGTGAACGACACGGACCACTGGGAAGTGACCGGCTTCCGGCTCTCCGAGGGCTCGGTGCTGCGGCTCCGGCCCGGGCGCGGCAAGGCCGACCTGTACGACCGTGACGACCTGTCGGCCGCGCCGCGGACCTTCGACACGTCGTCCCTGACCTACGAGGCGTCGTACGGCGTCGTCGGCGACAGGCTGCTCGGCCTGGAACCGATCGCCCCCGGCGACAACCAGTACCGGGGCCAGCCGCTGTTCGCCTTCAGCACCGACGGCACGGACACCGGCATGACCAAGGTCATGGACCCGGCCGCGCACGGTGTGGTCCAGGCACCGGACGGTTCCCTCCTCGTGGCGGGCGCCGCGCAGTACGTCGAGCGGGGTGACCTCGACTGGGGCATCTACCGCATCGCGCAGGGCGACGACGGCTCTCTCACCCGCACCCGTGTGACCTCCGTCGACCCGATGCCCGCGCAGATCCACGGCCTCTCCCTCGGCAGCGGCATCCTCACCACGGCCGACGACAGCACGTTGTACGAACCGAACACGATCCTCGGCGCCTACCGCAGCACCTGGCTCACCGGCAGCGGAATCGCCAAGTCCACGGTGGACGGCCTGGTCAGCGGATGGGACGGCGACTGCTCCCCGTACGGCCCCCGCTGCATCCAGATGTTCGCCGACGGCACCGGCTTCCACGGCCGCAGGGACGCCACCGAGTCCGACCTGACCATGCTGCGCGCCAACGGGGCCGACGACTGGGGCCCGAGCGTCGACACCGGCGACAGCACCCCGCAGTTGAAGGACCTCTCCGGGCGGTACGGCGTCGTCGACGGTGCCTCCTCGGGCAAGCAGTACGTCGTCGACTTCACCGGCACGGGCAAGGTGCTCCAGAAGCGCGACCGGGTCGCCGCGGCCGTCTGGGGCGACACCCTGTGGAGCGGCGCGGCGAGCGGCGGCAAGGTGACGGCGACGACGCTTCCCGCCGGTACCGCCGGGGAGTCCTTCACCACCCGCAACGGCTGCACGCCGTCCGACCTCCAGGCCGTGGGCCGCTTCGTGTACTGGGTGTGCGAGGACTCCTGGGGCGACATCCAGGGCTCTGGCGTCTACGACCGTACGACCAAGAAGACGGCCACCGCCCCCGAGGGCCGGGTCCTGCTCGGCGACGGCTACCTCGTCGAGGCCCTCGCCGGCATCGATTCGGACAGCGGGCTGACCCTCTTCGACCTCCACAACGGCCTTCCGGCGAGCGGGAATTACACCGATCTGCCGCACCACAAGCTCGCCGGCTGGACCGACCTCGGCCGGGACAACGTCGGGGCGCGCACGAGTTGGACCGTGGACCGCTTCGGCGGCCAGGTCGCCTACGCCGACCGGGAGCAGCGCATCCACATCGTCCCGACCGGCGTCCCCACCTCCGCGCTCACCGCCATCGACGCTGCCGTCGCCCCCAAGCCGACGGGCTGGTCCGGAACTTGGTGGCTCTCCAAGCCTGCCGCCGGCTGGCAGGTGACGATCCGCTCGGCGTCCGGCGCCACGGTCCGCACCCTGTCCGGCTCCGCCGCTCGCGGCCTCCTGACGGCCACCTGGGACGGCAAGGACTCCACCGGCCGCCTCGTCCCGAACGGCACCTACACCTGGACCCTCACCGCCGCCCCCGCCGACGGCACCGGCACGCCCCTCACCCGCTCCGGCACCACCAAGGTGACGGACGGCTCGGCGGCGCTCCGCGACCACGCCGGCAACGACGGCATCGGCGACCTGCTCACCCTCGACTCCTCCGGCGGACTCACCGTCCAACGGGGCACCGGCATGGGGACCTTCTCCGGCAAGGTCACCGGCAGCGGCTGGCCGACGAGCGCGAAGTTCGTGTCCTACGGCGATCTGAGCGGGGACCGGTGCAACGACGTGCTGGTGCGGCTGAGTTCCGGAGCGCTGCGGCGGTACACGCCGGGCTGCGGCAAGGCAGTCACCCCGTCGACGCCGTACACGACCCTCGGCACCAGCGGCTGGACGCAGTACGACGTCCTGACCTCGCCCGGTGACGTGACCAAGGACGGCCGCCCGGACCTGCTCGCCCGCAACGCCTCAACCGGCGCCGTGTACCTCTACAAGGGCACCAGCACGGGCAAGCTGTCGGCGCGGGTGAAGCTCTACGACAACTGGAAGACGTACAAGAAGGTCGTCGGCACCGGTGACCTCAACGGCGACGGCGTCGGGGATGTGCTCGTCCAGGACAAGTCGAACAACCTCTACCGCTACGACGGCAAGGGCGACGGCACCTTCAAGGCGCCGGTGAAGCTCTTCACCGACTGGGGCGGCTCGTACAACGTGATCGTCGGCGTCGGGGACATCACCGGTGACGGCAGGGCCGACCTCGTGTCCAGGGACACCAGCGGCACCCTGTGGCGCAACAACGGAAACGGCACGGGCTCCTTCGGCGGACGCACGAAGATCGCCACCGGGTGGGGCGGATACAAGTCGGTGCTCTGAGCCAGGAGTTCTACGCCGCATGAGTGGGCGAAGAACTCCGCGGCCGACCCTTAGGAGTAAGGGTCGGCCGCGGTCGTGTCGGTGGACGGCTGGGTCAGCCGACGGTGTACGTGTACGGGATGCCGGTGATCTCGGAGCCGTTCCCGCCACCCATCGCCGTGTCGTTGTCCACGGAGAGGATCCCGTGGACGACCGTGCCGACGGGGGCCGTCGGGGCGAGGGTGAGGGTCATCGTGCCCGTCTTGCCCGCGGCCACCGGGAGGGAATCGTGCCTGGCGCTGTGGTCCCAGAATGCTCCCGTCGAGGCCGTGGCGCCCGGGTCGACCGGCTGGGTGGTGGCCGTCATCGTGTTCCTGGCGGTGGTCGTGGCCGTCACCGAGCGGTCGGGGGCTGTCACGCCCAGGATCTCGGGGTCACCCGTCCAGGGCAGGATCGACGCGGCCACGGGGTGGTCCGCGGTGGCCGTGGCCTTCGGCACGAGACGTTCGCGATGCTCGGCGAGCAGCTTCGCGAGGCGCTCGGCGATGCCCTGCTGACGATCCATCACACACAGCATCCGCCACGTTGCTGAGAAGACCTCAGTGACGGCCGAAGGGCCGCACCCCTGGGGTTGGACGCCAGAGGGGTGCGGCCCTTCGGCTTTCCTCAAATAAACCTCAGACATTCAGCAGGCAAGCGCATTCATAACCTCTTCACTTGCGTCGCAAGATCAGGAGGAGGTACAAATATCGAGCTGACAGCACTACTTGATTTCTGCGGCTTTGACTCTGGCGTCGCCCGACCAGCACTGCCATGACGAGCAAAGCCGTGGGGGAAGTCTGCCCACTTGACCAGGGGCAGGCGAAAGAACAAAAGGGGAAACAACATGAGGGCATCTATAGCCGGGCAGCGTCCGAATAACTGGACCGGCCGCACGGGCGTGCTGCGCGCAGCCGCCATGACGGCCACCCTGGCTGTGGCACTGGGGGCCATGGCACCGCTCGCGGAAGCGGCGGAGTCGCGGGACGCGAATTCGGCGGTGGCACAGACCGCTTTCGCACGAACCGACGGAAACTCGTCGGACGTCGCCTTCACCGCGGCCGACGTACGCGATCTCGTCAAGCAGATGAAGGCCGACGGCGCGAGCTCCGCGGACATCGCGCAGTTCGAGGCCTATGCCACTTCTCTGGAGAGCGGCACGCACGGCAGTGCGTTCCTCGGCCAGGGAACCATCATGCGCAAGCTGATCGTGGCCGCCATCCGGCACGGCGGCGTATGGCTCAGCAAGGTCATGAAGAAGCTCTCGCCGAAGGCGGCCAAGTTCCTGGGCAAGAACGCGTCCAGGGTCGCCGACGCCATCGAGGGCGTGGAGAGCTGGGGCGAGCATGCCCTGATCATCGCGCTGGTCCGAGCCGGAGTTCCCACGGACGTGGCGAAGGACCTCGCCGTGGCCATCATGCTCGTTGCGTTCTAGGGTCCATGGGAAAATCCCGGGGCACGGCCGTGCACCGCGGCCGCACCCCGGGATCCCCCCACCGAGAACGCGGAAGTGGAGTCCCGCATGGACAACCGCATGGACAAGCGCATGGACAAGCGTTCCGAACCCGCGGATGACACCGGTGACGACGACGAGCCGATGACCACAGGCGAGAAGCTCCTGGCCCGGACCGCGCTCGGCGGGGTCCTGCTGTTCGCGATTCTTCCGGTCGGCCTCATATTCCTTCTGATATTGCTCGCCACCGCCGCGTTCTTCCCCGGCGAAATCGAGCTCGATGGAATAGCGCCGGTTTTCTGGGCCCTGCTGTTCCTGGCGCCGTGCGCGATTCTCGCCATGGCGGTCACCATGCCGGTTCGGCACCTCGTGCGTGGCGCATTCAGCATTCCACCCGCTTTCGACAACGCGGTGGACGCTGCTTTCAGCTGGGTGACCTACTTCCTCGTCGGTGCGATGCTGCTCGCCTGGACTCCGGGAGTTCACGCCGACTCGCTGACGCCGGCGGTGGCCGTGGCGACGGCAGGCGTCGTGTTCGGCTTGCTGGCCGAAAGGCTGGGCATCGGCCGCGACAAGGACACCGGCGAAACCGGATCCCGCTGAGGGAAATTCACTGAAACTTCTGGCGGTTCGCGGACAGGTGACCCGCGGACTCGGGGGCCTTCCCGCTGTTTTCCTTCGTTTGCGGCACAGGCCGCCGCCAACGGCCCGCCCCGCCCGAGGGGGCGGGCCACATTCCGTGCGCCGGCTTACGCCAATATGTACGACCTACTACGATCGGCGGCACTGGCCCCCGAAGCGAGCGCGAAGCTCATCCGGGGCGTACTGCGGAGCTTGAAGCAAGACACATCGTGACCGAGGTCGTAAGCCCCTTCTGGAAGTCGTCGTACTCGGGGCAGGAAAACAACTGCGTCGAGGTCGCCGACACAGCCCCCGGCGGCCGAGCCGTCCGCGACAGCAAGCACCCGCACGGCCCCCTCCTCACCGTCTCCCGCGACAGCTGGCAGGCCTTCATCCAGCAGTTCGGCTAGACGTATGCGCGGATCCGACAGGTGATACTCGACCCATGGGAACGGATCTTCATGCACTGCTGAGGTCGTTGCGGGTCTGGGACCCGGAGGTCACGGAGCTGCGCCCCTTCGACCCGGGGAACGCCCCCGCTGAACCGCTGCCCCTCTTCACGACATGGTTCGCGGAGGCGGTCGCGGCCGGTCAGAAGGAGCCGCACACCATGTCCCTGGCCACGGCGGACGCGGACGGCTACCCGGACGTACGGATCGTCATGCTGCACGGCGCGGACGCGGACGGCTGGGCCTTCGCGACGCATGCGACGAGCCGCAAGGGCGGGCAGCTGGCGGCCCGGCCGTATGCGGCCCTCGGCTTCTACTGGCCGGTGCTGGGCCGCCAGGTCCGGGTACGCGGGCCGGTCACCGCCGCGCCGGCCCAGGAGTCCCAGGGCGACCTGCACGCCCGCTCGACCGGTGCACTCGCCGCCGCCCTCACCGGACGTCAGAGTGAAGTGCTGGAGTCCGTGGACGAGTTGGCGCGGGCATCCGAGGCCGCCTGGGAACGAGCCCAGCAGGAGCCCGATGCTCCGGTGCCCTCCTGGGCCTTGTACCGGCTTCGGCCGGACGAGGTGGAGTTCTTCCAGGGGGACGAGCGTCGGCAGCATGTACGGCTGAACTACCGGCGGCAGGACGGAGGTTGGGTCAAAGAGCTCCTGTGGCCGTAAGGCCGGAGCAACGCGTCCGGGTCACACGGGGACAACGAGGACCGCGCTCTCAAGCCCCTTGAAGTCCCCGGCATTCCGGGTGAAGAGCGGCAGGCCTCTCACCGAGGCGATCGCAGCGATCATCAGGTCCATGCGGCGCGGGCGAGGGTCCCTGTTTGCCGCGATGGTCAGCGCCACCAACGTGCCGTACCTGGCAGCGGCATCCCCGTCGAAGGGCAGCGGCTCGAAGTCGGCGACCGCGGCTCCCAGTTTTTCCATTCGCGCCGCCCGCACCGCAGGGTCCCTGGCCAGGGCCACCCCCTGCTGCAACTCCGCGAACGTCACGGCGGTCAGTTCCGGCATGAGGGGGAGACTCTGCGGGCTGAGCACATCGAGATCGATGTAGGTGTAGGTGTCCAGGACACCCCCTTGGTGCCGCTCAGCCACGCTTGCGCTCCCATGGATCCTCGTCCACTCGTTCCTCGCTCCCGAAGAACTCGTCCGCCTCGGCACGCATCTGCGCATAGTCCACTCGCGGAAGCCTCCGGTGCTTGGCCACGAGTTCGTCGGCGCTCAGCCTGCGTCGACGCGCCAGCGGGCGCAGTTCCGCGACCTCTATGCCGTTGCGGGTGATGTGGTACGTCTCCCCGGCCTCGACCGCGTCCATGACGGCGGCGGAGTTGTTCCGGAACTCGCGCTGCGTGATGGTCTTCATTCGGCCAGTGTAGCTCGGCGTGTCTCACCGCGCTACAGTCTCGGTCGCGGCTCAGGCCGTGAAGTCGTACGCCGCGAAGTCCGCCACCGCCCGGTACCCGATCCGCTGGTACAGCGCGTTGCTGGTCGGGTTGGCGAGGTCCGTGAACAGCAGCACCTCGTCGGCGCCCGCCGCGAGTGCCGCCCGGCTCACCTCCGCCGTGACCGCCCCGGCGTATCCGCGGCCGCGCAGGTGGGCCGGGGTGTAGACGTGGGCGACCCGGATCTGACCGGCAACCATCGGTGTCACCGCCGCCATGGCCACGGGGGTCCCGTCAGCACCCTCCCAGAACGTCGCCCCGCCGTCGGAGATGCGCACGTCGGCCCAGGCCTCCGCCCGCTCCGCGCCGCTCTCGCCGATGGCGTCCATGAACTCCTCGTACCACCGCACCAGTTGCTCCCGGTCCGCCGCGTCTGCGATCCTCGGCCGCCCCTCCGGTATCGGCTGCGGGACGGTCAGCGTGTCCAGCCGGTACAGCCGTTGCCGCTGCCGCTGCGTCGCCGTCACCCCGGTGAGGCCCTCCCAGGACTTCGCCAGGGCTTCGACTGTGGAGCGCTCACCCAGGACTCCGGGGACCGTGCGGCCCAGACCGGCCAGGTGGGCGGCGAGGGAGTCGGCCTCTTCGGCGGTGAGGGGGGTGACGTTCAGCGGATAGGGAGGGGTGCGGAAGTAGGCGGCCCGGACCGCGCCTTCCCACTCCAGTACGCCGAAGTAGGGCGCCTCGGCGCCGTAGTACTGCAAGCCGCGCGTCCGCAGTCCCTCGGTCACCGTCAGCGGGACGGTGTGCAGGGCGGGGCGGGAGCGGAGGAACCCCCCGGCGCGCGTCAGGAAGGTGTCCAGGTCTTCGGTGAGATACCAGTCATCGGGATGCATGCCCCATGAAACCGCGTGCCCTCGCCCCGACGCCTTCGAATTACGCGACCCGCGGCTCCGGGTCCGTGGCGATCCGCCCGTGCAGATGCACGTCCCGGAAGGCGTCCTGCCGCCCCGACTCCCACATCGCTCCCCGCAACGTCCCCTCGTAGCGGAACCCACACCGCTCGGCTGTACGACACGAGGCCTCATGACCCAGGGCATGGCCGAGCTCCAGCCGGTGCACCCCCAGTTCGGTCAGCGCCCAGTGGGAGGCCACGGCCAGAGCGCGGGTGGCGACACCCTTCCCCCGGGCCTCGGGCAGCACCCAGTACCCGACCCGGGCCACGCTCAGGACGAGGTCGATCGCATTGACACCGATGTGCCCCAGCACCGCACCGCTCGCCGCGTCGGTCACGCAGTACGACACCGCCGACCCGTCCGCCGAGCCCAGCACCTTGGCCCGCAGCGACTCACGCGCGTCGGCGAGGTCGTCGACCTGCTTGAGCGGGGTGTTCCAGCGCCGGAACTCCGGGTCCGTGAGGCCTCGGAGCCAGGCGTCGACATCGGCGTCCGAGTCCGCGTCCCAAAGGCGCAGACGGATGCCATGACCGTACAGATCAGGAAAAGAGGAGGACGAGGAAGGGGAGGACGAGAAAGGAGAGGGCGAAGTCGGGTCGATGTGCTGCGCATCCACAGAGCTCATCGGTCCATTCAAACCCGTACGCCTCACTCACGCGGTCGAAATACCGGCGTCCCCTCCCGGAACGCCACCTCCAGCTCCATCCCTGCCCGGAGCCCACCGGCCCCGCACCCCACCACCTCCGTCATCATCCGCGGCCCCTCCGCCAGGTCCACGACCGCGGCCACGTAGGGCGTCCGCTCGCCGAAGGGCGGCAGGTCGTTCCGGTGGACCACGGACCAGGTGTAGAGCACCGCCCGGCCGCTCGCCCGCTCCCACTCCACGTCCTCGCTCCAGCAGTGCGGGCAGAACTCGCGCGGGTAGTGGTGGGCCCGCCCGCACGCCCCGCAGCGGCGGATCAGCAGCCGGCCCTCGGCGGCCGCGTCCCAGTAGGTCCGCGTGAAGGCATCGACCTCGGGGACGTCGTAGCGCGGGGTCACCCGAACCACCCCACCACGGCGTCCAGCGACCAGGCCTGCCACGACATCGCGAACAGCGCGACCACCGACATCAGCGCCATCATCGAGTTCTGCCCCTGCTCGGCCACGTCGTGGATCATGAGCGTGAAGTAGAGGACGTTCAGCAGCAGCCCTCCGACCAGCGCGATCGGGCTCAGGAACCCGACGACCAGCCCCAGCCCGATCGCCAGCTCCGCGTACACCACGACGTACGCCATCGTCCGCGGGCGCGGCGCCACCATGACCTCGAAGCCGGACCGTACGGCGTTCCAGCGGTGCTTCGCCGCGATGTCGGCCGCCCACTTGATCCCGGTGCCGCGCTCGAACCAGGCCTTGCGGTCCTTGTGCCGCCAGCTTTCCAGCCACCACAGCCCGAGGCCTATGCGCAGCACGGCCAGCCATTCCGCGCCCGTGAGCCAGATCGCATCCATGAATCTGACGGTACGTCAGGTAGCGCGATCCGGGAAGCGCCGTGCATCTCCCGCGCACGTGAGGCCCGACTGAGGAAGTGGGCCCCCCGGGCCGGTGGGCACTCGCCGAATGGCCACAACCAGGTGGCCTACGTCACGAGTCCCACCCACTCCTCCTACAGGCGTGATCAATCCGCAACCAATTCCGGGCTTGACCGAGACCCATCAACCCGGTGCGTGATTACGCTCGCGCTCATGGCCGACTCCTCTCCGTCCGCACACCCCTCGGACCACCGGCGCCCCGTCTACGTCATCGGCGGCGGCCCGGCCGGACTCTCCGCCTCGTACGCGCTGCGGGCCCGGGGCATACGCGCGGTCGTGCTGGAGAAGTCCGACCAGGTGGGTGCGCCCTGGCGCCGGCACTACGACCGCCTCCGCCTGCACACCACCCGCCGCCTCTCAGCCCTCCCGGGGCTGCCGATGCCGCGCCGGTTCGGGCGGTGGGTGGCCCGGGACGACGTGGTGCGGTACCTGGAGAAGTACGCCGAGGTGCACGCACTGGAGATCGTCACCGGCGTCGAGGTCTCCCGCGTCGAACGCGCGGCCGACGGCGAGGGCTGGCTGCTGCACGCCACGGGCGGCCGCGAGCTGACCGGTGCCGCGGTCGTCGTCGCCACCGGCTACAACCACACGCCGTACGTGCCCGACTGGGCCGGCCTCGACGCCTACACCGGCGAGTTCCTGCACGCGGGCGACTACCGCAGCCCCGCGCCCTACGCCGGCCGTGACGTCCTCGTCGTCGGCGTCGGCAACACCGGCGCCGAGATCGCCGTGGACCTGGTGGAGGGCGGCGCCTCACGGGTGCGGCTGTCGGTGCGAACGGCCCCGCACATCGTGCGGCGCTCGACCGCCGGATGGGCCGCCCAGTACACGGGCGTGCTGGTACGGCGGCTGCCGACCGGAGTCGTCGACCGGCTCGCGCGGCCGATGGCGAAGCTGTGCGTCCCCGACCTCTCCGCGCAGGGGCTGCCCCGCCCCGACACCGGGCTGTACAGCCGGGTCAAGGAGGGCGCCATCCCGGTGCAGGACGTCGGTCTCATCGACGCCGTCCGCAAGGGGCGGGTCGAGGTCGTCGCCGCCGTCGACGGCTTCGAGGACGGCAAGGTCGTCCTCGCCGACGGCACCCGCGTCTCCCCGGAGGCGGTCGTCGCCGCCACCGGCTACGTCCGCGCTCTGGAGGGCCTGGTCGGACACCTCGACGTGCTCGACGCGCAGGGCAGACCCGTGGCGCACGGCGCCCGTACCCCGCAGAACGCCCCCGGCCTGTACTTCACCGGCTTCACCACCCCCATCAGCGGCACGCTCCGCGAGGTGGCGATGGACTCCGAGAAGATCGCGAAGACCATCGTGAAGAACGGCGGCGACGCGCTGTCCCGCCTGCCCGGATGACGTAGAAGCTCTCAACTCCCTGCAAAACCCTCAACTCCCTTGCACAGAACTCTCATTACGCGTGAGTCAGATGTGACGGGAGCGTTGAAGCGTGCCGCCGTTCGGGGCCAGAATCTGAACACTGCTCACTTTCTGGCTCCACATACTCCCCACACTCTCTCCACATGGAGGATGCACGTGGCACGCGAAAGACAGCCCCATCTTCAAGCCCTCTCCCGCCGCTCCCTGCTCGGCGGTGCCGCCGCCGCTGCCGGAGCCGTCACCCTCACCGGCACCGCCGCCGGTACGGCGGCCGCCGCGACCACGCGGGACGTGGACGTCGCCGTCGTCGGCGGCGGACTCGCCGGGCTGACGGCGGCCCGCGACCTGGTGGCGGCCGGCAAGACCGTGGCCGTCCTGGAGGCCCGCGACCGCGTGGGCGGCCGAGTGGTCAACCTGTCCCTGGCGAACGGCGGTTTCACCGAGGGCGGCGGCGAGTTCATCGGCCCCACCCAGGACCGCATCAAGGCCCTCGCCGACTCCCTGGGCGTGGCGACCTTCACCACCTACAACACCGGCAAGAACCTTCTCTACAAGGACGGCAACAGGACCCCGTACGCCACCGACGGCATCCTCGGGTCGGTCCCACCCGTCGACGCGGCCGGGCTCGCCAACGCCGCGATCGTGCAGGCCTCGCTGGACGACATGGCCAAGAAGGTCCCGGTCGACGCGCCCTGGACGGCCGCGAAGGCCGCCGAGTGGGACAAGCAGACCTTCGAGAGCTGGCTGAACGCCAACGCGGTCATCCCGTCCGCCAAGTTCCTGCTGGACGTGGCGTGCACGTCGATCTTCTCGGCGCAGCCCCGTGAACTCTCCCTCCTCTACGTGCTCTTCTACATCGCCGCCGCCGGCAACGAGTCCAACCCCGGCACCCTGGAACGCCTCACCGACACCGCGAACGGCGCCCAGGAGTCCCGATTCGTCGGCGGCTCCCAACAGGTGCCGATCAAGCTGGCCGCCACCCTCGGCGACCGGGTGGTGCTGAGCGCACCGGTGCGGTCCGTCGTACAGTCCGGCGGCAAGTACGTGGTGACCGCGGACGGAGTGACGGTGACGGCCAGGAAGGTCGTCGTCGCCGTACCGCCGCCGCTGGCCGCGCGCATCACCTTCGACCCGCTGCTGCCGGCCTCGCGCGACCAGCTGAGCCAGCGGCTGCCGATGGGCTCGATCGGCAAGGCGATCGCCGTCTACGACACCCCCTTCTGGCGGGCCGACGGCCTCAACGGCCAGGTCGTCAGCGACTCCGGCGTGGTCCGCTCGACGTTCGACAACTCACCGCCCGACGCCTCCTACGGCGCCCTGATGGGCTTCATCGAGGCCGACGAGATGCGGGCGTACGACGCGTCGGGCGTCGCCGAGGTCAAGGCCGCCGTACTCAAGGACTACGTCAACTACTTCGGCGACAAGGCCAAGTCGCCCACCTCCTTCGTGCTGCAGCGCTGGAACAACGAGGGCTTCTCCCGCGGCGGCCCGGTCGCCTATGCCCCGCCCGGCGTCCTGACCGCGTACGGAGCGGCCCTGCGCAAGCCGGTCGGCGGCATCCACTGGGCGGGCACCGAGACCTCCACCTACTGGAACGGATACATGGACGGGGCCGTGCGGTCGGGGGAACGGGTGGCCAAGGAGGTGCTCGCGGAGCTGTGAGGAGGCCCGCCGGGGTTGACCGGCTTCCCGTTCGGTCTTGAGTGCTCGTTCAACTTTGCGTGCACGCCCGTTCCTGACACGGCGTCAGTTCAGTAATCTGACAGTGCGTCAGCTATTGGCGCCGTCTCAGAGCTGTCTCAGAGCTGTCTCAGAGGAGCGGGCGGACCGATGCTTGGATCAACCCACGGCACTCTCACCACCGACTCCCGCCGGGCCCGGGTCATCGCCTGTGGGGAGCAACCCGGGCCCGCCGTCCACGGCAGGCCCGCCGAAGTCGACGACCTCGACGTCAGCGGCCTGCCCCTGTACGCCGACGTACCCGATCTGGACAAGTTCTTCCGGCCCGAGTCCGTCGCCGTGGTCGGCGCCTCGGACACCGAGGGGCGGCCCAACACCGGTATCACCCGGCAGTTGGTGGGCTGGGCGGAGCGGGTCGGGGCGCGGCTGCACCCCGTCCACCCGAGCCGCCCGTCCGTCTTCGGCATCCCCTGCTCCCCTTCCGTCGCCGATCTGCCCGAGCAGGTCGACCTCGCCGTACTGCTGATCGCCGATCCCCTGCCGGTGGTCGAGGAACTGGCCGAGGCCAAGGTGAAGTTCGCGGTCGTCTTCGCCTCCGGGTTCGCGGAGACCGGTGCGGAGGGTGCGGCCGCGCAGCAGCGGCTGGCGGGGGCCGTACGGCGCTCCGGGATGCGGCTGCTCGGCCCCAACACCAACCTCAACGCCTTCGAGCGGTTCCGGGACGACCTCGACGGACCGGCCATCGCGCTCATCACCCAGTCCGGCCACCAGGGCCGGCCCGTCTTCTCCCTCCAGGACCTCGGCATCCGGCTATCCCACTGGGCGCCCACCGGCAACGAGGCCGACCTGGAGACCGCCGACTTCATCTCCTACTTCGCCGAGCAGCCCGAGGTCGGTGCCATCGCCTGCTACGTCGAGGGGCTGAAGGACGGCCGTTCCTTCCTGCTCGCCGCCGACCGGGCCGCCCGGCGCGGGGTGCCGGTGGTCGCCGTGAAGGTGGGCCGCACGGAGACGGGCTCCCGCACGGCCGCCTCCCACACCGGCAAGCTGACCGGCGCGGACACGGTGGTGGACGCGGCGATGCGCCAGTTCGGCGTGATCCGGGTGGACGGGCTCGACGAACTCCAGGACACCGCAACCCTGTTGGCCCGCGCCCGGCCGCCGCGCGCGGACGGCGTCGTCGTCTATTCGATCTCGGGCGGCACGGGCGCGCACTTCGCCGACCTGGCGACCGAGGCGGGGCTGCGGCTGCCCGTTTTCTCGGAGGCCAAGCAGGCCGAGCTGCACCAGTGGATACCGGACTACCTGAGTGTGGCCAACCCGGTCGACAACGGCGGGCATCCGGTCGGCGACTGGCGCGGCCGGAAGATCATCGACGCGATCCTGGACGACCCGGACGTAGGCGTCCTGATCTGCCCGATCACCGGGCCCTTCCCTCCCCTCAGCGACAAGCTCGTCCAGGACCTGGTGGACGCGGCCGAGCACACGGACAAGCTGGTCTGCGTGGTCTGGGGCTCCCCGGTCGGCACCGAGCCGGCCTACCGCGAGGTCCTCCTCGGCTCCTCCCGGGTGGCCACCTTCCGCACCGTCGCGAACTGCATCACCGCCGTCCGCGCCTACCTCGACCACCACCGCTTCACCTCCGGCTACCGCTCCCCCTTCGACGAGGCCCCCCGCACCACCTCGCCCTCCTTCCGCAAGGCGCAGGCGCTGATGCGCCCGGGCAAGCAGCTCAGCGAACATGCGGCGAAGCAACTGCTGCGGGCGTACGGGATCCGCGTACCGCGTGAGCAGTTGGTGACCAGCGCGGCGGCGGCCGTACGCGCGGCGGGCCTGGTGGGCTACCCGGTGGTGATGAAGGCGTCCGGCGCGCAGATCGCCCACAAGACCGAGCTGGGACTGGTCAAGATCGAGCTGACCTCCGCCAGCCAGGTCCGTGACGCCTACCGGGAGTTGACCGACATCGCGCGCTACGAGGGCGTGTCCCTGGACGGCGTCCTGGTGTGCCAGATGGTCGAGCGGGGCGTCGAGATGGTCGTGGGCGTCACGCACGACGAGCTGTTCGGGCCGACCGTGACGGTCGGGCTCGGCGGGGTGCTGGTCGAGGTCCTGCACGACGTCGCCGTACGGGTGCCGCCGTTCGGCGAGGACCAGGCCCTCGCGATGCTCTCCGACCTGCGCGGCCGGGCCCTGCTCGACGGGGTCAGGGGACGGCCCCCGGCCGACCTGGACGCGCTCGTCGAAGTCGTCCTGCGGGTGCAGCGCATGGCGCTGGAACTCGGGGACGAGCTCGCGGAGCTCGACATCAACCCGCTGATGGTGCTGCCCAGGGGGCAGGGGGCCGTGGCGCTGGACGCGTTGGCGGTGTGCCGGTGACCGAGGTGCTGCACACGGCCGACGGCCAGGTCTCGTACATCACCCTCAACCGGCCCGACGCACTCAATGCCATCACGCCCGAGCAGCGGGAGACCGTCATCGGGCTTCTCGCCGAGGCGTCCGCGGACCCGGACGTGAGGGCCGTCGTCCTCACCGGAACGGGGCGCGGTTTCTGTGCGGGAGCCGATCTGCGGGGCGGCTCGGGTGGCGGCGAGCGGGTGGCCGGCGATGTGGCCCGCATGCTCCGCCTGGGCGCCCAGCACCTGATCGCCGCCGTCCTGGACTGCGAGAAGCCGGTGATCGCGGCGGTGAACGGCACGGCGGCCGGCCTCGGCGCCCATCTCGCGCTCGCCTGCGACCTCGTACTGGCCGCGGAGTCGGCCAGGTTCATCGAGGTGTTCGTACGGCGGGGGCTGGTCCCGGACGGCGGCGGGGCGTATCTCCTCCCCCGCCTGGTCGGCCCGCAGCGCGCCAAGGAGCTGATGTTCTTCGGCGACGCCCTGTCCGCGACCGAGGCCGAACGCCTGGGCCTGGTCAACCGGGTCGTCCCGGACGCCGAGCTGGACAAGACGGCCCGCGAGTGGGCGGCACGCCTGGCCGCGGGTCCCACCCGCGCCCTCGCCCTGACCAAACAGCTGGTCAACGCCTCCCTGGACGCCGACCGAGCGACGGCCTTCGCCGCCGAGGCGGCCGCCCAGGAGATCAACATGACGACCGAGGACGCCCAGGAAGGCGTACGGAGCTTCGTGGAGCGCAGAATCCCCGAGTACAGGGGCCGCTGACCTTCCCATCTGACGAACCGTCAGCTTCAATGGAGGGGTGATGGGACACGCAGGGGCGGCCGCCGCCGCCGTCCGCTACCTCAGGTCGGCCGGCACCGCGGCCCCCGTAGAAGCGCTGCCGCGCCCGGAGCTGCGGTGCGTCGGTGAGGACGAGCGCGCCCCCGTCGACCAGGCCGAGTTCCGGCGCGTCCTCGGCAGCTTCGCGACGGGCGTCACCGTCATCACCGCCCCCGCCACCGACGGCGAGTCCACTCCCGCCGGCTTCGCCTGCCAGTCCTTCTCCTCCCTCTCCCTCGACCCGCCGCTGGTCGCCTTCATGGTCGGCCGTACGTCGACGACCTGGCCGCGCATCGCCCGCGCGGGCGCCTTCTGCGTGAACGTCCTGGGCGCCCACCAGGGCGAGTTGTGCCGCGGCTTCGCGGTGAGCGGCGCGGACAAGTTCGCGGGGGTGGCGTACGACGCGGCGCCGGCGTCCGGCTCTCCACGCCTCACAGGAGCCGCCGCCTGGATCGACTGCACGATCCACGCCGTACACACCGGCGGCGACCACCTCATCGTGGTCGGCCGGGTGGACGCTCTGGGCACGGGCGAGGCCCCCGACGGGCCATTGATCTTCCATCGGGGGCGGTTCGGTCGGCTCGACGGCTCTTGAGACGACGGCCGACCGCCGCACTGACGTGACGCCGTACGCCGCCCCAGGCGCGCACCTTCGCCCGCGTCACTCGATTGGGTGCACCCCGAGTGATCTACGGCCACACCGGCTAGGGTGTTCATAACGTCGCTGTTATGACGTGGGGTGAAGTAGAGCTGGAGCCGGAAGTGGCGCAGTGGTTTCTCGCATTGACCGCCGGCCACCGCGGTACAGCCGCGTTCTATGTGGATCTGCTGGCCGCCCGCGGTCCGCTGCTCGGCGAACCGTACTAGCGGCAGCTGGACGGGAAGCTGCGCATCCACCTCGATACCGACTCGGTGCGCATCACCTACTGGATCGCATCGGGCCGACGGATCATCTTGCTGACGGTGTTCCGCAAGCAGCGGATGCGCGAGAGCGCGCAGGTCGACCGCGCCCGGCGGGCAATGGCGCGCTGCATCGAGGAACAGCACGCAGTGGACGAGGTGTAGGACATGAGTGAGCGCTGGAGCTGGAACGAGCTGCGAGACGACGCCCTCGCCTCATCAGAAGCCCGGGAGGCGTACGACGCCGCGCGGATCCGCTTCGAGCTGGGCCACGCCGTACGCGAGCGGCGCGAGGCGCTGGGTATGACACAGGCCCAGCTCGCGCAGGCCACAGGTATGCGGCAGCCGGCCGTGGCACGGTTCGAGGCAGGCGGGACCATGCCCACTTTGCCTCTGCTCGAACGACTCGCCGTCGCTCTCGGCATGCGTCTCCACGTCGGATTCGAGCCCCTCGACCGCGCGAGCTGAGGCACGGCACTCAAGCTGAAACCGCCACGGGGACGACCGGCCTCCGCCGGATCACCAACGCCATCAACGCCGCCACCGCGCACAGCGCCCCGGACGCGTACCAGACCATGTCGTACGAGCCGAATACGTCTCGCGCGACGCCCCCGAGGAAGGCCACGAGCGCGGCGCCGACCTGGTGGGAGGCGAGGACCCAGCCGAAGACGATCGCGCTGTCGTCGCCGTACTGCTCCCGGCACAGGGCGACCGTCGGTGGGACGGTGGCGACCCAGTCGAGGCCGTAGAAGACGATGAAGAAGAGCATCGGGGGGTGGACCGAGGGGGCGAGCAGCATGGGGAGGAAGAGGAGGGAGACGCCGCGCAGGGCGTAGTAGACCGCCAGCAGTCGGCGCGGTTCGAAGCGGTCCGTGAACCAGCCGGAGGCGATCGTGCCGACCACGTCGAAGACGCCGATGACCGCGAGCAGCGAGGCCGCCGCCGTGACGGGCATACCGTGGTCGTGGGCGGCGGGCACGAAGTGGGTCTGGATCAGGCCGTTGGTGGAGGCGCCGCAGATCGCGAAGGTACCGGCCAGCAGCCAGAAGGTGCCGGTGCGGGATGCCGAGAAGAGGACCTTGACCGCGCGGCGGGCGGCCCCGACCGCGGGCTCCGGCTTCGGCACGAACTTCGGGGCGCCGTACGGCTTCAGGCCCACGTCCGCCGGGTGGTCGCGCAGCAGCAGCCAGACGAAGGGGACGACCGCGAGGGCGGCGAGGGCCACCGTGACGGCCGCCGGACGCCAGTCGTGCTTCTCGACGATCCAGGACAGCAGCGGCAGGAAGATCAGCTGGCCGGAGGCCGAAGCGGCGGTGAGGATGCCGGTGACCAGGCCCCGGCGCTCGGTGAACCAGCGGTTGGTGACCGTCGCGGCGAAGGCGAGGGCCATCGAGCCGGAGCCCAGTCCGACCAGCAGGCCCCAGCACAGCAGCAGCTGCCAGGCGGCGGTCATCCACACCGTCAGGCCCGAGCCGAGCGCTATCACGGTCAGCGCCACCGCCACGACCTTGCGGATACCGAAGCGGTCCATCAGCGCCGCCGCGAACGGGGCGGTGAGGCCGTACAGCGCGAGGTTGACCGAGACCGCGGCCCCGATCGTGCCGCGCGACCAGCCGAACTCCTGGTGCAGCGGGTCGATGAGCAGGCCGGGGAGCGAGCGGAAGGCGGCCGCGCCGATGATCGTCACGAAGGTGACGGCGGCGACGAACCACGCCCGGTGGATACGGGTGCGAGGGGAGCGCCCGGACTCGGGGTCCGTTTCGACTGCTGCGGATTCGGTTGTCTGGGTCACGACATAGAGCATCCAGTCCGGAACCGAGCGCATCCACTGGCCCGAAGGACAGCATTCGCTAGGATCGGGCCATGAGCAGTGAGCCGACCGACCCGGAGTTCCGCCCGCACCGCGTGGTCGTCCTCGCCCTGGACGGCCTGCTCCCCTTCGAGCTGGGCATCCCGCACCGCATCTTCGGGCGCCCCAGGGACGCCCGTGGACGCCATCTGTACGAGGTCGTGACCTGCTCGATCCGGCCACCGGGCCCAGTGCTCACCGACGCCGACTTCGCCGTCCAGGTCGAGAACGGTCCGGAGGCCCTGGCCACCGCCGACACGGTCGTCGTCCCGGCGTCGTACCAACTCGGTCCGGTCTTCGAGGAGGGCGTCCTCACCGAGGAGCTGGCCGCCGCTCTCGCCCACATCCGGCCCGGCACCCGGCTCGCCTCCATCTGCACCGGTGTGTTCGTGCTCGCCGCGGCCGGCTATCTCGACGGCCGCCCCGCGACCACCCACTGGGCGGAGACCGACCAGCTGCAACGCCTCTTCCCGAAGATCGACGTCGACCCGAACGTCCTGTTCATCGACGACGGCGACGTCCTGACCTCGGCCGGCGTCGCGGCCGGGATCGACCTGTGCCTGCACATGGTGCGCCGCGACCACGGCACCGCCGTCGCCAACGACATCGCCCGCCGCACGGTCGTACCGCCGCACCGCGACGGCGGCCAGGCGCAGTACATCCAACGCCCGGTCCCCGAGCCCCAGTTGGCGACCACACGAGGAGCCCGCGCCTGGGCCCTGGGCCGCCTCCACGAGCCGATCCAGCTCCGCGACATGGCCGCGCAGGAGTCCATGTCGGTACGCACCTTCACCCGCCGCTTCCGCGAGGAGGTCGGCGTCAGCCCCGGCCAGTGGCTCACCCAGCAGCGCGTGGAGCGGGCACGACACCTGCTGGAGTCGACCGACCTGTCCGTCGACCAGGTGGCACAGGACGCGGGCTTCGGCACGGCACAGTCGATGCGGCAGCACCTGCAGACGGTCCTCGGAGTCACGCCCACCGCGTATCGCCGTGCCTTCCGCGCCGGGGCGCTGACCGGCGAGAAGGTGAGCAGCCAAAACCCGGAGGTGAGCACCCGGAACCAGAAGGGGAGCAGCCAGAACCAGAAGGTGAGCACCTAGAAGGTGAGCACCCCCCTGGCCACCCGCCCCGCCTCCGCATCCGCCTTCGCCTTCTCGAAGTCCTCGATCGGGTACGTCTCGGTCACCAGCTCGTCCAGCAGCAGCCGCCCTTCGCGGTACAGGTCGGCGTAGAGCGCGATGTCCCGCTGCGGCCGCGAAGAGCCGTACCGGCAGCCCAGGATGGACTTGTCGAGGTACATGGAGGAAACGAGGAAGGACGCCTCCGCGGTCGCCACGGGCACACCCAGCAGCACCGCCTGGCCGTGCCGGTCGAGCAGGTCGATCGCCTGCCGGATCAGTTCCACCCGCCCGACGCACTCGAAGGCGTGGTCGGCCCCGGTGGGCAGGATCTCCTTCACCCCGTCCGTCGACGTCAGGAAGTGCGTCGCCCCGAACTGCCGGGCCACCGCCTCCTTCGCCGGGTTCGCGTCGACGGCGACGATCCGCAGGGCACCCGCGATCCGCGCGCCCTGGATGACATTGAGCCCGATGCCGCCGGTGCCGATGACCAGCACGCTGTCCCCGCGGTCGACCCTCGCCCGGTTGAGCACGGCGCCCACCCCGGTCAGCACCCCGCACCCGATCAACGCGGCGGCCGGCAGCGGAAGGTCCTCGGGAATCCGGACCGCCTGCACCGCCTTCACCACGGTCCGCTCCGCGAACGCCGAGTTGGAGGCGAACTGGTACACCGGCCGTCCGCCTTGCACGAACGGCCGCCCGGGCCGCCCGATCGCCTGTCGGCACATCGTCGGCCGCCCCCGGTCGCACTCCGCGCACGTACCGCAGTTGGCCAGCGTGGAGAGCGCGACATGATCACCCACCCTCACATGCGTGACCCCGGCGCCGACGGCCTCCACCACCCCCGCCCCTTCATGCCCCAGCACCACAGGAACGGGGAAAGGTATGGTCCCGTCCACCACGGACAGATCGCTGTGGCACAACCCGGCTGCCGAGATGGCGACCTGTACCTCCCCCGGCCCCGGCTCCCGCACCTCCAGGTCGGCCACGACCTCGACCTGCTTGCCGTCGAACACCACACCGCGCATCAGAAGACCCCCTTGGGCTCCCTGGGCAGGCCGAGCACACGCTCGGCGATGATCGTGCGCTGGACCTGGTCCGAACCGCCGTAGATCGTGTCGGCCCGGGAGAACAGGAACAGATGCTGCAACGAGTCGAGTTCGTACGGCGCCGTCGGCGACCAGTCCACCGGCCCGACCCCCGCCGCGGCCCCGCGCACCTGCACCGCCAGCTCCCCGAGCCGCTGATGCCAGCCGCCCCACAACAACTTGGCCACGCTGGACGCCCCCGCGTCCCCGCCGCCCCCCAGCGTCCGCAGAGCGTTCCACCGCATGGCCCGCAGCTCGGCCCACTGCCGCACCAACCGTTCCCGTACGACGGGATCGGCGACCGCCCCCGTCTCCACGGCGGCCCGCACCACCCGCCCCAACTCCTGTGCGAACCCGATCTGCTGGGCCAGCGTGGAAACCCCCCGCTCGAACCCGAGCAGACTCATCGCGACCTTCCAGCCGCCGCCTTCACCCCCGACGACGTGCTCCACGCGCGCGTGTGCCCCGTCGAAGAAGACCTCGTTGAAATCGCTGGTCCCGGTCAGCTGCCGAATGGGCCGCACCTCGATCCGCCCCGGCTGGTCCATGGGGACGAGGAGGAAGGTCAGTCCATGGTGCCGACGGGACCCGGGTTCGGTCCGCGCCAGCACAAAGCACCAGTCGGCCTCGTGCGCCAGCGAGGTCCAGATCTTCTGCCCGGTGATCCGATAGCCCGCCCCTTCACGGACGGCCGCGGTCCGGACCCCGGCGAGATCCGATCCCGCACCGGGTTCGCTGTACCCCTGACACCACAGCTCGTCACCGGCCGCGACAGGGGGAAGGAACCGGCTCTTCTGATCCGGTGTTCCATGGGCGAGCAGAGTGGGCGCAAGCAGCTTCTCCCCGATGTGCCCCGACCGCGGCGGAGCCCCAGAGCGGGCGTACTCCTCGGCCCAGACGACCTGTTGGGTGAGCGTGGCAGTCCGATTGCCGTACCCGGCTTCCGACCACCCGAGCCCGATCCAACCGGCTTTCCCGAGATTGCGCTCCCAGACCCGCCGGTCCTGCCCGGCGTCGGCGTGCTCGCAGAGCCACGCCCGAGCCTCGGCCCGAAACGCCTCATCCTCAGCGGCAAACCCGAAGTCCACCGGATCTCCTCTCAACGCCGATCACGGCAACGGCTTTCAGGGGCGCGGGGAACTGCGCGACCAGCCACAACGAGCCCGCACTCGCCAAACAAAGCGGACGCCCCGAGGCGATTAGGCGTTCGGCCGATCACCCCTGGCAGCGGCCTCCTCCATCGCCGCCAACCGCTCAAGCATCGGCATCGGATCCACCCCCACCGCCCCCGGCAAAACCTCCGCAACCCGCTCAGGCGTCCAAGAACCCTCGGCATACGCCGAGCGAAGCTCCCGCGGCTGAGCCCAAACCGCCAACTTCGGCCCGGCGATCGTGTACACCTGCCCGGTGATCCCCTGCTCCTTCGCCCGATCGGACAGCAGATACACCACCAGGGCAGCCACATCCTCCGGCTCCCCGATCTCCGTCAGCTCCACAGGAACGTTCGCCGACATCCGCGTACGGGCAACGGGCGCCACCGCATTGGCACTCACGCCGTACTTGTGCAGGCCCAGCGCGGCGCTCCGCACCAGCGAGATGATCCCGCCCTTCGCGGCGCTGTAATTGGCCTGCGAAACCGACCCCTGATGGTTCCCGCTGGTGAACCCGATCAACGTCCCCGCCCGCTGCTGCCGCATCACCGCGGAAGCCGCCCGAAACACAGTGAACGTGCCCTTCAGGTGAGTGGCGACCACCGGGTCCCACTCCTCCTCGGACATGTTGAAAAGCATCCGTTCCCGCAGGATCCCGGCCACGCACACCACACCGTCGAGCCGCCCGTACGACGAGAGAGCGACGTCGACCACCCGCTGCCCGCCGGCCATCGTGGACACGTCGTCGGCCACCGCGACGGCGTCCCCGCCCGCCGCCTCGATCTCCTTGACGACACCCTCGGCGACCTCGCTGGTGGGCGAAGCCCCGTCGACGGCGACCCCGTAGTCGTTGACGACGACCTTCGCCCCCTCGGCCGCCGCGGCCAGCGCCACCGCACGGCCGATGCCCCGTCCGGCGCCCGTCACGGCGACGACCTTGCCTGCCAAGAAGTTCCCCACGTCCGGCCCCTTCCCGCGGTTTCTGACGGACCGTTAGATTTTATGACCCGTCAGATACCTGGAGACAAGCCCCGGGGAGAGCCGATGTCGATGCCTGCCGAGTTCGACGAGATCGCGGGGCGCGTGAACAACTGGGGCCGTTGGGGCGCCGACGACGAGATCGGCACCCTCAACCTGATCACCGACGAGGTCGTCCGCGAGGCCGCCGCGACCGTCCGCACGGGCCGCCGCATCCCCCTCGCGCTGCCCCTGCAGCAGGACGGCGTGCAGACCGGGATGATCCCGGGGCGGGTCAATCCGCTGCACGCGATGGTCCAGATCAACCAGGAGCTGTTCGGCCCGGGGTCGGTGGCGTGCAGCGACGACGCCGTGACCATGGGGCTGCAGGCCGCCACCCACTGGGACGCGCTGCCCCATGTCTCGCACTCGGGCCGGCTCTACAACGGCCGCCCCGCCGGCACCATCACCCCGCACGGCGGCGCCGAGTTCAGCGGCATCGACAAGGCGCGGCACCTCGTCTCACGTGGGGTGCTGCTGGACGTGGCACGCGCGCGTGGCGTCGACCGGCTGGAGGGCGGGCACGCGGTCACCCCCGAGGACCTGGAGGCCGCCGAGGACATGGCCGGTACGCGCGTGCGTGCCGGCGACGTCGTGCTCGTACGGACCGGACAGATCCAGGTCTGTCTCGCGGGCGACAAGCACGCGTACGGCTACCCCTCCCCGGGCCTGTCGATCCGTACCCCGGAGTGGTTCCATGCGCGCGATGTCGCCGCCGTCGCGAACGACACCCTCACGTTCGAGATCTTTCCGCCGGAGATCGAGGACCTGTGGCTGCCCGTGCACGCGCTCGACCTGGTGGAGATGGGGATGCTGCAGGGCCAGAACTGGAATCTCGAAGAGTTGTCCACAGCCTGTGGAGAATCGGGCCGGTATGCGTTCCTGCTGTCGGCGATGCCCGAGCCCTTCGTCGGCGCGACGGGGACTCCGGTGGCCCCCGTCGCCATCCTGTGAGGTTCGTCGACCGGCGGCGCGGTGCTCCCGCCCCGAGCACGGCACCACGCGCCGCCGACCGACTCGGCGCACCCGCCCCGGCTCCTCCTGGCCCTGAGGGAGCCGACGCCGAATCACGATCCGCACTCGTCGAGGGCTCCCGTCACCGAAGCCCTCGTCGTCCCCTCACGGCGAATCGCTGACCACAAGCGTGATCAAACGGACACGATGCGTCAACACCCGTACGGGGATTTATTACTTAAGCCCAATTTGTCGCGGGCGCGCACAGAAGCACGTCCCGGCGCATCGCCTCAGTCGGCCAGGGCATGAGAGCGGTTTCTGCGACCGTGCACCGGAGCTGACAGATCTTCGGCACCCGTGCGCCGGTCACACCGCCTCGAACGCCAGCCCCTCGTACGCCGTCGCACCGCCCACGCAGGCCTCCGCGGTCTGCCGGGTCTGTGCGCAGCGGTCGAGTTCGCACCAGATGCGCTTGCCTGCACCTTCGGGGCTCCAGCCCCAGCGGTCGGCGAGACCGTCGACGAGGGCGAGGCCGCGGCCGCCGGTCGCGTCACCGTCGGCGCACCGGGGCACGGGGGCCCGGTCGCTGGTGTCGGCCACCTCCAGGCGGACGGTTGCCGATTCGGCGGCCACGCCTGGCAGGGAGAGTCGCAGCACGGCCGGACAGCCGGTGTGTACAACGGCGTTGGTGACGAGTTCGGAGACGAGCAGGATCAACGTCTCGGCGAGCGGCTCGTCGACCTCTATCCCGGACCCGGCGAGGCGGGAACGCGCCCACCTCCGGGCTCGCCCCACCTCAGCGGGGTCGGGCCGGACTTCCAGCTGCACCTGAAGCACCTGCACCGCTCACACCATCCGAACCGGCGGACACATGACCTCGCGCCACGCGCGCGCCGCAACGAGGGCCACGATCGTAGCCATTTTCTGCATGACCAGGACAACAGTCAGTACAGAGCCCAGAGCAAGGGTCACGGACTGTGAATCCCTTAAGAGACAGCATGGTTGACGTACAGTCACGCCAACAAGCGCTTCGGGCATATTCCAGCGCGAAGGAGTACCCGTGCGGCATACTGTGCGACGCTCACTGCGGGGACTCGAACAGGCCAGTTCCGGCATCACCCCGGGGGCAACACCGGTACGGCTCATGCTCGGACCCACTCGCATCTCACAGAAGGTACCGGAGCGGGACGCCGACTCCAGGACGTGACGGGTCACGCATAGGACACAACCCGATATCAACGCTCCGTAATTCCGGTATGCCACAATCCGCGACAACTGCGAGGGCGGCTTCCGCGACATCCCAGGCCGGCGCCGTTCAGGCCACCAGATCGGCCGCAAGCCGCTCCTCACTCTCCGTGACTCCACCGCCACGTTGCGCCCGCACCCATGACCGCTTCAGATGCAGATGCACCTCGCAGTCCCAGGTGAAGCCCATGCCGCCGTGCACCTGGAGGCAGTCGCGGGCGCCGCGCACGGCGGCCTCGTCGGCGAGCAGCCGGGCCACAGCGATGTCGGTGCGGTCGGCGGTGACGGCGGCCGCGTAGACCGCGGCACGTGCCACCTCCGCGCGCACCAGCATCTGCGCGCACAGATGCTTGACGGCCTGAAAGGCCCCGATCGGCTGCCCGAACTGCTCGCGAGTCCGGGCGTGTTGCACGGCCAGCTCGCACACGCGCACGGCGGTGCCGAGCTGCTCGGCGGCAGTGAGGAGTTCTGCGACGGGATCCGGGGGTGCCGGTGCGGGCACCCGGTGCAGCGGCGTCAACGGGTCCACCGACCGCAACGGTACGGCGCCCTCGGCACCGGGCCGCACGACATCGGCCTCGTCCAGCCACTCCACGAGCCGCCCGGCGGCGGCAGCCACGACGGTCTCCCCGGTGGCAGCTCCGGGCACCTCCCCCGCAGCGAGATGCGTCGCCACGAGGGGCCCGGGCACCAACGCCCGGCCGGCCTCCTCGAACGCCAACACGGCTTCGGGCAGCCCGAGTCCGACCCCACCGTCGGCCTCGGACAAGCGCAGTGAGAAGAGCCCGAGCTCCCCGAGCGCCCGCCAAAACGCACGGTCGAGACAAGGCGGGGGATTAACCGCCGTCGGCTGAAAGGTGCCGGGGTCGGCAGCGCCCTGAAGGGGCGCGGAGCTGTGTCGATTTGCGGCTTCGCCGCGGGGCGCGACAAGCCACGACGGACCCGCAGACAACCGACGGCCGACCACATCCCGCACAGCACCCTGCAACCCCCGTTGCTCCGCGGTCAATTGAAAACGCACACCTCACCGCCCCTTCGGCAACCCAAGAATCCGCTCAGCCACGATGTTCTGCTGAATCTGCGAGGTCCCCGCCGCGATGGTGTACGAAAGCGACGACAGCCGGTCGAGCACCCAGGGCCGTTCCAAGTCCAGGGAGTCCGCTCCCAGAACCTCAGCGGCCACGTCATACAACTCCTGCCGCGCATGCGAATACCGCAGTTTGAAAACCGACCCCCCCACCCCGGGCACGCCGCCGGAGGCCTCCGACTCGCTCACGTTCCACTGGATCAACCGCCACAGCCCCCGGAACTCCGCATTCAGCCTCCCGAGGCGCCGCCGGAGCACCGGATCGTCCCAGCAGCCGCGCCTGCGCGCCTCCGCGGCGAGTTCACCCAGCACCCGCCGACAGGCGACCACCTCGCCCACGAACGCCGTGCCGCGCTCGAACGACAGCGTCACCATCGTCACGCGCCAGCCGTCGTTCTCGTCCCCGACCCGGTTCGCGACCGGCACCCGCACCTCGTCGAGGAACACCTCCGCGAACTCGGCCGACCCGGCAAGGGTCCGCAGCGGTCGTACGGTGATGCCGGGCAAGGACATGGGCATGGCCAGCCAGGTGATCCCACGATGCTTGGGGGCCGCCGGGTCGGTACGGACCAACAGCTCGCACCAGTCGGCCACTTCGGCGTGCGAGGTCCAGATCTTGGACCCGCTCACCACGTACTCGTCGCCGTCCCTGCACGCGCGCGTGCGCAGTGCCGCGAGGTCGGAGCCGGCGTCCGGTTCGCTGAAGCCCTGGCACCAGACCTCCTCGCCGCGCAGGATCGGCGGAAGCCAGCGGGCCCGCTGCTCGTCGGTCCCCTCGGCGGCGACCGTCGGCCCGGCGTGCAGCAGTCCGACGAAGTTCGCGCCCACATAGGGCGCGCCGGCCTTCTCGGTCTCCTCCAGGAAGATCAGGCGAACGCTCGGTGTGCCGCCCCAGTGGACGTCGGCGTAGCCGGCGTCGTACAGCATCCGCTGCCACCCGAGGTCGTACGCCCTGCGCCCCGGCCAGTCGTCCGGGGAGGGCTTCGGCGGCAGTGTCGGCAGCACCTTGCCGAGCCACTCCCGCAGCCGCGCCCGGAACTCCTCCTCTTCCGGCGTGTACGACAGGTCCATGGGCGGCCTACTTGTCGAAGTCCAGGTCCAGCATGCGGATCGCGTTGCCCCGCATCAGCTTGTAGACCGTCTCGTCGTCGAGGCCCTTCACATGGTCGAGAGCGACCTCCTTGGTGTGCGGGAAGGTCGAGTCGACGTGCGGGTAGTCGGTCTCGAAGGTGGCGTTGTCCCGGCCCACCACGTCCAGCGAGGCGACCCCGTGCTTGTCGCGGAAGAAGCAGCAGAACATCTGCCGGTAGTAGTACGTCGACGGGGGCTCCGGGATCAGGTCGCGCACCCCGCCCCAGGCGCGGTGTTCCTCCCAGACGTCGTCGGCGCGTTCCAGGGCGTACGGGATCCAGCCCATCTGACCCTCGGAGTAGGCGAGTTTGAGGGTCGGGAACTTCACCAGCACGCCGCTGAACAGATAGTCCATCATCGAGGCCATGGCGTTGTTGAAGCTCAGTGACGCCTGGACGGCGGGGGGCGCATCAGGGGAGGCGGCCGGCATCTGGGAGCTGGAGCCGATGTGCATGTTGACGACCGTCCCGGTCTCCTGGCAGACCGCGAAGAAGGGGTCCCAGTAGCCGGAGTGGATGGAGGGCAGGCCGAGGTAGGTGGGGATCTCGGAGAAGGTGACCGCCTTCACCCCGCGCGCGGCGTTGCGCCGGATCTCCGCGACCGCCAGGTCGACGTCCCACAGCGGGATCAGGCAGAGCGGGATGAGCCGGCCGCCGCTGTCGCCGCACCACTCCTCGACCATCCAGTCGTTGTAGGCGCGCACACAGGCCAGCGCGACCTCCTTGTCGTGCGCCTCGGCGAAGGTCTGCCCGCAGAAGCGCGGGAAGGACGGGAAGCAGAGGCTGGCCTCGACATGGTTGAGGTCCATGTCCTCCAGCCGGGCCTTGGGGTCCCAGCAGCCGCGCCGCATCTCCTCCCTGGTGATGCCCTCCAGGGTCATCTCGTCGCGGTCGAAGCCGACGGCGGCGATGTTGCGCTTGTACGGGAACTTCAGGTCCTCGTAGATCCACCAGTCGGTCGGCTGGCCCTCCGGGTCCATCGTGATCCGGTACTTCCCGCCGATGTAGGCGAGCTCGCCGATTCCGGCAGTGAGGGCCTGCGGACCCCGGTCGCGGTATTTCTCCGGCAGCCAGGTCTCGAAGAGGTGGGCGGGCTCGATCACGTGGTCGTCGACGCTGATGATGCGGGGCAGTTCGGTCATGTTCCCCTCCGCCGGCACGAGCCGTATCTGATGGGTCGTCAGATTACGAATACGCCTAGCAGGCTAGCCCCGCCCCTCTGGACCGACAAGGCGCCGAGCCCTACGCTCTGCGCACGATCTGACTGCCCGTCAGTTCGGCATCAGCTCCGTGTCAGCTCCACGAGGGGGCCGCCGTGACCGACACCGCCCACGCACTGAGCGCATCCCGCACCCTCTGGGACCTGGTCGCCCGCCGCGCCGACCTCACCCCCGATCGGCCCGTCCTCCTCCAGGACGACCGCTCGCTGAGCTTCGGCGAGCTGCGCGCGCGTGCCGAGCGCGTCGCGGCCGGCCTGTACGACATGGGCGTCCGCCCCGGCACGGTGGTCGCCTGGCAGCTGCCCACCCGGATCGAGACCGCCCTGCTGTCCTTCGCACTGGCCCGCCTGAGTGCCGTACAGACGCCGGTCATCCCGTTCTACCGGGACCGCGAGGTCGGCTTCGCGCTGCGGGAGTCCAAGGCCGAGTTCTTCGCCGTACCCGGTGAGTGGCGGGGCTTCGACCACACCGGGATGGCGCGGCGGCTCGGCGCGAAGGGCGTCTTCGAGGCGTACGACGTGCTGCCGGACGGCGATCCGGGGGTGCTGCCTCCGCCGCCCTCCGACGGCACCTCCGTGCGCTGGATCTACTGGACCTCGGGTACGACCTCCGACCCCAAGGGTGTGCTGCACACGGACCGTTCGCTGATCGCGGGCGGGTCGTGTCTCGCACACGCGCTGCGGCTGTCGGCGGAGGACGTGGGGTCCATGGCCTTCCCGTACGCCCATATCGCCGGACCGGACTACACGGTGATGCTGCTCCTGTACGGCTTCCCGGCGGTGATGTTCGAGCACTTCGCCCTGCCGGAGGCGCTGGAGGGCTACCGCAGGCACGGGGTGACGGTGGCGGGCGGTTCGACGGCGTTCTACTCGATGTTCCTGGCCGAGCAGCGCAAGCAGCCCGGCCGGAAGGTCATTCCCTCGCTACGGCTGCTCGCGGGCGGCGGGGCGCCGAAGCCGCCGGAGGTGTATCACTCCGTCGTACGGGAGATGGGGGTGCAGCTCACTCACGGGTACGGCATGACCGAGGTGCCGATGATCACCATGGGGGCGCCGGACGACACCGTGGAGAACCTGGCGACGACGGAGGGGCGGCCGCCGGAGGGGATGGAGATACGGATCGTCGACGGCGAGGTGCGGCTGCGCGGGGAGGCCGTGTGCCAGGGGTATCTGGATCCGGTGCAGACGGCGGAGGCCTTCGACGAGGAGGGGTTTCTGCGCACCGGTGACCTGGGGTTCGTCACGGACAGCGGGCATCTGGTCCTCACCGGGCGGCTCAAGGACGTGATCATCCGCAAGGGCGAGAACATCTCGGCGAAGGAGATCGAGGATCTGCTGGCCGCGCACCCGGCCGTCGGGGACGTCGCGGTGATCGGGCTGCCCGACGCCGAGCGCGGGGAGCGGGTGTGCGCAGTGATCGAGATGGGGGCACAGCCGCAAGGCGCCGGGGAGTTGACCCTGGACGCGGTCACCTCGTACCTGCGCGCGGAAGGGCTGTCGGTGCACAAGCTGCCGGAGCAGCTTGAGGTGGTGGACGCCCTTCCGCGGGGCGAGACGCTGCGGAAGGTGCTCAAGTACAAGCTGCGGGAGCGCTACTCGGGGACGGTGAAGTAGCGGGCGAACGCCGGGACGATCTCCGCCTCGCCGACCTTGCCGTCGCCGTCGGTGTCGAGCGCCGCGGCGGCGGTCCGGGCGATGTCCTCGGGCACGCCCAGGATGCGCAGCACGCGCGCGGTGTCCTCGACGGTGGCCGCCCCGTCGCCGTCGGTGTCGGCGATGTCGAGGGCCGCATGCAGGAAGGGGCGGGCGATCTCGGCGAACCGCTCGGGGTTGTCGCGCAGCCGCTTGACCGCGCCGTACACGAACTCCTCGCGGTCGATGCGCTGGTCGCCGTCCCGGTCCGCTATCCCTGCCATGCCCTGCCAGAACGCCTCGGCTCCGCCGTACAGTGCCTGGCCCTTGTCGGAGCGGGCCGCTACGGCGAACTCGGCGAGCAGCGCCTTGGCCGCTGAGCTGAAGTCCTCGCGGTCGATGTAGCCGTTGCCGTCCTGGTCGAAGGTGGCGAACCGGGCCGCGATCCGGCGCTCGTACTCGCTGCTGACCATGTCTTTCGGGCCGCCTTACGTCATCTCGGGTGCATCTCGTCGGAGCGTACGACGCGGGAGACCGTCCGGGCGCGGGAAAGCGGCGCTTGTGCCAAGACCGGGGGAATTTCGGGACAACTGTGTGGCACACAGCGGTTGTCTGTGCCCCCTCGCACAGCTTTCGCCCAGGTCAGGCCGAAAGCGGATCGGCCTCTTCCGCGACCGCCGACGCCACGTCGGCGTACACGTCGAACAGTCGGCGCACACCCAGGGCGCCCAGGACCCGGTTGACGTGCGAGCCCTCGACGGCGCCCTGGGCCGGGAGTATCAGGCGCAGGGTGCCCTGGCAGGAGCGGATGAGGCGGCGGGCGGCGATGAGCACGCCGACGCCACTGGAGTCGCAGAAGAAGACCTCGGAGAGGTCGAGGACGAGGCCGTGGCGGCCGTCGGCCACCACGTCGTGCACCCGCTGACGCAGCACCGGCGACGTCACCAGGTCCAGCTCGCCCGACACACGGAGCACGGTCCAGTCGCCCTGCTCACCGCCGGTCACATAGAACGCCACCACCATGCCCTTCGCTCGCCGGACCCCCCGCAAACGGAAGTCGTCCCTTCGCTTCCTTGCAGCGCGGCTGCCCAGCGGCCGTTCCCTGAAACACGACGCGAGAAACGGAAACTGATCGAAAGAGGCTTGTTTTAGTCGACTTCGATCCTGTTCGATCAGGTCTGATCGAAGGTCGAGCGGGTAGGCAGGCACAGAACGCAGGCTGCACACATTGCGACAAAGCGACGTGCACTGTCGTAGGTGCCGACTACATTCGAGGAGACGATGGACGCAGCCGGGCCGACGAACGGGCAGGGGTGAGGGGGCCGTATGACGAAGAAGGACGCACCGCCCCGCTGGGACCGCAAGATGCAGCAGCGACTCGCACGCGGTGAGGCGGCCGCCCTCGGCGAGCTCTACGACCGGTTCGCCTCCCTCGTGCACGGCCTGGCCCACCGCGTCCTCGGGGACGAGCGCGCGGCCGACGGCATCACGCGCGAGGTCTTCGCCCACGTCTGGGAACACCCCGAGGCGTACGACCCCAGGCAGGGCCCCCTGCGCTCCTGGGTCGCCACGCTGACCCACCGCCTCGCCGTGCAGCGGCTGCGCGCCACCGAGACCGCCGCCCTGGCCCAGGGCTCCGGCGGCTCCGCCGAGGACCTGGAGCGCAAGGTGCGCCACGCCTCGGTCGCCGCCCGCGCCGACTACATCGTCACGTCCATGCCCGCCCCGCTGCGCGCCGCCCTGGACCTGGCCTACTTCCAGCGCCGCGACTACCGCCAGACCGCCGCCGACCTCGGCGTCACCGAGGACGAGGCCCGCCGCCGGCTCCGCCTGGGCCTGCAGCTCCTGGCCACCGCCCACGACGCCGGCGCACCCGGGGCACCGCCCGGTTACGGGGGTGCCGTGTGAACGACGCAGGCAGCGCGGACCGCTTCGAGCACGGGGGATTCGACGGCGAGCACGACCCCGACGGCAGGAGCGGCCCCGCGGGCGAGGGCGGCTTCGGTGACCGGCACGACCAACCCGACGAGCTGGACAAGGACGAGCAGGACAAGGACGAGCAGGAGGAGGGGTACGGCATCCCGGGCGGACCCGTGAACAGCGACGGCAACGACACCGGCCAGAGCCCCGGGCAGCCGCCCCGCATACCGATGCCCCGCGCCTCCGTCGAGGACGGCGGACGGCCGCTGCCCGCCCTGGAGGACCTGGCGGCGGCGCCGCGGCCCGCCCCGCTGGTCCTGGAGCACCGCGTCCTGAAGTCGCTCCTCGGCGCCTGGGCGCTGGCCGCCTGCTCGGCGGACGAGACGGCGGCCGTCGAGGAGCACCTGGGCGACTGCGGCTCCTGCGCCGACGAGGCGCTGCGGCTGCGTGAGGCGGTCGGCCTGCTGCACCAGCCGGAGAGCCTCGACCTGGATCCGGGCCTGCGCACCCGCGTCCTCGACAGCTGCCTCGACCGGCGCCCGCCCCGCATCCCGGTACCCGGCTGGGCGGCTCCGTACGACGCGGAGGCCGCCCGGCTCGACGCCCTGCTGCAGGACATCGGGGACGCCGAATGGCACGCGCCCGTGCGGCTGCGCTGGTTCGAGGCCGAGGGCCCGATGACCCGTCGTACGACGGTCGCCGGGGTCATCGCCCACCTGCTGTCGGTCGACGGGCTGGTCGCGGTCGCCCTCGGCCTGGACGACCCGCTGGGCGACGTCGCCGCGGACGGCCCCACACCCCGGGCCCGCACCGAGGCGTACTGGCGCGCCTCGCACTTCCCGCCCAACCGTTCCGTACGGGCGCCCTGGCGCGAGCTGACCCACGACCTCGTCCGCACGGTGTCCTTCGCCCATGACTCGGGGCCCGCCCGGCCGACCGTCTCCTACGGCGACTTCGAGCTGCCGCTGCGGGACGCGATGCTGGACCGGGCCTTCGAGTGCTGGGTGCACGCCGAGGACATCGCCGAGGCCGTCGACTACCCGTACGAGCCGCCCGCCCCACGCCATATGCACCGCATGATCGACCTCGCGGCGCGTGTCCTGCCGGACGTACTCGCGACCCGGCGCCGGGCCGGGCTGGCCTCGCCTCCCCACCACCGGCACCTGGTCCCGGCGGGCGAGCCGGGCCGCAGCCTGCGGCTGGAGATCGAAGGGACGGGCGGCGGCGAGTGGCTGATCCCCCTCGACTCCCCCGCGGCGGTCGGCTCCGCCGCGCACGAGGTGGCCCATGTGGCCCTGGACGGCGCGGAGTTCTGCCGCCTGGCAGCGGGGCATGTGCCTCCGGCGGAGGCTGCGGCTGGGCAGGTCGGTGACCGTCAGGCCATCAAGGATGTGCTGTTCGCGGCGGCGAGCTTGAGCCGGATGTAGGGGTGGGTTGCGGTTCGTTGGCGGCTGCGGGTCGGTGGGGGCTGGTCGCGCAGTTCCCCGCGCCCCTGAAAAGCCGTGGGTGCACCGCGTGGTTCTTAGGGGCGCGGGGCTGTATCGATATGCGGCTCCGCCGCGTGGGCGCGAGAAACCACGACGCACCCGCACCCGCCCGACAACCAGCAGCCCCGAGCTACTAGGCGAACACAACCGTCCGACGCCCGTTGAGCAGAATGCGCCGCTCGGCATGCCACTTCACGGCCCGCGCCAGCGCCTGGCACTCGACATCCCGCCCGATCGCCACCAGCTGATCCGGCGTGACGTCATGCCCCACCCGCTCGACCTCCTGCTCGATGATCGGCCCCTCGTCGAGATCGGCGGTGACATAGTGCGCCGTCGCACCGATCAGCTTCACACCCCTGGCATGAGCCTGGTGATACGGCTTCGCGCCCTTGAAGCTCGGCAGGAAGGAATGGTGGATATTGATGATCCGCCCGCTGAGCTGCTTGCACAGATCGTCGGAGAGGACCTGCATATAGCGGGCGAGCACCACCAGCTCGACCTCTTCCTCACGGACGATCTCCAGCAGCCGGGCCTCGGCCTCCGCTTTGGTGTCCTTCGTCACCGGAATGTGGTGGAAAGGAATGTTGTACGAGCCGACCAGCTCGGCGAACTCCGTGTGGTTGGACACCACCGCCGCGATCTCCACCGGCAGCGCCCCGATCCGCGCCCGGAACAGCAGGTCGTTCAGGCAGTGCCCGAACTTGCTGACCATGAGGACGATGCGCATCTTCTCGTCGGCCCGGTTGATCTGCCAGTCCATGTGGAAGGAGTCACCGATCGCCGTGAAGCTCGCCCGCAGCTTGTCCACCGTCACCGGAGCCTCGGCGGAGAAGTGGACGCGCATGAAGAACAGACCCGTGTCGTGGTCGCCGAACTGCTGGCTGTCCTCGATGTTGCAGCCGGTCATGAAGAGATAGCTCGACACGGCGTGCACGATGCCCTGCTTGTCGGGGCAGGAGAGCGTGAGGACGTACTGGTCGTCGGGGGCCGCGGCTCGGGTGGACTGCTCGTTCATGCAGGACAGGGTCCCATAACCGAGCCCCGGTCCGGACCTGAGTCCGCTACGCGGACCTGGTCATGATCCGCAGCACCTCAAGCGTGCGCGGCGGCGCGTCCGGGTCCTCCCCGTCGGCTGTCGCCATCCGCACGTGCGCGTCCCGGGCCGCTCGGACCGCCTCCGGCCAGGCCTGGTTCTGGACGTACGCGGAGACCGGGGCGTCGGGCCCGACCTGGTGCATGATCCGCAGCACCCGGAGCACGGCGGTGTCGACGAGAGCCGCCTCCTGGGAGTCCCGGAATATCGTGCCCACGTACTTCTCGGCGGACCAGTTGTCCAGCCAGGTGTCCTCGACCAGGCGGTACACGGCGTCGGTCACGTCCCCGTATCCGTCGACGCCGGCCAGCCAGACGTTCTGCTGGAACGTCGGGTCGGAGAGCATGTGCAGCGCGGAGCGCACATTGCTGCGCCAGCGCCACCACGGCATGTCGTTCAGTGGCATGCCGCCCATGGTGGAGGAGCGACGGCCGCGACGGGAAGAGTTCTCCGAACCTTGCACGGTCATCGATCGTACGTTCTCCCGCTCGGGCGTCCCACCGACCCCCGTAATTCACCTTTACGTCACCAGTCGATAACCGAAGGTCACCCCCGGGTTGGCGATGTGGCGGAAGCGTGTGTGCCCATGACCGGCAGGCGACGCAATCGCAGCACCTTCCTCCCCACACGCACCCGGCCTCGCAGAGCCACCGCCCTCTCGGCGGGGGCGCTGGTCGCATGTGCCTCGCTCGCCGCCGGTTGCGGGGTCATCCCCGGTACCACGGGGGGTTCCGGGGATGCCCCGATCACCGTCATGACCTGGGCACCTTCGGACACCAACGCGACCAACAAGCCCGGCATGCCCGCCTTCGCGCAGGCCTACGCCCGCTGGATCAACGCCCACGGCGGCATCAACGGCCGCAAGCTGAAGGTCCTGACCTGCAACGAGCACAACGACAGCGTGGCCGCCGCGAAGTGCGCCCGCCTCGCCGTCAAGGAGAACGTCGTCGCGGTCGTCGGCTCCTACAGCCAGTACGGCGACTCCTACCTCCCCGAGCTGGAGGGCGCCGGAATCCCCTACATCGGCGGCTACGGCGTCACGACCGCCGAGTTCACCAGCCCCATGTCCTACCCGGTCAACGGCGGCCAGCCCGCCCTGCTGGCCGGCCTCGGCAGGGAGCTCGCCGGCGACTGCGGCCCGGTGGCGCTCGTACGGCCCGACAGCATCGCGGGCGACGAACTGCCCGCCGTGCTCGACTCCGGCCTGAAGACGGGCGGGCACCGTCCCGCGATCGACCAGCGGGCGGCGGACGACACCACCGAGTACTCGGGGCCCTCGCAGCGGGCACTGACGGCCACGACCGGCGACCAGGCGAAGAAGGGGTGCGTGATCCCCGCCCTGGGGGACCGCACCGACACCTTCATGGACTCCTTCCGGCGCGACCGCGAGGACCACCCCGCGGTGCGGACCGCCACCACGCTCGACAGCGTCGACCAGACGGTGATCAACGAGTCCGGCGGCCAGTCGGGGCCGTACGAAGGGTCGTACGTCACCGGCTGGTACCCGGTGTCGAGCGACCCGCGCTGGAACGCCATGAAGAAGGTGATCCAGGAGCAGGCCTTCGGCGACAACCGCATCGACGCCTCGGACACCGGGGTGCAGACGACGTGGATCGCCTACACCGTGTTCCGGTCCGTCGTCGCCTCGCTGGGCGGCGGCGATGTGTCCTCCGACACGGTGCGCAAGGCCCTCGACAACGGGCTGAAGGTCGATACGGGTGGACTGACGCCGACGCTGCGGTGGTCCTCCGAGAGCCCGCTGGCCGCCATCGGCTTCTCCCGCATGGTCAATGCCGACGTGACGCTCCAGGTCGTGCGTCAGGGCCAACTCGTGGCGGCGAAGAGGGGGTTCGTGGACGTGACCAGGACCCTGCAGAACGCGGACGTCAACTGAGGCTCACGTCCGCGCGTGCACGTCACAGCTGGGTCGGTCGGCGCTGGGTCAGGCCGTACGTCTTCGCGATGGCGTTCCACAGCTGGGCCGCCTTGACCTTCTGCTGGCTGGCGGTGCCGCTCTCGCGGTTGCCTGCCGCGGTCTGGCCGGTGGGACGGGCCTGGCCCTTCTTGCAGCCCTTCTTGCCGCCGACCTGGTCGGCCCAGGCCGCGTAGTGGTTGTCCGCCGCGGCGGACGCCTGCCAGGCCCTGGTGAGGGAGGCGGTGAGCGCGGCGTGGTTCGGGAGCTTGTCGACGGGCAGGCCGGACAGCCGGGTGACCAGTTCGGTGCGCTGCTTGGCCGCGTCGCGCAGGTCGGAGGCGGCCTGAGAGAGGTCCTTGCACCCCTTCACGGCGGCCACCGCCTGGATCACCGAGGCCCGGCTGTCACCGCTGTCGGCGAGCAGCTTGTCCAGGGCGACGGCCTGCTGCTTCGCCGGATCCCCGGCCGAGGAGGCGGAGCCGTCGGCCGCCGGGGCCGTGGCGGAGACGGGCTGGTTCTTGTCCTTGCTGTCGCCGCCTCCGCCGCCGAGCAGCGCGCCGGCGCCGACACCGAGCACGACGATGCCGACACCGATCGCGGCGATGAGCGGCACCCGCGACCTGCCCTGGCGGCCCCCGTGGCCGTCGTCCGCCGCCGGGGGGTACGCACCCTGCGGGGAGTACGCGCCCTGCGGGGAGTACGCGCCCTGCGGGGGCGGCTGCTGGAAGCGCGGCATCTGCTGCGTGGCCTGAGCGGGGCTCTCGCCCGGCCCACTGCGGAACAGGTTGTCGAACTCGGCAGGCGGCTGCCGGTCCCCGCCCTGCGGCATGCCGTACGGCGTCTGCCCGGCCACGGGCGGTATGTACTGAGTGGCCTCGGAGTCGGGCCCGGCCGCATGCGGCACATGTCCAAGGAACTGCGTCGCCTCGGAGACCGATCCACCTCCGCCCATCTCCGGCGGCAACGCCCCCGGTGCAACGGGCGGAATGTACTGGGTCGCCCCTTCGGCGTCGGATACGGCCGGGACGGGCGGTATGTACTGGGTTGCCCCCTCATCCACAGCAGGCGGCAGCGGAGCACCACCGGGGACGGCAGGAGGCAGCGGCGCGGCAGCGGCGCCGTAACCAAAGGTGTGGGCGGGCGGCAGGGGTGCGTTCGCCGGGGGCTGCGACGGCGCGGGCTGGGCGCCGTACGACGGGGCCGCGGTGCCCTCAGGGGGCAGCGGTCCGGACGCGGGCGCACCCCACTGGTCGGGGGGCGGCGACTGCTGCTGGTCGGGTGCTCCCCATGCCTGGGCCGGTGCCGTCGGCCAGCCCTGACCCGGCGGCGAGGCCGGGCCCTGCTGCTGGTCGGGGCCCCACGGCGTGCCCCAGGCCTGGCCGCCGGGCGGGGCCGCGGCCGGGGCCTGCGGGCTGCCGTACGGGCCGGTCTGCTGACCGCCGTACGGGCCCGACTGCTGACCGCCGTACGAGCCCGTCTGCGGGCCGCTCGGAGCCTGTGGGCCCTGCATGCCCGGCAGCAGGGGCTCGCCGCCGTCGGAGGGCAGCACGATGCCTTCGCGCGCTTCGCGCGGCGAGGGCTCCTCGCCCTGTCCACTCTGCGTCACCGGGACTCCTACGAATGGGGGACCTTCGGAATCGTCGGCTCACGCTACCGGGTCCCCCGAGCCGGGTGCCACGCAGCTCAGGACGCAACCTCCTTCCCTGTGACAGCAGTAACAAAACCGCTCTACAGACCGCTGTATCTGTCAGCCATTCCGACCGCCCCCGCACGGCAACCCGCTGTTTCCCGCAGGTTCATGCAGCGGCCTGCAGATCGAGCCGCGCCCCGAACTCCCGCACCACCGGCTCGTCCCGGTACGGCTCAAGACGCTGCTGGAAGTCCTCCAGGTACTCGGCGCCCCGGTTGGAGCGCAGGGACTCCAGGAGTTCCACGGCCTTCAGCCCCGTGTTGCAGGCCTGCTCGATCTCCCGCTGCTGCACCTGCGCGGTGGCCAGCAGCACGTACCCGATGGCCCGCCTGCGCGCCTTGGTCTCGGGGAGCCCGGCCAGCGACTCCTGCGCGCGCCGCGCCGCCGCCTCGGCCTGCCCGAGGTCCCGGTGGCAGTGCGCCAACTCGTCGGCCAGATACGCCTCGTCGAAGTGCGCGATCCACGCCGGGTCGTCCCCGGACGAGGCATCGGCGGACTCCAGCGCCGTGACCGCCCGCCCGGACGCCACCTGGGCCGCCCGCGCGTCGCCCATCAGCGCGTGCCCGCGCGCCTCCGCCGCGTAGAACATCGCCTCCGCGCGCGGTGTCACGCGCCCCCGCGCCCCCTCCTGCGCCGCCCGGGCCAACTGTGCGATCTCCCGCGGGTTTCCGAGCTGCGCGGCGAGGTGGCTCATGGAGGCGGCGAGGACATACCCGCCGTAGCCGCGGTCCCCGGCGGCCTGCGCGAGCCGCAGCGCCTGGATGTAGTACCGCTGGGCCAGGCCCGGTTGCCCGGTGTCGACCGCCATGTAGCCCGCGAGCTCGGTCAGTCGGGCCACCGCGGCGAACAGGTCACGGCCGACCGCCTCCCGGTACGACCCCGCCAGCAGCCCCGAGACGACGCTGTTGAGGTAGTGCACGACGACCGGGCGCACATGCCCGCTGCCGTACTGGTGATCCAGATCCACCAGGGCCTGCGTCATGGCGCGCACGGCTGCCACGTCGGACTGCCCCACCCGCGGTCCCGCCGCGCGCGACACCTGCGAGTCGGGCGAGGAGATCAGCCAGTCCCGGCTCGGCTCTACGAGCGCGGACGCGGCGACGGACGAGCCGGACAGGAAGTCCCGCCGCCCCACGTCACTGCGCCACAGCTCGCAGACCTGCTCGATGGCTCCCAGTACCGTCGGCGAGAACTGGAGGCCGACACCCGAGGCGAGGTTCTTGCCGTTGGCCATGCCGATCTCGTCGATCGTGACCGTACGGCCGAGCTTGCGGCCCAGCGCCTCCGCGATGATCGCCGGGGCGCGTCCGCGCGGCTGCTGCCCTCGCAGCCAACGGGCCACGGACGTCTTGTCGTAGCGCAGGTCGAGGCCGTGCTCGGCGCCGCACATGTTGACCCGACGGGCGAGCCCGGCGTTCGAGCACCCCGCCTCCTGGATGAGCGCCTGCAACCGTTCGTTCGGCTGTCGTGCGACGAGAGGCCTTGCGGCCATGGCGTACCCCCTGGGAACAACCCCTGAAGCGAAAAGATCCGGCCGTGAAGATCAATGCCCCGCCGACAGACCTAAAATGCGAGGCTTGCGCGGATTGCCGGGGTAAAGGCGGAACCCGACCCCAGAGGTGGCTACCCAGCTCACGCCGAGGTTCCTCCCGCGCGCCCCCACACGTGCATCCATGCGCCCCAGATACGGAATCAATGCTCCTCCCCCGCGCGCGCTACCCCCGTAACTCCAGGTGGATGCGGGAGTTGAGTTCACCGTGGAAGAGACGATCGCCGGCCCCGAAGCCGCTCAGATTCCGAAGCAGCGCGGGGAATCGCTGCAGGAGACCGCCGTCCGCTACGCCGAGGAGCGCCACTGGGACGTCTTCCCCGGCACCTGGCTGGAAGCCGTCGACGGGGTGTGGCACTGCTCCTGCGGCGACACCGCGTGCGCCGCGCGCGGCGCGCATCCGGCGGACGACGACTGGGAGGCGCTGGCCACGGGCAGTGCGACCGTCGCCCGCCGGATGTGGCAGAAGCATCCGACGGCGTCGATCCTGCTGCCGACGGGGCGTACGTTCGACGCGATCGAGGTCGCCGAGACCGCCGGGTTCCTCGCGCTGGCGCGTATGGAGCGCATGGAGTTGACGCTCGGTCCTGTGACGTTGACGCCCGATCGTCGGATGCACTTCTTCGTGCTGCCCGGGGCGGCGGTGAAGATGCCCGAACTGGTGCGGAAGTTGGGCTGGTCGCCCTCGTCCTTGGATCTCGTTGCGCTCGGGGAGGGGGCATATGTGGCTGCGCCGCCTACGCGGTACGGGGCGCGGGGGGCCGTTCAGTGGGCCTGCCGGCCCACGCCCGCCAATCGGTGGCTGCCGGATGCGGAGGAATTGATCTCTCCGCTTGCCTATGCGTGTGGGCGGGATCGGTAGTCCGGCGGGTGCGGGTTGGGTGTGGCCGGTCGCGCCCACGCGGCGGAGCCGCAGATCAGCACAGCCCCGCGCCCCTATAGGGCGGCTGCGGCGCCGTAGGGTTGATCCATGACGTCAGCCGCCGTGCGCGTAAAGGGACTGTGGAAGCGGTTCGGGCAGCAAGTTGCCGTTGCCGGGATCGATCTGGAGTTGCCCGCGGGGAAGTTCATCGGGCTCGTCGGGCCGAACGGAGCGGGGAAGACCACGACTCTGTCCATGGTGACCGGGTTGCTGCGGCCCGATCAGGGGAGTGTCGAGGTCGTCGGGCACGACGTGTGGCGGGATCCGGTGGCGGTGAAGGCGCGGATCGGGGTGCTGCCGGAGGGGCTGCGGCTCTTCGAGCGGCTGTCGGGGCGTGAACTGCTCGCCTACAGCGGGCGGTTGCGAGGGCTGCCCGGGGCCGAGGTCGACAAGCGGGCCACGCAGCTTCTCGATGTGCTCGACCTGGCCGGTGCCCAGCACAAGCTCGTCGTCGACTACTCGACCGGCATGCGCAAGAAGATCGGGCTCGCGGCCGCGCTGCTCCACAACCCCGAAGTGCTCTTCCTCGACGAGCCGTTCGAGGGCGTCGACCCGGTGTCCGCGCAGACCATCCGCGGGGTCCTGGAGCGGTACACGGCGTCGGGCGCCACCGTCGTCTTCTCCTCCCATGTCATGGAGCTCGTCGAGTCACTGTGCGACTGGGTGGCTGTGATGGCCGCCGGCCGTATCCGCGCACACGGCACACTCGCCGAGGTCCGCGGGGACGCGGCTTCGCTTCAGCAGGCGTTCCTCGAACTCGTCGGCGCGGGCGGCCGCGACACGGGGGCGGACCTGGACTGGCTGGGCGGCGGCGCACGATGACGGGCGAAGCCAATCTCACTCCCGTCTTCGTACGGCTGAAGCTGTCGCTGCTGCGCAACGGGCTCAGGCAGTCCGGCGGACGGCGGGCCGCCTATGTCGTCTCGGCCGTCGTCGTGGTGCTGTTCGGGGCGCTGCAACTGCTCGGGCTGATCGCGCTGCACGGGAACACGCACGCCCTGTCCGTGGTCGCGCTGCTGGTGGCCGTGCTGGCGCTGGGCTGGGCGGTGATGCCGCTGTTCTTCCCCAGCGGCGACGAGACGCTCGACCCGACGCGCCTGGTGATGCTGCCGCTGCGGCCCCGGCCGCTGGTACGGGCGCTGCTCGCGGCCTCGCTGGTGGGCATCGGGCCGCTGTTCACGCTGCTTCTGCTGGCCGGTTCGGTGATCGCGGTCGCGCACGGCGGGGCGGCGTACGCCGTCGGCGTCATCGCCGTCGTCCTCGGGCTGCTGGTGTGCGTGGCCCTGGCGCGGGCCGTCGCCGCCGCCAACATCCGCCTGCTGACCAGCCGCAAGGGCCGCGATCTGGCGGTGCTGAGCGGGCTGGTGATCGCGATCGGGGCACAGCTGGTCAACTTCGGGGCGCAACACCTGGGTTCCTCGGGGCTCTCGCAGCTCGACCCGGTGGCGGACGTCCTGAAGTGGGTGCCGCCCGCGTCGGCCATCGGCGCCGTGGAGTCGGTGAGCGACGGCTCGTACGGAGTCGCCGCCCTGCAACTGGCCCTGACGGTGGGCGCGTTGATGCTGCTGCTCGCGGTGTGGTCACGCCATCTGACCCGGCTGATGACCTCGCCCGACGGTTCCACCCTCCAGGCCGCCGAACCCGCCGCCCGCGAACGGACCGCCGGCGGTCTCGCCCGCCTGCTGCCCTCCGGCCGCACCGGCACGGTCATGGAACGCAGCCTGCGTTACATCTGGCGCGACCCCAAGACCAAGGCGGCCTGGGTGACCTCGCTCGCCATCGGCCTGATCGTGCCCGTGTTCAACGCCCTTCAGGGCACCGGCTCGATCTACTTCGCATGCTTCGCCGCGGGGATGCTCGGCATCCAGATGTACAACCAGTTCGGGCAGGACACCTCCGCGTTCTGGATGGTCGCCACCACCATCTCCTCCGCGCACGACGCCTACGTCGAACTGCGCGGCCGGGCCCTCGCCCTGCTGGTGATCACCCTGCCGTACGCCACCCTCGTGACCGTCCTGACCACCGCGATGCTCGGCGACTGGCCCAGCCTCCCCGAGGTCCTCGGCCTGTCCTTCGCACTGCTCGGCGCGATGCTGGCGACCGGCGCCTGGACGTCCGCCCGTTTCCCGTACTCCATCCCCCAGGAGGGCTACAAGAACGTGGCCCCCGGGCAGGCAGGCCTCGCCTGGATCTCCATCTTCGGCGGCATGGTGTCGGCGGCCCTGCTCTCCGCCCCCGTCATCGCGGCCACGATCTGGGCCAACGTGGCCAAGGACGGCGACCAGTGGGGCTGGCTACTGCTGCCGGCGGGCGCGGCATACGGCGCCACGATCACCTGGGCAGGCCTACGCCTGGCGGCCCCACGAACAGCGGCCCGCCTGCCGGAGATCCTGTCGGCGGTGAGCAAAGGCTGACGGTATCTGTCTGACGTCGGGCGCCTGCACCTTTCAAGGGGCGCGGGGAACTGCGCGACAAGCCACATCCGGCCCGCACCCGCCGAACAACCAGAACCCCCGAGCCACTAGGCGCCCTGCCCGGCCTCACGCAGTGAGCACCGCATCCAGGAACGGTTCGATCGCCGCCCGCCAAGCCTCCGGCTGGTCGTAATGGACAAGATGCCCCGCATCAGCCACCTCCGCATACTCGCCGAGAGGCAACACCCGCACCATCTCCTGCGCCTCGGCCCGCCCCAACTCCCCATCGAGGCCACGCACAACCAGCGCGGGACACTGCACCTGCGCAAGCTCCTCCCAATGTGCGTCGTACACCCAGGTCTCCCGGGAGCGGAGCATCTGCTCGTAGTCGAAGACGGGACGCCAGCCGTCGGGTGACTCATGCATCACCTCGGCGTAGAACGCCCCCCGCGCCGGATTCGGCCGCTCCACCCAGGGATCGTCCTCGCCGAACCACTTGCGTACGTCGGCCAGCGTGGCGAAGGGAACGGGCCAGGCCTTGAACCAGTCGGCCCACTCGCGCTGGGAGGCGGCCCCGAGCGCGGAGGCCCGCATATCGCAGATGATCACGCCCCGGACGAGTTCGGGGCGCTTCGCGGCGAGCTGCCAGGCCGTCAGGGCGCCCATGGCGTGGCCGATGAGGACGGCCGGCGCGAGGCCGAGCTGCTCGAGCGCCGCCTCGGCGTCCTCGACGTACGCCTCACGGGTGAAGGCGGCCTGCGACGGCTTGTCGCTCTGGCCGTGACCGCGCTGGTCGAGCGCTACGGCGCGGTGTCGCCCGGAGAGCCAGCGGGCGGTGGACGCCCAGTGCGAGGCGCGGCCCATCAGGCCGTGCAGTAACAGCACTCCGGGGGTGCTCTCGGGCGCGGGCTGCGCCGGGTCGGTCTTGGGAGGGTCGCCGAACTCCCAGGCCGCGAGGCGTACGCCACCCGCCCCGGTCACGTCGATGCGTTGCGCCATGGTCCTGGCACCCCCCTAGCTCCGCTCGGACCGCTCGCTCCCGCTCGAGCCGGCCGGTCCTGTGAACCGTGTCCTGCCGTGCCGTGCAGCTGCCTGTTCGTGTGAGCTCAGTGCTTGTGCGCTCAGTGTGCTGATGCGCTCAGTGCTGGTGCGCTCACTCCTGAAGCGCACATTCCGCGTGACCTGTCACCGAAGACTATCGAATAGGTATTCGAAAATGCTGTGTCTGCGGGCAACACCCCTCGTACGAGTGACCTCGCCCGAGGAATGATCGCCGCCGCCGAGGGGAGATCTTCAGCGGGAGGCGGACCGCTCGGGGAAAACGGTCCGAAGGGGATGACCCTGAGAGCTCGGGGCTCCGGGTCAGCACAGGGGAGGACAGGCCCCGGCGCCACACGGCGCCGGGGCCCTCCACACGTCTGCGGCACATCCTCCCGACCCCCCTCAGGTCATATGCCTCACGCGACAGCCTCGCACGCGAAACGTCCGAGCGCTGCGATTTCGACGCACCGAATCCGGCGCCGAAGAGATCGACGACAAGCCCGCAGGGCTCATCAAATCCCCCTGAAACAAGGGAAGTTGGCGGCCCTTACGAGGCCAGGGACGGGGCAGGGTCAGCGCTTGGCGACGAACACATGGGAGGCGACATCCGACTGCAGCTCGGCCGCCTCACCACCGCTGCCCACCAGTACACCGCCCGCCGACTCCGTCACACTCACCACCGAACCGGGCTGCACACCCGCCCGCCGCAGCGTGTACATCAGCTGCGCATCCGTCTGGATCGGCTCACCGATACGGCGCACCACGACCGTCTTGCCGTCGGCACCCGGGTCGAGATCCGCCAGCGACACCATGCCCTCGTCCAGGAACGGGTCCGCGCCGTCCTTCTCGCCCAGCTCCTCCAGACCCGGGATCGGGTTGCCGTACGGCGACTCCGTCGGGTGCCGCAGCAGCTCCAGCACGCGCCGCTCCACGGCCTCGCTCATCACGTGCTCCCAGCGACACGCCTCCGCGTGCACCTGCTCCCACTCCAGGCCGATCACATCGACCAGCAGACACTCGGCGAGCCGGTGCTTGCGCATCACGCGCGTGGCAAGCCGACGGCCCTCGTCCGTGAGCTCCAGATGGCGGTCCGTCGCGACGGACACGAGACCGTCCCGCTCCATCCTCGCCACCGTCTGGCTGACGGTCGGCCCGCTCTGGTCCAGCCGCTCGGCGATCCGGGCGCGCATGGGGACCACACCTTCCTCCTCCAGCTCGAGGATGGTGCGGAGATACATCTCCGTGGTGTCGATCAGTCCGGACATACGTGCCCCTCGATGAGATCTGCCGGAAGCACGACAGCTTCCCGGCGCGTGCGCTGGCCCTGGATTCAATTCTGACGCATACCACTGACAACCGTGCCTCGCCGCTGAAACCACGGCGTTACGACCGGGCACTCACCACCGTATTGACACGGCACTGGTCCAGACCGCACGGTGATCCGCGGCACATCCGCGCCCGGACCCCACACCGCCCCGGAAGGACCCGCATGAGCGACGGCAAACTGGCCGACCAGTTCTTCGACGCCGCGATCGACCTGCTGCAACGGGTCCGGGACGAGGAGGCACAGCCCATCGCGGCGGCCGGCACCCTGCTCGCCGACACCGTCACGGACGGCGGACGCCTCTTCGCCTTCGGCGCCGGCCACTCCTCCCTCGCCGCCCAGGACGTCGTCTACCGCGCGGGGGGCCTCGCGCTGATGAACCTGCTCGCCGTACCGGGCGTCGTCGGCGTGGACGTGATGCCGGCCACGCTGGGCTCCGCCCTGGAACGCGTCGACGGCCTCGCGACCGCCGTCCTCGACTCCTCGCCGCTCCGCTCCGGGGACGCCCTGGTGATCATCTCGCTCTCCGGCCGCAACGCCCTCCCCGTCGAGATGGCCCTGCACGCCCGCGCGCTCGGCGTGAAGGTCATCGGCGTGACCTCAGCGGCGTACGCGACCGAGACCCGGTCCCGCCACAGCTCCGGCACCTATCTGCGCGACCACTGCGACATCGTCCTCGACTCCAAGATCCCCATCGGCGACGCCACCCTCACCCTCGACACCGTCCCGGCCCCCTTCGCCCCGGCCTCGACCGTCGTCACCAGCGCGATCCTCCAAGCCGTCATGGCCACGGCAGCGGGCGCCCTGGCCGAACGCGGCATCGAGCCACCCCTGCTGCGGTCCGGGAACGTGGACGGCGGCCACGAATGGAACAACCGCGTGATGCAGAAGTACGGGGACCGGATCTTCTACCAGCAGTAGGAACCGAGGCGGCACCCCGCACCGCCGGGCCGCGCTACCGCCCCACAACCCCCGCGAGATCCAACGCCGCAGCAATCCGCACGGCGACATCCTCCGCGTACACCGCATCCACCCGCTCGAACTGGCTCCGCCCGCTCCCCCGCAGAAACGTCACGACCCCCAACGTCCGCCCCCGACTCCGCAACACCGCACACAAAGCGTGCACCGCATCCTCCGGCCACTGCCGAGCCGACGCCCACTCCCGCGCCTGCTCCGCCGGCACCGCACCCACACTCGCCCGCACGGACCCCGCCCGCTCCACGCACTGCAACGCCGGATGGCCCGGCCCGTACCGCACCGGCAACCCCGCCTGCCCCGTCAGCAGACTCGGCCCCGGCGCCCCGGACGGCGTCGCGGCAACCCGCACCAGCCGTACGGGACCCTCCGCCGCCCCGTCGGCCACCGCACCGCCCGCCACCCGGTCGATCAGCGCATGGTCGGCGAACCCGGCGAGCGCGAAGTCCAGATGGACGGTCGCCGCCTCACCCGCGTCCTCGCACTCCGCGGCAGCCCGAGCCGCCCGGTGCAGCTGATTGGTCCTGAACCGCAGCAGCGCCGCCTCCTGTTCGCCCTGCTTGCCCTCGGTCACATCCTGGAAGAGCCACGCGACACCCAACGGCACCGGCTCCTCCGCAAGCGGCGAAGCCAGCCGTACGAAGCCGCAGCGCCAGCACCGCCGCTGATCGCCCTCCGGGGTCCGCACACTCACCCAGATCTCGGCCGGCGCCGGCGGCGCACCCTCCGCCAGCACATGCGTCAGCGCGCTCTCCAGCTCCTCCACCCCCTGGGCGAGCAACTCCCCCAGCGGCCGCCCGAGCGCCGACGTACGCCCGATGCCGAGCGCCCGCGCCGCATGGGCGTTCACCACCGCCGGCCGCAGATCGGCATCGACCAGCACGACACCCCAGCTCGCGTCCTCGAACAACGCCTCGCTCAGCGCGATCGACCGCTCCAGATCGATCTGCGCATGCACCTCACTGAAGGCGCAGTACACGCCCGCGGGCTTACCGTCGGGCCCGCGCACCGCCGCGGACTGCGTCCGCACCAGCACCCGCCCGCCGTCCTTCGTCAGCAGCGCGAACTCGTGCACCTGCCGCCCCGGGGCCTCCATGGCGGACATCAGCCGCCCCTCGACCTCCTCGGCATCCGCAGGCCGCACGGCCCACCCCGCGAAGCCGTGCCGGCCCACCGCCTCGGCCGCGGTCCACCCCAGAATCCGCTCGGCCTCACGATTCCAATGGGTGACGACCCCGCCCGCGTCGAAGGCACACAGCGCCGCATCCATCCCGTCGAGCAGCGCGGCCAGCAGATCGGAGCCGTCAGGGCCCACCGGGCCGGGCCGCTCCGGCTCATCCGGCCCCAGCTCGTCGGTGGTCCCACTACGCCGGGAAGCACTCACCTGGACCCCCTGCCAAGCTGCGTCCGCACGTACGGCGCGTCGGTTCGCTCACTCGCAATCATCTAACTGGAACGTGACGCAGCACACACCGTGTTCCCCCAAGATTGAAGGAATCGTTGTAACACCCGCCGATCCCTATGATCCGGCCATCACCAGCCGAAGATCAATCCACAGATCGCTCTCACCGTCCAACACATACCGCTCGGTCTCCACAAACCCGCACTTCTCGGCAAACCGCAGCCCGCCCTCGTTGGCCGCCAGCACACAGGTCTCGACGACCCCGGCACCCAGCACGCGTGCGTGCGCCAACCCCCTCTCGTACAGCGCCCGCCCGAACCCCCGCCCCCGGAACTCGGGCAGCACCCGCGCGATCACCGTGGTCACACCCTCATCACCCTCCGGCGGCCGCACGGTCGAACACCCGACGAGAACATCCCCCAGATACGCGTTCTCCAGCCGATAACGTCCGAGCCGCTCCCGCGCCTCCTCCAGGGACATCGCGGCAGGCGGCACGATCACGTTGTGGACGAACCGCCACTCCTCCAGCATGGCCTCGGAGTGCACTGCCTCGATCCGCAGCGCCGGGCGCCGCGCGTACACCTCGATCTCGATCCGCATCCGAGGATCCGCCAGCCCGACCACCATCATGGTCGCCGCGGGCCTCACCTCCCCGAACGCGCGCCGCAGCACGGGCCAGCACGGCTCGAAGTCCTCCCGCTCGGGCAGCAGATACCGCACCCGCACGACATCGCCCAGCCCGCACCCCGCCTCCGCGAGCGCCGCCTCGATGTTCCGTATGCACTGCTCGGCCTGCTCGACGACGTCGTTCGAGATCGTCATGGTCGCGTAGTCGAACCCCGTGGTCCCGGACACATGCACCCAGTCCCCGTCGACCACGGCCCGTGCGTAACCGATCTGCTCCTCGAAGGTCGATCCGCTGAGGATCGCGCGTCGCTCCGTCATGGTCGAAAAGCTAGATCACCGGCCACCGCCAAAAAAGTGGTTGATCGTGCGCCGACCCGTTCTTAGGGTGTGGGTTACACGAGAAGGGAGGTGGTTCGGCAGATGTATGAATACCGGACGCGTGAGGTGACTGCGGGCTAGCGGCTCGCCACCACACCGAGTGCGGTGCCGGACCAGCGCGGGAGAGAACCGTGCAGCCGGCCCAATCCCAAGCAGTCACCCGACCCGCGAGCTCGCCGGTACGTCCGGCCGGCTCCCCCGCCGCAAGGCAGGGGGACCCGAGCTCGCGGGTCGTCTGCGTTCTCGGGGTGCGGGAAGATCTGCGGCAGTGAGCAGCACCACGTACAGATTCTTCGGCGAGCAGTACCCTGAGCACATGCTTCTGCTCGTTCGACGCCGCCATGTGGACTACGTCCGCGTCACGAGCACGGGCTGTCGGCGCTCCGCCTGACCCAGCCCCCTTCCTCTTCACCCTTTTCGGCACCGGGCCCTGCCCCACCCTCGGCGGCCGCCCCCTGCCCCGTACATCCTGCGGACGCACCTCATGACGCACAGCGCGACGATCCCGTCGTACCAGCAGCTCCCGATCATCGACCTCTCGGCCGCCGACCGCGGCCCCCAGGCCCGTACTCTGCTCCACGCCCAGCTGCACAGCGCCGCCCACGACGTGGGCTTCTTCCAACTCGTCGGACACGGAGTCGGCCCTGCCGAGACCGGTGAGCTCGTGCGGGCCATGCACGCCTTCTTCCGGCTCCCCGAAGCCGACCGGCTCGCCCTCGACAACATCAACTCGCCGCACTTCCGCGGCTACACCCGCACCGGCGACGAACGCACCGCCGGCGCCCGCGACTGGCGCGACCAGCTCGACATAGGCGCCGAACGCCCCGTCCACGCGCCCGGCCCCGACGAGCCCGCCTACTGGTGGCTGCAGGGCCCCAACCAGTGGCCCGCCGCCCTGCCCGAACTGCGCACCGCCGCGCTCGCCTGGATCGACCGGCTGAGCGCGGTCGCCCAGCGGCTGCTGCACGAACTGCTCACCGCGATCGGCGCCCCGGCCGACTTCTACGACCCGGTCTTCGGCGCCCACGCCCACCCGCACCTCAAGCTGGTCCGGTACCCGGGAACCGCTGGTGACGGCGCCGACCAGGGCGTCGGCGCCCACAAGGACTACGGTTTCCTGACCCTGCTGCTGCAGGACCAGGTCGGCGGCCTTCAGGTGCAACGGGAGGACGGCGTGTTCCATGACGTGCCGCCCCTGGAGGGCGCCTTCGTCGTCAACCTCGGCGAACTGCTGGAGGTGGCGACCAACGGATACCTCGTCGCCACCAACCACCGGGTGGTGAGCCCGGCGGGGGCCACGGAGCGCTTCTCCGTGCCCTTCTTCTACAACCCGCGCCTGGACGCCCGCATCAAGCCCCTGCCCTTCCCGCACGCCTCCACCGCGCCCGGCGTGACCGACGACCCGGCGAACCCCCTCTTCGCCGAATACGGCTACAACGAACTCAAGGGCAAGCTGCGAGCCCACCCCCTGGTGGCGGAACGGCACCACGGGAACCTGCTGACGCCGGCGTGACAAGCGCTGGTGGGGGCGCGGGGCTGCATCAATGTGCGGCTCCGCCGCGATGGGTGTCCCCCCCCGCTCGAGCGAAGTCGAGAGTGGGGGAGCGACCAGCCACAAAGCATCCGCAGTCGCCCGCGCTCCTCAAGACACCCGGTCAGTGGACGATACCGTCGTACCCCTCGATCTCCCGCGGACTACGCGACCCCGGCCCCACGTACCGCGCAGACGGTCGCACCAGCCGCCCCGTCCGCTTCTGCTCCAGGATGTGCGCCGACCAGCCCGCCGTACGGGCGCAGGTGAACATGGACGTGAACATGTGGGCCGGCACCTCGGCGAAGTCGAGGACGATCGCCGCCCAGAACTCGACGTTCGTGGCGAGGACGCGATCCGGGCGCCGCGCGTGCAGCTCCGCCAGTGCCGCCTTCTCCAGTGCCTCGGCCACCTCGAACCGCGGGGCGCCCAGCTCGCGGGCCGTGCGCCGCAGCACGCGCGCGCGTGGGTCCTCGGCGCGGTAGACGCGGTGTCCGAAGCCCATCAGCCGCTCGCCCTTGTCGAGGGCCTGCTTGACGTATGCCTCAGCGTCCCCGGTCCGTTCGATCTCCTCGATCATGCCGAGGACCCGGGAGGGCGCGCCGCCGTGCAGCGGGCCGGACATCGCTCCTACGGCGCCGGAGAGCGCCGCGGCGACATCGGCTCCGGTGGAGGCGATGACGCGGGCCGTGAAGGTGGACGCGTTCATGCCGTGCTCGGCGGCGGAGGTCCAGTAGGCGTCGACGGCGGCGACGTGCTTGGGGTCGGGCTCGCCGCGCCAGCGGATCATGAAGCGTTCGGTGATCGAGTGGGCCTTGTCGATCTCACGTTGCGGAACCATGGGGCGGCCCTGGCCGCGGGCCGACTGGGCGACGTAGGAGAGGGCCATGACGGCGGCTCGGGCCAGGTCCGCGCGGGCCTGCTCGGCGTCGATGTCGAGGAGGGGTTTGAGGCCCCAGACGGGTGCCAGCATGGCCAGGGCCGACTGGACGTCCACGCGGATGTCGCCGGAGTGCACGGGGATCGGGAAGGGCTCGGCGGGCGGCAGGCCGGGGTTGAAGGCGCCGTCGACGAGCAGCCCCCAGACGTTCCCGAAGGAGACGTGACCGACCAGGTCCTCGATGTCGACGCCCCGGTAGCGGAGGGCGCCGCCCTCCTTGTCCGGTTCGGCGATCTCCGTCTCGAACGCGACGACTCCCTCGAGTCCGGGTACGAAGTCGGACATCAGGCGGCTCCTCGTGATGTGTACGACAGATGTGTACGGCAGAAAAACGGCGGCTCGGCCGCTGGATCCCCGGTCGTATCGTGCGACTCGTGGTCCTGGGGGCCACCCTGGTGATGCCCCGTGCGGCTGGTCGCTCAACCAGAACGCACCAGCACGATATCCCCGAGTGCCACTTTTGGGGAGGCTTTGTGGCACTCAGTGCCGCCGGTGCTCATGGTCCGCGGCGAGCGTCCTGCCGAAATCATGACGGACACCATGCCGAACGGCACCTGCGCATACGGCAGGATGACCGGGTGACCGACCGAGACGCCGTTCCCCTCGATCCCGCCGCGATGCGCAAGCAGTACCGGGCCGAGGGCCTCGCCGAGTCCGATCTGGCCGCCACTCCGGTGGCGCAGTTCGCGCGCTGGTTCCAGCAGGCCGCGATGGAGGCCCATCTCTTCGAGCCGAACGCCATGGTCGTGTCCACGGCGAACGCCGAAGGCCACCCCACCTCCCGCACCGTTCTGCTCAAGCACTTCGACGAGCAGGGCTTCGTCTTCTACACGAACTACGACTCCCGCAAGGCCCGCGATCTCGCCGAGAACCCGTACGTCTCGCTTCTCTTCCCCTGGCATCCGATGGCTCGGCAGGTCATCGTCACGGGCATCGCCCGCCGCACCGGCCGCGACGAGACCGCCGCGTACTTCCGCACCCGGCCGCACGGCTCTCAGCTCGGTGCCTGGGCCAGCGCCCAGTCGAGCGTGATTTCCACCCGCGCCGACCTCGACGCCTCGTACGCCGAACTGGCCGCCCGCTACCCGGAGGGCGAGCAGGTGCCGGTGCCTCCGAACTGGGGTGGTTTCCGGGTCGCCCCGCGGGCGGTGGAGTTCTGGCAGGGCCGCGAGAACCGGCTGCACGACCGGTTGCGGTATGTGGCGGAGGCGGACGGGGGGTGGCGGGTGGAGCGGCTCAGTCCTTGAGTTCCCGGTCGAGGATCTCCGCCCACTGCTGTACGACGCGCTCCCGCCGCCCCGCGTCGTCCGTGAGCAGGTTGGCCAGGCCGAGGCCGCGGGCCATGTCCAGCAGGCCCTGGACCGTCTCGCGTACGCCGGGGCGGGACTCGTCGGCGGCGAGCAGGTCCACGGCGATGCGGTGGGTCTCACGGCCGACGTGCGCCTCGAGTTCCGTCACGCGTGGGCGCAGCTGCTCCTCGTTCGAGGCGGCGACCCAGAGGTGGAGGGCGGCGCGGAAGAGGGGGCCGGTGTAGAGGTCGACGAGGGCGGAGACCACCGCTCGGCGGTCTCCGGCCGCGCCCTGGGGGAAGAGGGCGCGGAGCGCTGTGGAGCGTTCTTCGGCGACGTATTCGACTGCTGCCGTGAAGAGGTCCTCGCGGGTCCGGAAGTGGTGTTGGGCGGCGCCGCGGGAGACGCCGGCGCGTTCGGCGACGACGGAGACCGTGGAGCCTGCCCAGCCGTGTTCGGCGAGGCAGGCCACGGCGGCTTCCAGGAGGCGCTGCCGGGTGGCTCGGCTGCGGTCCTGTTTGGGTACGCGGTCGGCGCGGTCGACGCTGTTGTCCGTGGTCACAGCACCCATGTGGGATCCCGTCGTTCCAGGAAGGCCGTCATCCCCTCGCGGGCCTGCGGGGAGGCGAACAGCCGGGCCGAGAGTGCGGTGAGATCGGCCGCGTCCCGGTCGAATGTTTCGAGCACCTTAGCTGTGAGCAGCGCTTTCGTCTCGGCCAGGCCCTGCGGGGCGGCTCGGCGCAGTCCGTCCAGGATGGGGGCCAGGGTCGTGTCCACGTCCTCGCCGGTCGCTGTGAGCAGGCCGATGCGGGCCGCTTCGGTGGCGTCGAAGCGTTCGCCGGTGAGGTAGTAGCGGGCGAGGGCCCGGGGGTCCGTGCGGGGCAGCAAGGGCAGGGAGATGACCGCGGGGGCCACTCCGATCCGTACCTCGGTGAACGCGAAGGTGGACGCCGTCGACCCCGCCGCGATGTCGCAGGCGGCCAGCAGGCCGAGGCCGCCTGCCCGTACGTGGCCGGTGATCCGGGCGACGACCGGTTTGCGAAGTTCGACGATCTGGCGGAGCAGGGTCACGAGGGCGTCGGGGGCCGGAGGGTCGCGGAGGTCGGCGCCCGCGCAGAACGTGTTGCCGGTGTGGGTGAGGACGATCGCGCGTACGTCGGTGTCCTTGGCGCAGTCCGCCAGTGCGTCGGCCAGTTCCCCGACGAGTGCCGCGGAGAGTGCGTTGCGGTTGGCCGGAGAGTCGAGGCTGAGGGTCTCGATGCCACGCGCGCGGGTACGTCCGATCAGTGTCATGTGCGCTCCTGCAGTGCCCTCAGTTCACGGCGGAGGATCTTGCCGGAGGCGGCCCTCGGGATGCCGTCGATGAAGGTGACCTGGCGGACGCGCTTGTAGGGGGCGACGCGTTCGGCGACGTACATCATGACCTCTCCTTCGGAGAGGTCGGTGGCGGTGGGCCGGCGGACGACGTAGGCGTGCGGGACTTCGTTGTTGTCGTCGTCGTAGACGCCGATGACGGCCGCGTCGGTGATGCCCGGGTGGGTGAGGAGGAGGGCTTCGAGTTCGGCGGGGGCCACCTGGAAGCCCTTGTACTTGATGAGTTCCTTGACGCGGTCGACGACGAACAGCCAGCCGTCGGCGTCGACATGGCCGACGTCTCCGGTGTGCAGCCAGCCGTCCGTGTCGATCATCGCGGCGGTGTCGTCGGGGCGGCCGAGGTAGCCCTTCATGATCTGGGGGCCGCGGATGAGGATCTCGCCGGACTCTCCGATGCCGAGGTCCTTGTCGGGGTCGTCGAGGGAGACGATGCGCATCTCGGTGCCTGCGATGAGTTTGCCGACGGTTCCGGGGGGCGCCTCGTCCATGGCGTCGAGGGGGACGACGTGGGTGCCGGGTGACAGTTCCGTCATGCCGTAGGCCTGGCCGACGGGTGGCAGGCCGAGCCGCTGGGAGCAGGCGGCGGCGAGCCCGGCGTCCAGGGGGGCGGCGGCGCTGATGACGTGCTTCAGGGACGAGAGGTCGTACTGGGCGACCAGGGGGTGTTTGGCGAGGGCCAGGACGATGGGCGGGGCCACGAACAGGCTGGTGATGCGGTGGTTCTGGATGGCTGCGAGGAAGGTTTCCAGTTCGAAGCGGGGCAGGACGACGACCGTGGCGCCCTGCCTGAGGGGGGCGTTCATGAGGGCCGTCAGGCCGTAGATGTGGAAGAAGGGCAGGACGGCGAGGATGCGTTCGCCGGGGCCCGACGGCATGACGGGTTCGAGCTGGGCGAGGTTGGTGGCGATCTGGCGGTGCGTGAGCATGACGCCCTTGGGGATGCCGGTGGTGCCGGAGGAGTACGGCAGTGCGGCGACGTCCGCTGCCGGGTCGATGTCGACCTCCGGCTCGGGGGCGGCGGAGGCCAGCATGTCGATCAGTGACCGGTGGCCGGGCGCGCTGTCGCAGACGAAGATCTCCTCGACGCCGCCGGCGAGTTCGGCGGCCCTGCGTGCCGTTTCCAGCAGGGGTGACACGGTGACGATCCAGCGGGCCGCCGAGTCCTTCAGCTGCTTGGCGAACTCCTCAGCGGTGGCCAGTGGGTGCACGGTGGTGACGGAGGCGCCCGCGCGCGTGGCCGCGTAGAAGGCGGTCGGGAAGGCGACGGTGTTGGGGCTGTGCAGGGCGAGTACGTCGCCCTTGCGTACCCCGGCCTCGGCGAGCGCGGCCGCGATGCGCCGGTGGAAGCGGTCCAGTTGTTCGTACGTGAGGGTGGTGCCGTCGGTTCCGTCGATGAGGGCGGGCGCGCCACCGTACTCGGCGGCCCGGCCCAGCACCGCTTCGTGGATGGGGAGTTCTACGGGCGGGACGTCTGCGTACTCGCTGCGGAACACGGTTCCTCCAAGGCGGCCACGACGGTCTAGTACGACTTGGGAAGGCCCAGAGTCTGGTGGGAGACGTAGTTGAGAATCATCTCCCGGCTCACCGGAGCAATACGAGCCACGCGTGCGGCTGTTATCAACGAGGCGAGTCCGAATTCGCGGGTGAGGCCGTTCCCGCCGAGGGTGTGCACGGCCTGGTCGACGGCCCTGACGCAGGCCTCACCGGCCGCGTACTTGGCCATGTTGGCGGCCTCACCTGCGCCGACGTCGTCTCCGGCGTCGTACAGGTAGGCCGCTTTCTGCATCATCAGGCGGGCGAGTTCGAGGTCGATGTGTGCCTGGGCGAGGGGGTGCGCGATGGCCTGGTGGGCGCCGATGGGGGCTTTCCAGACGGTGCGGTCGCGGGCGTAGGTGATCGCCTGCGCGAGCGCGTAGCGACCCATGCCGATGGCGAAGGCGGCGGTCATGATGCGTTCGGGGTTGAGGCCGGCGAAGAGCTGGAGGAGGCCTGCGTCCTCGTCGCCCACGAGGGCGTCGGCCGGGAGGCGTACGTCGTCCAGGGTCAGCTCGAACTGCTTCTCCGCGGCATGGAGTTCCATGTCGATCTGGCGGCGGGTGAAGCCTTCCGCGTCGCGGGGGACGATGAACAGGCAGGGTTTCAGGTTGCCGGTTCGGGCGTCTTCTGTGCGGCCGACAATCAGGGTGGCGTCCGCGATGTCCACGCCGGAGATGAAGACCTTGCGGCCCGTGAGGAGCCAGTCGCCGCTGTCCGGGTCGCGGCGGGCCGTGGTGGTGATGCGGTGGCTGTTGGAGCCGGCGTCGGGTTCCGTGATGCCGAAAGCCATGGTTCGGGTGCCGTCAGCGAGGCCCGGGAGCCAGGTGCGTTTCTGGTCCTCGGTGCCGAAGCGGGCGATCACTGTGCCGCAGATGGCCGGGGAAACGACCATCATGAGCAGGGGGCAGCCTGCGGCACCGAGTTCTTCCAGGACGATGGAGAGTTCGGCTATGCCGCCGCCTCCGCCGCCGTGTGCCTCCGGCAGGTTGACGCCCAGGTAGCCCAGCTTGGCTGCCTCTGACCAGAGTGCCTCGCGGTCGAATTCGCGGCCGTGGCGTTTGCCTAGGGCGGCGACCGCTGAGCGGAGGGTTTTTTGTTCTTCGGATTCGATGAGGGGCATCTGGTTTTCCTTCGGGGTGCGGGTTGGTTGTGGCTGGTCGCGCAGTTCCCCGCGCCCCTTTAGGGCGGTTCCACAACCGCCAGCAAATCGCCGACCGTCACCTGCTGGCCAGGTACCACGTGCAAAGCGCTCAGCGTGCCTGTGACCGGGGCTGTGATCTTGTGTTGCATCTTCATCGCCTCCAGCCAGAGCAGGGGCTCTCCGGCCTTCACGGCGGCTCCTGCCGTCAGGCCCTCGGTGACCTTGACGACCGTTCCCGGCATGGGGGCCAGCAGGGAGCCCGGGGCGTGCTGGGTCGTCGGGTCGGGGAAGCGGGGCAGGGCGGTCAGGCGGGTGGTGTTCACGTACACCTCGTCGCCGTACCGTGCCACCTCGAACTTCCGCTGTACGCCGTCCACTTCGAGTACGACGAGACGCGCGTCCGCGTGGACGACCCGTACCCCGTCCGCCTCCAGGCCCGCCCGCATGTGGCGGTAGCGGACCTCGTGTTCCTCGCCCGCCATGGCGTACCGCTTGGTCTGCGGCTGGGGGCGGAGGTTGCGGAAGCCGCCGAAGCGGGAGGGGTGGGAGCGGGCGTCGGCGAGGGCGGCGGCCAGGGGGGCGTAGGGGTCCGGGGCCGGGGTGGTCAGTTCGGGAAGGTGGTGGTCGTAGAAGGCCGTGTCCATGGCGGCCGAGGTGAACTGCTGGTGGCGCAGGGAGCGGACGAGGAGGTCGCGGTTGGTGGTCGGGCCGTGGATCGTGGTGCGCTCCAGGGCTCCGGCCAGTCCTCGGACGGCTTCCGCGCGCGTGGGGGCGTGGGCGACGGCCTTGGCGAGCATGGGGTCGTAGTGGACGCCGATGTCGTCTCCGTCGCCGTAGCCCGTGTCCAGTCGGATGCCTTCGGGGGCCGTCAGGCGGTGCAGGGTGCCGGTCTGTGGGGTCCAGTCGTTCGACGGGTCCTCGGCGTAGAGGCGGGCCTCGATCGCGTGGCCACGCGCGCATGGGGGGTCGTCGTCCAGGCGGTGGCCTTCGGCGACCCGGATCTGCAGGGCCACGAGGTCGATGCCGAAGACCGCCTCCGTGACGGGGTGTTCGACCTGGAGGCGGGTGTTCATCTCCAGGAAGTGCGCGCGGCCGTCGGCGACCAGGAACTCGACGGTGCCCGCGCCCTCGTAGGCGACGGCGCACGCGGCCTGTGTCGACAGCGCGTACAGGTCCTCGACGAGGCTCTCCGGGAGGCCGGGTGCCGGGGCCTCCTCGATGACCTTCTGGTGGCGGCGCTGGAGGGAGCAGTCGCGGGTGCCCAGGGTCCAGATCGTGCCGTGAGTGTCCGCGAGGACCTGGACCTCTACGTGGCGGCCGCGCTCCAGGTACGGCTCGACGAAGACCTCGCCGTCGCCGAAGGCGCTCGCGGCCTCGGCCCGTGCCCCCTCCAGGGCGGCGTCCAGCTCCTCCAGGCGGCGCACGATGCGCATCCCGCGCCCTCCGCCGCCCGCGGCCGCCTTCACCAGGACGGGCAGATCGGCCTCGGTGATCCGCCCTCGTTCCAGGGAGGCGATGCCCATGAGTTCCTTGGCGCGTGTCTTGGACGCCATCGCCTCGATCGCCTCGGGGGGCGGTCCGATCCAGGTCAGACCGGCGTCGATGACGGCGCGTGCGAAGTCGGCGTTCTCGGAGAGGAAGCCGTATCCGGGGTGTACGGCGTCCGCGCCGGAGGCGACGGCCGCCTTCACGATCAGGTCACCGCGCAGATACGTCTCCGCGGGCGCCGCGCCGGGCAGCCGTACCGCCGTGTCGGCCACGCGCGCGTGGAGGGCGTTTTCGTCGGCGTCGGAGTGCACCGCTACCGTCCGGATTCCCAACTCACGGCAGGTGCGGAAGATACGGCAGGCGATCTCGCCGCGGTTCGCCACCAGAACAGACGTAATCATGAGCCTCACATCCGGAAGACGCCGAAGCCGCCGCGCGCACCCTCGTACAGAGCGGTGTGGATGGCGGACAGGCACAGGCCCAGGACCGTGCGGGTGTCGCGGGGGTCGATGACGCCGTCGTCGTAGAGCCGCCCGGACAGGAACATCGGCAGCGACTCGGACTCGATCTGCTGCTCCACCATGGCGCGCAGGGCGGCGTCGCCGTCCTCGTCGTACGGCCGGCCCTTCGCGGCCGCCGACTGCCGGGCGACGATGGACAGGACGCCGGCCAGCTGCTGCGGGCCCATGACTGCCGACTTGGCGCTCGGCCAGGCGAACAAGAAGCGGGGGTCGTAGGCGCGGCCGCACATGCCGTAGTGACCGGCGCCGTAGGAGGCGCCCATCAGGACCGACAGATGGGGCACCTTCGAGTTGGAGACGGCGTTGATCATCATCGCGCCGTGTTTGATGATGCCGCCCTGCTCGTACTCCTTGCCGACCATGTAGCCGGTGGTGTTGTGCAGGAAGAGGAGCGGGATGTCGCGCTGGTTGGCCAGCTGGATGAACTGGGCGGCCTTCTGGGACTCCTCGCTGAAGAGGACTCCCTGGGCGTTGGCGAGGATGCCGAGGGGGTAGCCGTGCAGGGTGGCCCAGCCCGTCGTCAGGCTGGTCCCGTACAGCGGCTTGAACTCGTCGAAGTCGGAGGCGTCGACGATCCGGGCGATGACCTCGCGCGGGTCGAAGGGGGTCTTGAGGTCCTCCGGGACGATGCCCAGCAGCTCGTCGGCGGGGTACTTGGGGGGCTCGGCCGGGCCTGGATCGCCGTACGCCTTGCGGTGGTTGAGGCGGGCGACCACCCGGCGGGCCTGGCGCAGGGCGTCCGGCTCGTCGACGGCGAAGTAGTCGGCGAGACCCGACACACGCGCGTGCATCTCGGCACCGCCCAGCGACTCGTCGTCGCTCTCCTCGCCGGTCGCCATCTTGACCAGGGGCGGGCCGCCGAGGAAGACCTTCGCGCGCTCCTTGACCATGATCACGTGGTCGGACATGCCGGGGATGTACGCGCCTCCGGCGGTCGAGTTCCCGAAGACGACGGCGACGGTGGGGATGCCGGCCGCCGACAGCCTCGTCAGGTCCCGGAAGATGGCGCCCCCGGGGATGAAGATCTCCTTCTGGGAGGGCAGATCGGCGCCGCCCGACTCCACCAGGCTGATGCACGGGAGCCGATTGGCGAGCGCGATGTCATTCGCCCGCAGGGCCTTCTTCAGCGACCAGGGGTTGCTGGCGCCGCCGCGCACGGTCGGGTCATTGGCGGTGATCAAGCACTCCACGCCCTCCACCACACCGATGCCGGTGACGAGCGAGGCGCCCACCGCGTACTCGCTGCCCCAGGCGGCGAGCGGCGACAGTTCCAGGAAGGGCGTGTCCGGGTCGAGGAGCAGTTCGATGCGTTCGCGGGCGAGCAGCTTGCCGCGCCTGCGGTGCCGTTCGACGTACTTCTCGCCGCCGCCCGCGAGGGCCTTGGCGTGCTCGGCGTCGAGGTCGGCCAGCTTGGCGAGCATGGCCTCGCGGCCCGCCCGGTAGTCCGGTCCGTCGGTGTCCAGGGTGGTCGGCAGAACGGTCACAGCAGGGCCTCCGGGATGTCCAGATGGCGGGAGCGCAGCCATTCGCCGAGGGCCTTGGCCTGCGGGTCGAAGCGGTGCTGGGCGGCGACACCCGCGCCGAGGATGCCCTCGACGACGAAGTTGAGGGCGCGGAGGTTCGGGAGGACGTGGCGGGTGACCGTCAAGTCACCGGTCTCCGGCAGGAGTTCGTGAAAGCGGTCGACCGTCAGCGTGTGCGCGAGCCAGCGCCATGCCTCGTCCGTGCGCGCCCACACCCCGACGTTGGCGTCCCCGCCCTTGTCGCCGCTGCGGGCGCCGGCGACGGACCCTAGGGGCGCACGGCGGACGACTCCGGGCGGAAACGGCTCGGGCAGGGCCGGTTCCGCAACCGCTTCGAGTACGAGGGTGTCGGCGCCCGGCGCCACGGGAATCCGGCGCCCGTCCTGGAGTACCGCGACATGCTCGACCTCGTCGCGAGGGACGGAGGACGCCTCGAAGACGCCGTACGGGGACCCCTTGCCGGGCGGGGCGAGGACGTGGAAGCCCGGGTAGCTCGCGAGGGCGAGTTCGACCGCCGCACCGCTCAACGCCCGTCCCACGGCCTCCTGCCGGGGGTCCCGTACGACGAGGCGGAGCAGGGCGCTCGCCGTCTCCTCGGTGTCGGCGTCGGGGCGGTCGGTGCGGACCAGCTCCCAGCGGGCCTCGGCGACCTTGCCGAGGGGATCCGCCAGCTGCTCCCGCACCAAGGCCGCCTTGGCTTCGATGTCGAGGCCGGTGAGGACGAAGGCGACCTCGTTGCGGAAGCCGCCGAGGCGGTTGAGGCCGACCTTGAGGGTGGGGGGCGGGGCTTCGCCGCGCACGCCCTCGATGCGGACGCGGTCGGGGCCGTCCTGGGTGAGGCGGACCGTGTCCAGGCGGGCCGTCACGTCCGGTCCCGCGTAACGGGCACCGGCCGTCTCGTACAGCAGCTGCGCGGTGACCGTGCCGACGTCGACGAAACCGCCGGTGCCGGGGTGTTTGGTGATGACGGCGGTGCCGTCCGCGTGCAGCTCGGCGAGCGGGAAGCCTGGCCGCCGCAGGTCACCCGGGCCGTCGTTGAAGAAGGCGTAGTTGCCCCCGGTGGCCTGCGCCCCGCACTCCAGCACATGCCCGGCGACGACGGCTCCCGCAAGCCGGTCGTACTCCCTGGGCCCCCACCCGAAGTGCGCGGCGGCGGGCCCGGTGACCAGCGCCGCGTCCGTCACGCGCCCGGTGACGACCACGTCCGCGCCCTCCCGGAGACAGGCCGCGATACCGAAGCCGCCGAGGTAGGCGTGGGCGGCGAGGCTGTCCGGGTAGCGGGCTTTGACGTCGTCGCCCTCGACGTGGGCGACGCGGACGGGAAGGCCGAGCCGGTCGGCCAACCGCCGTACGGCGTCGACGAGTCCGGCGGGGTTGAGACCGCCCGCGTTCGTGACGATCTTGACGGACCGTTCGTGGGCGAGGCCGAGACACTCCTCCAGCTGGCGCAGGAAGGTTCGGGCGTATCCGGCGGCGGGGTCCTTCAGGCGGTCGCGGCCCAGGATCAGCATGGTCAGCTCGGCGAGATAGTCGCCGGTCAGCACGTCCAGCTCACCGCCGGTGAGCATCTCCCGCATGGCGTCGAAACGGTCGCCGTAGAAGCCGGAGGCGTTGCCGATGCGCAGGGTCGCCGTCATGCGGTGCCGCCGCCCTTCGGCGGGCGTCCGTCACCCGGCGGGCCCGCGAAGGCCTGGGCGATGTCGAGCCATCGGTCGGCCTCGGAGCCCTCTGTGCGCAGGGCGAGGTCGGTGCGGTGGGCGCGCTGGGTGACCAGACGGCAGAAGTCGAGGGCGGGGCCGGTGACGCGGTCGTCCGCGTCCTCAGGCCCGTATACCCACAACTCGCCGCTCGGGGCGGTCAGTTCGACACGGAACTCCTCGAACGGCGGAGTCAGCCCGTGCACACCGAAGGCGAAGTCGCGGGTACGGACGCCGAGGCGGACGATGTGCCGGAGCCGGTCGGTGGGGGTGCGCGCCACGCCCAGCGCGTCCGCCACGTCGCCGCCGTGCGCCCAGGTCTCCATGAGGCGGGCGGTGGCCATGGAGGCGGTGGACATGGGCGGGCCGTACCAGGGGAAGCGGGCACCGTCGGGGGCGGCTCGCAGTGCGTCGGCCAGCGCCTTGCGCCCGGCCCGCCAGTCCGCGAGCAACTGCTCGGGCGGCTTCCGGGCGCCCTCCTCCGCGCCGTTGTCGACGAAGTCGCCGGGCTGGGCCAGCGCCTTCTCGACCTCGCGGGAGAAGGCGTCCTGATCGGTCACGGCCAGCACGGAGGAGTGGTCGGTCCAGGCGAGGTGGGCGATCTGGTGGGCGACGGTCCAGCCGGGTGCCGGGGTCGCGAGCGCCCACTGCTCCGGGCTCAACTCGGCCACGAGCAGGTCGAGTTCCTCGCTCTCCGCGCAGAGATCGTCGATCACGGGCGTCGGGTCAGCCATGGGGCGAGCATGGCAGCGCCACCAGAAACAAGCAAGCGTGCTTGCATTAATTTGTTTTCCACAGGTCTGGAACCTGTTCGCAGTCGACTGGCTACCCTCAGTGAATGGAGGTGATCGCCGTGCATGTCCGCGAACTTGATCCCAGTGCGTCGCCGCTGGACTACTACGGCTTCGAACTACGGCGTGCCCGTGAGGCAGCGGGGCTGACCCAACAGGCGCTCGGTTCGATCGTGTTCTGTACGGGGTCGCTGGTCGGCCAGGTCGAGACGACGCTGAGGGTGCCGACGCGGGAGTTCTCCGAGCGGGTGGACGCGGCGCTGGGGACGGACGGGACGTTCTCGCGGTTGGTGGGCCTGGTGCTGCGCAACCAGTTGCCGAGTTGGTTTCAGCCGTTTGCTGAGCTGGAATCCAAGGCCTCGTATCTCTCGACGTACCAGTGCCAGTTGATCTACGGGCTGCTGCAGACCGAGGAGTACGCACGAGCCGTGATCGGCGTGGAACACTCGGACCGGCTCGACGAGCTGGTGGCGGCGCGGCTCGACCGTCAGCGCATCCTGGAGCGGCAGGACCCGCCTGTTCTGTGGGTGGTGCTGGACGAGGCCGTCCTGCACCGGGAGACCGGTGGCCGGGAGATCATGCGGGGCCAACTCGCCCATCTCCTGGGCCTGTTCGGCCGCCCATGGCTGGAGATCCAGGTGCTGCCGTTCTCAGCGGGCCAGCATGCCGGGATGATGGGCTCGTTCACGCTGCTCCGGTTCGACAGCGACCCTGATGTGCACTACAGCGAGAGCTACGACCAAGGGCACATGACCGCCAATCCATCAGTGATCAAGGAGCGTTCGGTCGGTTACGCTCGCTTGCAGGCCGCTGCCCTCTCACCAAGGGACTCGGCCGCACTGATCGCCCGCGTGATGGAGGAACGCTATGGGGAGCAACCTGGACGTGACGCGAGTGCAGTGGCGTAAGTCGTCGTACAGCGGCAGCAGCGGTGGCGAGTGCGTGGAAGTAGCACCCCTGGCCGCATGCATAGCCGTCCGCGACTCCAAGAACCCCCCGGCAGGGATCCTCACCCTCACCCCCGCCGCCTTCTCCGCCTTCGTCCGAGGCACCGTCGAGAACCCCCGCGCCTGAGTACAGGTGCTCATGCGCGCCACTGCCCGGCGCGACACGCTGCACCCATGACCGACACGCTCGTACGCCCGGCCCGCCGACGGCCCTGGTCGCGCAGAACGCGGCTGGGCGTGGACCTCGCCCTCGCGATCCCCCTCTTCCTGCTGGAGGCCGGGTGGCTCGTGCTGGACTGGGTATACGGCTACGGCCTGGAGGTATGGGCGGCGCAGGGCGACCAGGCGCGGATCGACGCGGCAGCCCTCGCGCACATGGAACGGTTGCGGGAACTGCTGATCGCCGTACTCGTCCTGGCAGTTGTCGCGGCGATTTTCCGTGCCCGCTGGACCGTGGTCGCGCACCTGCTGGTGGCCCTCCTGGCCGGCGGAGCGCTGACGGCCGCTCAGCGCGAGTGGAACCACAACCATTCCCCGCCGCCCGGTTGTGTCCGCTACAGCGCGGGCTGTTGAACGTGAATTGCTGAACACGAACCGCTGAAATTGAGGCGCGCCGCCCACCGCCCCCGCAGTACGGTCCCCCGGTGATCGATGAGGATGGCTACTTCGGGGAGTCCGTCGCGGCGGGGTACGACGAGTCGACGGCGGAGATGTTCGCGGCGGACCGGCTGGATCCGGTGGTCGAGCTGCTGGCGGAGCTTGCCGGGAGCGGGAACGGGCGCGCGCTCGAACTCGGCATCGGGACGGGACGAGTCGCGCTGCCGCTCGCGCGAAGAGGCGTCGAGGTGCACGGCATCGACATGTCCCGGGCGATGGTCGAGCGGATGCGGGCCAAGCCCGGGGGTGATGCGATCGGCGTGACGATCGGGGACTTCGCGACGGCCAGGGCGGAGGGCCGGTTCTCGCTGGCGTACCTCGTCTTCAACACGATCAATAACCTGACCTCGCAGGATGCCCAGGTCGACTGCTTCCGCAATGTGGCCGAGCATCTGAAACCCGGCGGCCGCTTCGTCGTCGAGGTGGGCGTCCCGGATCTGCGCCGGCTGCCACCCGGGCAGAACGCCGTGCCGTTCCGGGTGGAAGACGGACGGCTCGGGTTCGACCTCTACGACGTCGCCACCCAGTCGATGACCTCGCATCACGTGCGGGTCGACGGCGAGGGCCATGGTTCCCATCTCGCCGTCCCCTTCCGCTACGTCTGGCCCTCGGAACTCGACCTCATGGCCCGGCTGGCCGGGATGCGGCTGCGCGACCGGTGGGACGGCTGGACCCGCGAACCCTTCACCAGCGAGAGCCGGCAGCACGTGTCGGTCTGGGAGAAGCCCGAGTGACACGGCTGCCGGCCCGACGGTCGGCGGCTACTGGAGCATGCCGACGATGAGATCGCCCGGGGCGGCCGCCGCTCCCGATGTCGTGATCCCGTCCGACGAGCCCTTCAGCAGGAGCGAGCCGTAGGCGCCCGTCACATACAGGTCGGCCTTGCCGTCGTGGTCGGTGTCGCGCAGGCGGACCGTGTCACCGAAGGCGTCGTCCTCCTGCGGATCGCCGGGTACGCCCGCCGTGCTGCGGGTGAACCACTGCGAACCCGACCCGGACAACCCGGACTTGTGCCCGTAGAGCACATGGACGCCGCCCGCATACGGGTGACCGCCCACCTTCTCGCCGTACACGCCGACCGCCAGGTCCGGATATCCGTCGCCGTTGGCGTCGCCCGCCGAAACACTCGAAGCGAACGCGTCCTCGGGTTCGGGGGTGTCCGCGACACCCGCCGTGGACTGGTTGATGCGGACGCTCCTGGCCGGACCGGACGCCGAGCCGTACCACACGGACAGCCGGCCGCGGTAGCCGTCGTACATGCCCGTGCCGACGGCGATGTCGCCGTAGCCGTCCTTGTCGAAGTCGGCGATCACGCCGTCGCCGCCCCGGCCGGTCGCGCCCCGGAGTCCGGTCGTGGGCTCCAGATGGAGCACCTTGCCGGGGTAGAGCCTTGCCTTGCCGCCCGCGACGAACCAGGCGTCGGAGGAGATGTACGTGCCGTTGACGACGTCCCCGATGATCGCCAGGTCGGTCTTGCCGTCCCCGTTGACCTTGCCCGCGATCAGCGCTGTGGCGTAGAAGCCGCCCTGCTCACGCTCGAGCGTCGACACGCTCCCGTGGACGCCGGAGCGGTCGATACGGCCCCGGTAGACATAGGCGTTGCCATCGTCCAGGACGGCGAGGTCCGGCTTGCCGTCACCGTTGAAGTCGCCGGTGGCGAGGTCGACGCCCATGTCGTCGTACGAGCCCGCGGGGCCCTTGTTGGGGACGGTGGTGCCGCCGTCCAAGCCGGAGCGGCTGCCCCACAGGATGGTGACCCCGCCCTGGTCCTTGTGGCTGCCGACGTCCTCGTGCGGCGCGGACACCGCGAGGTCGCCGTAGCCGTCCCCGTTGAAGTCGGCGGCGGCCCGCACGGACCCGAACTCGTCGTCCGTCTCGTCGGCGCCGGGGACGCCCGGGCTCGCCTGATCGACGAACTGGGTCTTCGTGCCCGGGCCGTGGGCCGTGCCGAAGGTGATCAGAACGCCGCCGCCCTTGTTGGGGTGGCCGGGGCTGTGCTCCCGGCGGAAGGTGGCGTAGTCGCGGTAGCCGTCGCCGTTGAAGTCGTCGGCGTACTTCGCGGGCGCCGCGCCGGCCGCGGGGGCCAGGGCGAGCGGGGTCAGGCCGCCGGCGAGCAGGGCCGCGGCCAGGAGTGCGGTGCGCTTGCGCAAGGGGTCTCCAGAAGTCGGGGCGCCCTGGGCACGCGTTCGATCGCGCGTTCAGCCGGGTGCCGCGATCAGAGACTCCCGGCGCCACGGAAGGGTTGCACGGGGGGCGGAGACAGGCCGTCAGGCCTCCGGCGCCGGCGCCTTGCCCCGCCCCACCTGCGTTCGCACCGCCCCCATGCTGGCCCCGATGACCAGGGCGATCGCGGCCGCCTGGAGCGGGCTGAGGGACTGGCCCAGGATGAGGAAGCCCGCCGTCGCTGCGAGGGCCGGTTCCAGGCTCATCATGATCGCGAAGGTGGAGGCGGGGAGGGTGCGCAGGGCCAGGATTTCCAAGGTGTACGGGAGCACCGAGGACATGATGGCCACCGCCGAACCCAGCGCGATCGTCACCGGGTCGGCGAGCTTGGCGCCCGATTCGGCGATCCCCAGCGGCAGCATCAGCAGCGCCCCCACCGCCATGGCCAGTGCCAGCCCGTCCGCCTGCGGGAACCGTCGGCCCGTACGCGCACTGAACACGATGTACGCCGCCCACATGGCGCCCGCGCCCAGCGCGAAGGCGACGCCGGCCGGGTCGAGGCCGTCGAAGCCTCCGCCGCCGAGCAGGAAGACACCGGCGAGGGCGAGTCCGGCCCAGACGGCGTTGATCGCGCGGCGGGAAGCGAGGACGGAGAGGGCCAGCGGGCCGAGGACCTCCAGGGTGACCGCCGGGCCGAGCGGGATGCGGGCGACCGCCTGGTAGAAGAGGCCGTTCATCGCGCCCAGGGTGATACCGAAGGCGATCACCGTGCCCCAGTCGGTCCGCGAGTGGCCGCGCAGCCGCGGGCGGCAGACCAGCAGCAGGACGACGGCCGCGGCGAGGAGGCGGAGGGTGACCACTCCCATCGCGCCCGCCCGCGGCATCAGGTTCACCGCCAGCGCGGCGCCGAACTGCACCGACACACCGCCGGCCAGGACCAGGCCGACCGGGCCGAGGGAGCCTCGGCGGTGCGGGGCCGTCGGGGTGTGCACCGCTGAGGGTGAGGTGGTGGCGCTGGGGCTGGTCACGGGTGGTCCTGGTGCTCGGCTCGGGGGTTCACGACTTGTTCATCGCGATGTACTGCCAGGTCCAGGGTAGTGGACTTGGTCAGGCGTGTGAACCCATTTTGCAGCTGTCCTGAATGCTGGACCACCGGACCGCGCGAGCCGGTGTGGTCCCTTATCGCCGGCGGGGCGTCTCCACGGGCCAGCCGTGGTGGCACTCCCTGTAGGTCGCCCTGATGTCGCCAGGACTGTTGTGGCTGGTGAGTCCGTCGCCCCAGACGGTCCACCAGACCCATGGGCTCCGCCTCAGCGCGTCGGGGCCGCCTTCGGCGAGGGGCGTGTAGTACGACTCGGCGAGCGCCCGGGGCCTGCCGTAGCCGGCGAGGGCCGTGTAGTGGTCCCGGATCCTTCCGACGTCGCTCTCCCGCAGTCCGGAGATGTGATCCGGGTCGGCGTAGTAGTCGACGGCGACGACGTCGGGAGGAGTGGCGGACGGGTAGTAGTCCCACGGGGCGTCGGGCCCGTCGGGCGTCCAGCACAGGGGCGCCCAGACGAAGATCAGGTTGTGCAGATCGCGCGTGCCGACGAGATGGTCGTAGGTGATCTGCCAGAGGGCCTGGAACGCGGGGGGGCTCTGGCCGCCCCACCAGAAGGTGCGCTGGTTCATCTCGTGGTACGGGCGCAGCAGGACGGGAATGTCCTGTTCGGCGAAACGACTCAAGTGCTCGGCGAGATAGGACAGATCCCGCAGCAACGCGCGGTACTCGGCGGTGCCGTTCCGGCGGTCGACCACGCGCGCGAACCAGGAGGCGTCCGCCTGACGGGGCGCGTTCGTGGCCAACGTGGCGGTGTAGTCCTTGACACGCGAGGTGGGCCAGGGCTGGTGGAACGACATGCCCACAGTGACGCGGCCGCCTTTCGCGACGCGCAGGGCCAGGTCCACGGCGTCGTCGGCGTACCTCCGCCGGGGGCCGTCCCAGCCTGTGGCGTGGTAGCCGGGGCCCACGTCGATCTCCAGGAAGCCGGGGTGCCGGCCCGTGATCGCGGCGGCCCTGTCGTAGTGGTAACCGACGTACGTGGTACCCCCGGTGTCACCGTAGAAGGGGTTGTAGAGCTCGTTGTGGGCTTCGATGTGCTGCCCGATGACGGTCCTGTGGGGCTCTCCGGACCGGGCCGCGTTCTCCAGGGCGACCAACTGGGCGTAGCGGGCCCTGGCGTGGGGTGAAGCCTGGGGATCGCGCTCGACGAGGGTCGGACCGATCCGCGGCGGTGCCGGGCCCCCCGCTCCCGCACGCTGCTCCTCGACGGCGTCTCCCGAGGCCATTTCCGAGGTCATTTCCTGACCACGTGGAATCCGGCGGCCGGCTTCAAGATGGCCATCAGCACCCCGATCGCCTCCATGGCCGAGAAGACGGGCAGGAGCACGGCCTGGGCGGCGATCCAGCCGACCGCCCGCCCGCCGGTGATCCCGTGCTCGGCGAGATTCGCCCTCAGCCCCAGGATGTACAGCGTGAGGAACGAGGCGAACGATCCGTTGGCGAGCGCCCGGATCCACGGGTCCACCTGGAACCCGTACACCAGGTGTCCGATGGTGTAGAGCAGGCCGAAGGGGGCGAGCGCCCACAGGGCCGTGTTGATGCCGAGCGAGATGCGCCAGCGCGGCTTCACCGGAGCGAAGAGCGCGACCTTGGCCAGGCCCTGGAACCAGCGCCGCCGCTGACGGACGAAGTCCCCGATGCTCCTCGTCGACTGCTCTTCGAGATAACCGTCGACCCAGCGGCAGCGATGGCCGCCCTCCATGCACACCAGGGCCCAGAAGGCGTCCTCGGTGATGCTGCCGACCGGCCCGAAGTCGAAGCCGCTCGACTTCTCGACGTCGTGGCGCACCACGATGTACGACCCATGCATGCCGAAGACGGTCCGGTGCAGCCGGGACTGGAAGTGGAAACGGGCGAAGTCGTCGCCGGTGCGCACATTGTCGGCCAGCGTGAGGAAGGGGTGCATCCGCCAGTCACGGTGGTACAGGATGGCTCCCTGCCCGATCCTGAGGGTGCCGGCCGCTTCCTCTTCGCCGATCATGCGAGCGATGCCCTTGATTCCGCTGGACGTGGGCTGCGTCTCCTCGTCGAGGTGGACGATCCAGGCGTCGTCCGGCAGCGCGGAGTGTTCCAGGGCGTACTGCAGGGCTCGTGCCTTGTACAGCGTCCCCTTGGGCGTCCGGTAGTCCGGTGGAACGGACAGGTAGACGAGATCGTGGTTGGGGGGTGGCAGGCAGGTGCTCACGGTGTCGGTGACGACCTCGATGACGTACGGGAACAGCGGCGTACGCGCCATCTCGCGCTGGCACCGGCGGATCGTGCCGGTCAGCGCCTCCACGTTGTCGCCCCGGGAGACGATGCGCCAGCAGACCAGGACCGAAATCGGTCGTACTTCGTCGAGACGCTCGGCGTGCCGGAAGACCAGCAGTCCCACGAGTCCCATGAGCCCCGGAACGACCGCGCTCAGCCACAGGATCGCTCCGTACGACCAGGCCTGCTCGAACCACCCGTGGGCCGGCCGGCCTTCGGGCCAGAGGAATCCCTGGAGTCGGTAGAGCGCGAGGACTCCGAGGGACATGCACAGCACCACGCTGACGCGATGTCCGGTGACCGGCCCGAGTGACCAGTCGCGCTTCGGTTCCCGCACCTCGGAGCTGACGTACTCGGGCGAGTCGGGACCGGCGACGATGTCTTGCGATGTTCGTACTGTTTTGATGTCGGTGGTCGTCATCGTGAACCTGCTTGAAAACAGCGCCAGTTGCTGGGGAGCCGGCAGGCGCCACCCCGCCCGGCGCGGAATCCGGGCATGCGCGATGCGGAGAGAGGGGCTGACGGAGCCGGCGAGGCCGGGGTGACGCCCGGCGAGGGCGCGGGCCGTCCGGACTCGATCCGAGACCGGACTCGGGAGGGCGGTGCTACGGGTGGCCGCCCAGGGGGCCCATCGCTGTATGTTTACGCTGTAAATCTACGATTGCACGGCCTAGGACCGCTGGTCAAGTGGGGAAAGTCCGCCGCCGGAGCGGCCCCGTCAGGTGCCACCCCACGACGTCTCGTCGCGGAAGAGCGGACGGCCGTCGGCGAGCGCGTCGGGGACCAGGGGGGCGTAAGCGCCGGGGCGCCGGCCGCGAATTCTCCGGGAAAGCGGTCCTGGAAACCGACCCAGAATGCGGGCTCACGGGCGCCGCTCCTCCGGCCCTCCCCCCGGCCCCTCCACCAGTCCGTCCGCCAGCACCTCGGCCAGATGCCTCCCGCGCACCCCGCCCAGCTGCTCCAACTGCGTCCGGCAGGAGAAGCCGTCCGCCAGTACGACCGTCCCCTCCGCCGCGTCCCGCACCGCCGGCAGCAGCTGTTCCTCCGCGCAGGCCGCCGACACCTCGTAATGGCCCTTCTCGAAGCCGAAGTTGCCCGCCAGACCACAGCACCCGCCCGCCAGCTCCCCGGTCAGCCCCGCCGCTTCGCGCAGACGGCGGTCCGCGCCGTCGCCGAGGACCGCGTGCTGGTGGCAGTGGGTCTGGCCGGTGACCGGGCGGTCGAGGGCGGGCGGCACCCAGTCGGGGGCGTACCGCTCCAGCGCCTCCGCGAAGGTCATGACCGAGGCGGCGAGGCGGGCGGCGCGCGGATCGTCGTGCAGCAGCTCCGGCAGGTCCGTGCGCAGGGCCGCGGCACAGCTCGGCTCCAGGACGACCAGGGGCGCGAAGGTCTCGGCCGCGACGGGGGCGACCAGGACGTCGAGCTGGTCGAGGGTGCGGCGCAACACCTCGCGGGCGCGGTCGAGTTGGCCGGTCGAAAGGTACGTCAGCCCACAGCAGACGGGGTGGCGCCGGGCCGGCCGCAGACGGAGGGTGTACGAGGTGACGCCGTCCTCCTCCTGGGTCTCCTTGCTGTGCCGGGGCAGCTTCGGCAGCGGGACCGGCGTCAGTCCGGCCGCCTCCAGGACCCGCACGGCCGCCTTCCCCACCTCCGGCGAGAGGTGCTCCGTGAAGGTGTCCGGCCACAGCAGCACAGGCCTGCCCAAGGGCTCTTCGTACTCCAGCCCCAGCTCGCGGATCATCCGCCGTGCCCGCGCTCTTGCCCGGCGCCCGAACCACCGGCTGAACGTCTCCGGCGCCACCCGGGGAAGCTCCCGCTCGGGCGCGATCCCGCCCAGCCGCTTGGCGAGCGCCGCCAACGGGCCCACAGAGGCTAGGAAGTTGACCAGCCGGGCGGTGCGCGTGCGGGCCACCAGCCGCAGCCACACCGGCAGCCGGCCCATGCTGTAGTGCGCGGCCGGGCGGCGCCGCCCCGCGTAGTGGTGGTGCAGGAACTCCGCCTTGTACGTGGCCATGTCGACCCCGACCGGACAGTCGGAGCGGCACCCCTTGCAGGACAGGCACAGGTCGAGCGCGTCCCGCACCTCCGTCGACCGCCAGCCGTCGGTGACGACCTCGCCGGCCAGCATCTCGTGCAGCAGCCGGGCACGCCCGCGCGTGGAGTGCTCCTCCTCACCGGTCGCCCGGAACGACGGGCACATGACCGACGCGCCGGACACGGAGCTCGTACGGCACTTGGCGACCCCCACACAGCGCCGCACCGCCGCCGAGAAGTCGCCGCCGTCCGCCGGGTAGCCGAAGGCCACGTCGACCGGCTCCCGGGGCAGGACCGAGAAGCGGAGGTTCGCGTCGAGCGGGGCCGGACGGACCAGCATGCCGGGGTTGAGGAGATCGTCCGGGTCCCAGACGCCCTTCACCCGCCCGAAGAGGGCGACCATGTCCTCGCCGTACATCTTCGGCAGCAGTTCCGCCCGCGCCTGTCCGTCCCCGTGCTCCCCGGACAGCGACCCGCCGTGCGCCACGACCACGTCCGCGAGCTCCTCCGAGAAGCGCCGGAACCGCCCCACGCCCGCCTCGCTCAGCAGGTCGAAGTCGATACGGACGTGGATGCAGCCGTCCCCGAAGTGCCCGTACGGGGTGCCGCGCAGCCCGTGGGAGGTCAGCAGCCGCCTGAAGTCCCGCAGATAGGCGCCGAGCCGCGCGGGCGGGACCGCGCAGTCCTCCCACCCCGGCCACGCCTCACTCCCGTCCGGCATCCGGGTCGCCGTACCACTGGCGTCCTCCCGGATCCGCCACAGCGCCCGCTGCCCGCCCGGATCGGTGACGACGAGCGAGTCGACGACATCGGCGGCCCGCACGACCGCCTCGGCACGCGCGCGTGCCTCCGCCTCCGTCTCCCCGCCGGTCTCCACGAACAGCCAGGCCCCGCCCCGGGGCAGCCCCGCCGTGGCCGGCACCAGGTCGGCCGCCATCCCCTCCACCGTCAGCGGCCCGTACGGCAGCAGCCCGGCCGCGGCCTCCGCCGCCGCACTCTCATCGCCGTACGCCAGCACGGCCAGCGCACGCGCGCGCGGCGCCTCGACAAGCCGTACGACGGCCTCCGTCAACACCCCCAGCGTGCCCTCGCTGCCACAGAAGGAACGGGCGACATCGGCACCCTTCTCCGGCAGCAGCGCGTCCAGCGCGTACCCGGAGATACGGCGGGGCAGCTCCGGAAACCCGGTCCGCAGCCGCGCCAACTCCCCCTCCACCAGCCCCCGCAGCCCCTCGGGCGCCCCGGCCCACCCCTGCCCGAGCCGCAGCCGCTCCCCGCCCGCGGTGACCACTTCCAGCTCGCGCACACTGTCGGCGGTCGTCCCCCACGCCACCGAGTGCGAGCCGCACGAGTTGTTGCCGATCATCCCGCCGAGCGTGCAACGGCTGTGCGTGGAGGGATCGGGACCGAAACGGAGCCCGTGCGGCGCGGCGGCCTCCTGCAGCCGGTCCAGGACGAGCCCCGGCTGAACGACGGCGGTGCGGGTCTCGGGGTCCAGGGACACGATCCGGTTCATGTACCGGGTGAAGTCCAGCACGACACCGGTACCGGTGGCCTGCCCGGCGATGGAGGTGCCGCCGCCACGCGGCACGACGGGCGCCCCGTGCGCCCGGCAGACCTCCAGCACGGCGGCCACGTCGTCGGCGTCTGACGGGGCCACCACTCCCAGCGGGACACGCCGATAGTTGGACGCATCCATCGTGACCAGCGCCCGCGCGGCAACGTCAAACCGCACCTCGCCCCGGACAACCTCGTGCAAACGTGCCTCGAGATCCGACATGGGGCCAGCAAATCAGTCGACAGGCGGCACTCTCCAGACCACGGCCGACATAGTCATCCCGTCCGGCGTTTGAGGACGAGGCCGTTCAGGCCGAACGGCGGGGGTCTGGGGGGCGGCAGCCCTCAGCTACGGCCACGACACCGCCGTCTCACCCGACGGACGAGGTTTCACCCATGTTTCCCGAAACAGCTAACCTCACCCCGTGGCTGAGATCCAGATTCCCGCTGACATCAAGCCCGCCGACGGACGTTTCGGCGCGGGCCCCTCCAAGGTGCGGACGGAAGCGCTGGACGCGCTGGCCGCGACCGGTACCTCCCTCCTCGGCACCTCCCACCGCCAGGCCCCGGTCAAGAACCTGGTCGGCAAGGTGCGCGAGGGCATCAGTGAGCTGTTCTCCCTCCCCGAGGGCTACGAGGTGATCCTCGGCAACGGCGGCTCCACCGCGTTCTGGGACATCGCGACGCACGGCCTGATCGAGAACAAGTCGCAGCACCTCAATTTCGGCGAGTTCTCCTCGAAGTTCGCCAAGGCGGCCAAGCTGGCCCCCTGGCTGGCCGAGCCGACCGTCATCGCGAGCGACCCGGGCACGCACCCGGAGCCGGAGGCCGAGGCGGGCGTCGACGTCTACGCCTTCACCCACAACGAGACCTCCACCGGCGTCGCGATGCCCATCAAGCGCGTGACCGGTGCCGACGAGGGCGCGCTGGTCCTGGTCGACGCCACGTCCGGCGCCGGCGGCCTCCCCGTCGACATCGCCGAAACCGACGTCTACTACTTCGCCCCGCAGAAGTCCTTCGCCTCCGACGGCGGCCTGTGGATCGGCGTCTTCTCGCCCGCCGCGATCGAGCGCGCCGAGCGCATCCACGCGTCCGGCCGCCACGTCCCCGAGTTCTTCTCGCTCCCCACGGCGATCGACAACTCCCGCAAGAACCAGACGTACAACACCCCGGCCCTCGCCACCCTCTTCCTGCTGAACCAGCAGTTGGAGTGGCTGGGCGGCCAGGGCGGCCTGGACTGGTCGGTCCGCCGCACGGCGACCTCCGCCCGCACGCTCTACGGCTGGGCCGAGGACATCAAGTACGCCAACCCGTTCGTCACCGACCCGGCCAAGCGCTCCCAGGTCATCGGCACGATCGACTTCACCGACGAGGTGGACGCGGCCGCCGTCGCCAAGGTCCTGCGCGCCAACGGCATCGTCGACACCGAGCCCTACCGCAAGCTCGGCCGCAACCAGCTGCGCGTCGCGATGTTCCCGGCGGTCGACCCGGCGGACGTCGAGGCACTGACGAAGTGCATCGACTACGTGATCGAGAAGCTGTAACTCCCGCGTCAAACCCCGTAGTTGCGCAATTTGTTGCAGGGCCCTGTCGGTGACAGGGCCCTGTTCCTTGGGTACGGCGGTGGCATGAACAGACCGATACCGGGCACCGTGCAGGTCGCGGTGCGCCACATCCTCAGCGACAGGACGACCGGCGTGATCACCCGGACCCGCCGGATCACCTGGCGGGACAGCCTGTACCGGGTGCGCCGGCCGAAGTCCGGCAAGGAGACCGTGGAGCTGACCTGCACCGTGTGCGAGGCCTCCCTGCTGGCCGAGGTCAACGACGAGGCCCGCACCCGCAGGACCACGACCGTCCTGCTGGTCCTGGCCGCCCTGTCCGTGGTCGTCTTCCTCATGGCGCTCGGCTACGTCGTCCACGAGGGCGGCAAGACGCTCCCCGAGGGCCAGTCGCTGCCGGCCCTCTTCCCCGTCGGCGTGGTCTCGATCTTCGTCACGTTCGTCACCGCCTTCGTGTTCCTCGGCCGGGGCCTGCGCCACAACGGCGTCAGCATGCTCGCCGCCCCCAAGCCACGCCGGCTCCACCGGATCCTGCCGGTGCGCGGCTGAGATCCGACCACGACGAGGAGGAGGGCGCCCGGCAAGCGCCGGGCGCCCCAGGCCCTGTCCTGGCTCAGGCCGCCGTACAACTCACGCTCGGCACCCCGCCCCCACCCGGCGCGCCCCCGAACCCGAAGCCGGCCGAACCGCCCACCGCGATCGCACCGTTGTGTGCGGCGTTCACCACGGTCACGGTCGAACCGCTCTGGGTGTACGACGCGTTCCACATGTTCGTCACCTGCTGGGACCCGCTCCAGGTCCAGGTCACCTTCCAGGAGCTGATCGCGCCCGTCCCTGTGTTGGTCACCTTCACCTCGGCGTTGAAGCCGCTGCCCCAGTCGCTGCTGACGGCATACGAGGCGCTGCACGCGGGCGTGCTCCCGCCGCCACCGCCGCCGCCCCCGCCGCCCGTTCCGGTGCCGGGAAAGAGCGGTGCCTTGACGCTCGCCAGATAGCCGTCCTTCACGGTGTCGACGCTCACCCAGTCGTCCTTCAGGATCCCGCCCGTGTCCCCGGAGTTGGGGTTCCAGGACCAGAACGTCCAGTGGAAGGAGTCGCCGCCGTACGTCGACGTCGGCCGCAGATAGCTCACCAGCGCCGCAAGCCACTTCTGGTCGACGGTCGACGCCAGTGTCGTACCGAACTCGCCGACCCACACGGGCGCGATGTTCTGCTTGAAGATGTAGCCCCAGTACTTGTCCCAGACCCCCGGCATGTTGGCGGGGAACGCCGGATCGCTGAACCAGGGCTGCTGGGCCACGCTGGTCGCGTAGTCGTGGGCGGAGTACACGACCCGGTTCGCCACGTCGAGCCGGACCGGGTACTGGGCGACACCCATCAGGTTGCCGCCCCACCACCCCGACACCCCGCCGTACGTCTGCACGCCCTCGACGAAGATCAGCAGGTCCGGGTTGACGGACAGCACCGCGTTGCCCGCCCGCTCGGCGGCCAGCCGCCAGTCGGTCGCCGTGTCGCCGCAGCCCCAGCAGGCCGGATCGTGGGGCTCGTTGTGCAGGTCGATGCCGATGACGGTGTCCTGGCCCTGGTAGCGGGCCGCCAGCGCCTTCAGATCGGCGATCCATGTCGACTCGGGCACGGCCGCCGTGTACCAGAGCGCCGACTGCCCGCCCGAGTCCGGCCGGTGCCGGTCGAGGATGACCTTGAGGCCGTCCTGGCCGGCGTACGCCACGAGCTTGTCCATGACCTGGAGGGAGGTCAGCCCCTGCAGATCGGCGTTCTTGCCGCTGCTGAAGTCGATGCTGTTGGGGACGGTCGAGGACTTGAAGATGTCGTCGCTGTAGGGCAGCCGGATGGTGTTGTAGCCCAGCGATTTCATCTGGTCGATCATGGATTTGTAGTCGCGGGACCAGAGGCCGTGGACGACGTGATTGGCGGTCTCGAAGCCGAACCAGTTGATCCCGGCGATCCGGACTGGCTGTCCGGCCGCGTCGAGGATCTGGCGGCCGCTGGTGTGCCAGTGGCCCGCGCCGGGGACGGCGGCCGCGTGCGCCGTGTGCGCACCGGCCCCCAGCGGTAGCAGAAGCGCCGCGGCAACGGCGCACAGCGCTCTTCGCAGGCTGCGGAACATGTCGCTGCTTCCTCTCGGGAGGCGCGGGCCCGGAACAGGTGGGAGCGCTCCCACAACCCGGCACCTCAATGGAAGCGATGCCACATGAACACGTCAAGCACTACGACGTCAGTCAGCGGCGCAGCAGCCGCCGGATTCCGAAGACGACCGCCGCCGCGACGGCGACGGCGAGCGCGCCGATCTTGAGGTTGCCGCCCGCGCTGCCGCCGCTCCCGCCCGAGGCACTCGAACTCCCGCTGCCCGAGGGCGCCTTGGAACCCCCACCCCCACCCGGCGCGTCCTGCGCCTGCACGGAGCTGTCGGCGCCCTCGCTGCCGTACAGGAGCTTCGAGCCGTCGATGGAGTAGGTGAGGGACTCGCCCTGCCCCTGAAGCGGAACATTCAGGCGCCCCATGCGCTTGATGTGGCCGCCGTTCCAGTCGTAGTAGATCCCGCCGAAGTAGCCGCGCACGGCGAGCTGCTTGTCGTCCGGGGAGATCGCGGCGTCGGTGGCCCAGAGGTCGACGGTGGCGACGGGCCTGAAGTAGTTCGTCCCGGAGGCGGAGAGTTTGGCCGGCCCCTCGTACAGGTGCCCGCCGTTCTCGTTCTTGTCGATGATGTAGGCGCGCCCGGTCTTCGGATCGACGACCAGCGACTCGGCGTTGCGCGCCCCGTCCGAGTACTTCACCACGTACTGCGTGGCCCGCACGGTCTGGTCGACCAGCTTCTTCGGCTCGGGCAGCCGGTAGATCCACACATACGGCCACTTGCCGCCGAGGTTGTCGCCGATGTCGCCGGCGTAGATCTGGTTGTCGGGCCCGATGGAGATGGCCTCGACGTCGCGGGGCGAACCGATGCCGCTCAGCGCGACCCGGGCGACCGTCTTCCCCGTGCTGCTGTCGACGGCGTAGATGTACGGGCCGTCGTCACTGTCGTTGTGGGTCCAGTAGATGCCGGGGTGCAGACGGGAGGCGGCGAGGCCGCTGGACTCGGTGATGCGCGAGTCCTTGATGGTGAACCCCTGGTCACCCTTGCCGTCGCCGTCGGCGGCGGATGCGGGCGCGGCGAAGGCACCCACGAGCAGGACCCCGGCGAGGAGAGCGAACGGTCGACGCATGTCCCCAAGCCTGCCACCCCGGCCCCGTGTTCACGGCCGACCGGCCGGGCGGGGCGCGTGGCAGGCCTCACACCCCACCCGTCCCATTGGTCCCTCCCTGAACCCTCCCGGATCGTCCATCATGAGCGGATGCTTAGGTTCATGCCGGTCGGCGACTCCATGACGATCGGAAGCGCGGGCGAGCACACATGGCGTTACCGGATGTGGGAGCACCTGCGCGAGACATACGGCGGCCCGTTCACCCTGGTCGGCCCGCGCGAGACGTTGTACGACAAGGCGACGGACTCGCCCGTGTCGTACGAGTACGCCGATCCCGACTTCCCCCGGGCCCATCTGGCGGGCTGGGGCGAGGGCTGGCTGCACATGGCGCCGCTGATCGGGGAGGCGGTGCGCTCCTGCCGCGCGGACGTCCTGCTGGTCTCCCTCGGCCTGATCGACCTGGGCTTCTATACGAACGCGGAGCAGACAGCGGAGAACGTGCGGGCGTTCGTTGTGGCCGCGCGGGAGGCGAACCCGCGGGTGCGAATGGTGGTGCTGCCGGTGATCCCGAACGTACGGGCGGAGTCGGACCCGCCGTTCGCGGCGGAGGTGACCCGCTTCAACGAGCTGCTGGCGAAGACGATCGCCGACGTGGACGAGCCGTCCTCACCGCTGCTGCTCGCGTCGGTGCCGGAGTCGTACGACATCCACTTGGACACGTACGACGGCACACATCCCAACGCGAGCGGTGAGCACCGGCTGGCGGAGGCGTTCGCGGAGGCGATGTATCAGGCGTGGGACCTGGGCGAAACGTACGTGGCTCGAACAAGGTGACTTGATCGGTGCGTGTCCCGGTCACCGTGCGTATCGTTGTACTGCGCGGCTGCACTCGGACGTGGGCAGCCGGGGAGGAGCGCCACGATGACCGTCCTGGAGGACAGGATCGAGATGGCCGACGCCGACGCCAACACCAAGCGTTTGGACGAATGGTTCGAGCGCCTTGAGCGTATGCCCGTCCCCGAGGGATTCAGGGTCGAGATCGTCGGGGGCAACGTCCACATGACGCCACAGCGGGACACTCACTGGGAAATCATCCGCGAGATCCTCTTGTCCTTCGTGGACCGCTTCGGGAGGAAGACCAGGGTGTTCTCGGACGTCCGCATCGACTTCCCGGGCTTTGAGAACGGCTTCTGTCCCGACCTCGCCAAGCTCAGCGACGCGGCGCAGAAGGACGACACGGGACACTGGCGCTACCAGGACGTCGAGTTCGTCGCCGAGGTCATCTCGAAGGGAACCGCCGCCAACGACTACGGCCCCAAGAAGACGGCGTACGCGATCGCCGAGGTCCCCGTCTACGTCATCGCCGATCCCTATCAGGGACGGTGCCACGTCTACACCGACCCCAAGGAAGGTGACTACGCCGTACGGACGTCCGTGGACTTCGGCACCGACATCGACCTCACCGGCACCATCGTCGACCTCACCCTCAAGACCGACGACTTCCCCCGCGACTGAACCCGGAACCCTCCCACGCACGGCGGAAAGCCGCCCGCGCACACCGACCGCCGCCGGGTGTGGGCACACGCGGTCGCGACGATCGACGCGCTGCCGCTGGAGACGGTCGGCGGGGTGCCGTGGTGGCCCGACGGCAGGGACGAGGTGACGTTGCATCATGCCGTGGTCCGCGTGATCGCCGACACGCACCGGCACGCCGGGCACGCCGACATCCTCCGCGAACTCACGGACGGCGCGGTGGGGATGAACCAGGGCAACGACAGCATGCCGTCGGACGACGCGGCCTGGTGGGAGAGCCACCGGGACCGGCTGGAGGGTGCGGCGCGGGAGGCCGACCGGAAGCCGGCCTGATCCCCGGTCAGCTTCGGGACGTCGTGCCGCCGCCGGTGGGGCGCGGCTTCGAAGTGGCCGAACCGCTCTTGGACGCAGGCGATTTGGCACTTGTGGGCGTCTGGCGATGACGGTGGCGGGAGATGTTTCTGCGTGGGGGCCGGGTCAGCGTGATCTGGCGGACCAGTTGCTGGAAGCACGCCAGGGAGGCGAGCGTCGGCAGGGCCGCTGCGGCGATACCGGTGAAACTCCTGTCGGCCTCGGCCACGCAGAGTGACATCGCAAGGAAGGAGAAGAGCAGAACGACAAACCAGGAGTGCACAGCCCTGCGCTGGTGAAGGGCGCTGCGCAGGATGGAGAGCGAGGCCACCATCCAGGGGCCGTAGACCAGAAGCGGCCACCAGGTCAGTATCCCGCCCTGCGTGGCCGACGCGACGTGCCGCAGCGGTGCATAGGCCACCATGCCGCCGAAGACGCTCACCATGGAGACGATCACGGCGGCGAGCGCTGCGATCAGAAAGCTGACGGTCTGCAACCACGTGAAGCGGAAGCGCAGCCGGAACCTTACTTTCCGATGCCGGACGGAACGGCGCCGGATGGGTGGCAACTCGGCAGTGATTCTTGCCAGGTTGTCCATCGACTCGCCCGTGAAGTCGACGTCGGACGACGACGACGGCTCGCGAAGAGGCGGCGGCACGGTGCCCGCCTGCTCCGCCGTCACGGCGTTCTGCAGGAGGGACGTCAGTTCCTCGACCGGGTCCCAGCCTTCGACCAGAGGACCCGTGGCGTACATGTCCTCTGCGGGACCCCGGTGTCGGCCGGTGGCCAGCCCGGTGGGGTAGTCACCGGCATACCGTTCGTGCGGGGTGAAGGACAGATCCAGGTATTCGTCGTTCATGGAGGTCCGCCCCCGTCATGTAACCGCGTGGCAGCCGGACCGTCCCTGATCGTTCCACCGCCGCCCGAGTTCCTCCTGCGCCGTGTCCAGGATTCCCAGGAACTCGCTGAACAGGGTCCCGGTGACCTGCAGTTCGATCCGCGCGCCGTCCCCGTGCAAGGTGCTGCAGGCATCGGCCGCCGAGTAGGCCGCGGCGGGAGTGAAGGTGTAGCGCCCCACTGTCACAGCACGGGCGGGAGGCAGATCCTCCGCTGTCGCTCCGGAACGGTACGGGTTAAGGAACCTTGCTTTCGCCATATTCCGCTAACGCCGCGTCCCCTCCTCCGGATGCGCGGCAAACGAGTGAGGCCAATTCGACGAAAACATCGACTAGAGCGTTTGTAATCCGAGCCGACTGCACTGCCCTCAATACGTAAAGAATCGAGCAGTTTGTCTTTTGAATTCTCCTCGCACAAGAAAGATCATTTATTCCCGGGCGCCGGTCCCCGTCCGTGACTGGCAGAATCACGTCGTATGGCGATCATCCATCACACCACCCTCAAGCCCACCAAGGTCGAACTGCTCACCACCTGGCTGCCCACCCGCCCCTGGTACCAAGGCGGCCCGGCCGCAGCGGAGTTGACCAAGGCCGGCGGCTTCCGGCTGGACGACCCGGAGGGCGAGGTCGGTATCGAGTTCATGGTCGCCACCGACGCCTCGGGCCCCGCCCCGGCCGCCTACCTCGTCCCGCTCACCTACCGCGGCGCCCCGCTCGACGGCACGGAGCACGCCCTCATCGGAACCATGGAGCACGGCGTACTGGGCAGGCGCTGGGTCTACGACGGCTGCCACGACCCGGTACTCCTCACCGAGCTCCTGGCCCTGATCGAGGGCCGGGCGCAGGCCATGGCCCAGAGCATCACCGACACCCCGGACCACGAGGTCACCCGGTCCTGCACGGCCGCCTCCCCCAGCATGAAGGGTCTGCTCTCCACAGCCACCGACACCGCCGAGAGCACTGAACTCCACGGCGGGGACGGCAGGTTGCTCCGCGTGCACCGAGTGCTGCGCCCGACCCCGCTCCCTCCGGAGGGCGTACTCGGCCACGTCACCGGCGCCTGGCAGTCAGCGGACGACACCCGCGCCCGGGCCGTGTTCGTCACGCTGCACAACTGACCACCGGCTCCGCCAGGGTGGCGAGTGCGTCGAGGTCGCTCTGAGCTGGAGCAAGTCGAGCTACAGCGGCGGCCAAGGGGGCGAGTGCCTCGAACCTAGAACATCCCGTTACCGTTCGCCGAGGTGGCCGGCACGTCCTGGATCACGTCCCAGTGCTCGACGATCTTCCCGCCCCGCACCCGGAACAGATCCACGATCGCCTGCCCCCGCTCCCCCGGCGCGTTCACGTAGTGGCTGTGGACGGCGACCAGGTCACCCTCGGCAATCACCCGCTTCGGCGAAACCGTCAGCTGCGGGAACTGCTTGAAGTACGCGCCCAGCCCTGACTTCACGCCGTCCACGCCATTCGCGATGTTCGGGTTGTGCTGGTCGTACTCGGGCCCCCAGTACCGGTCGATCGCCGACAGGTCCTTCTTCACCAGCAGTTGGTCGAACGCGGCCGTCACCAGCTTCTTGTTGCACTCCGTGACAGAGCCCGGCCCCGGCTGCTCCGTTCGCGGCCAACTCACCGTCGAGAACATGTCGTTGCCGTTGACGGACTTCTCCGGCACCGCCTGTCCCACATCCCAGTGCTCGGCGATCTTCCCGCCCTGGAAGCGGAAGATGTCGAAGACGGCGGAGCCCCGCGTGCCCGGCGTCAGGACGACGTTGGAGTGCACCAGGACGAGGTTGCCCTCGGAGATGACCCGCTTGATGTCGTACTCGGCGTCGGGGAACTGCTTGTGCACCGAGACGCCCAGGTTCTTCAGCGTCTCCGCCCCGTCCGGCGCGAGCGGGTTGTGCTGGATGTAGTCCGGCCGTACGAAACGGTCCACGACCTCGGTGTCGCCGCGCTCGAACACGCCCTTGAGGACACGGGCGGCAACGGCCTTCTGGTAACCGAGGCGGGCGGAATCACCGTAACCGGAGTACCCGGCGTAACCGGAGTGACCGACCGAGACAGTGTGCGGCGCAGCGACGGCAGGTACCGCAGCGGCACTCAGCACGGCGGCGGAGGCGACGAAGGCGACGAGCGCCCTGCGGACAGAGCTGGTGGGGGGCATGTGGCTCTCCGGAAATAGATATTGAAACTTCAAGCTCACGCTTCCCACAGGAAAGCACTAACCAGCAGTTAGCGTCAAGATCTCCGGGCATCCCCGGCGCATCCCCGAGCTCCCTTGCGTAGAGCGCACTCCAAGCCGTTGGCTAGATGGCCATGGAGTACACGCAGCTCGGACGCACCGGACTCAAGGTCAGCCGACTGGTCCTCGGCACGATGAACTTCGGACCGCAGACGGACGAGGCGGACAGCCACGCGATCATGGACGCGGCGCTGGACGCCGGCATCAACTTCTTCGACACCGCCAACGTGTACGGCTGGGGCGAGAACAAGGGCCGTACGGAAGAGATCATCGGCAACTGGTTCGCCAAGAGCGCGGCCCACCGCGACAAGGTCGTTCTGGCCACCAAGGTGTACGGCAACATGGCCCCCGACGGCGACACCTGGCCCAACCACGACAAGCTCTCCGCGCTCAACATCCGACGGGCCGTGGACGCCAGCCTGAAGCGGCTGCAGACGGACCACATCGACGTCTACCAGTTCCACCACGTCGACCGCCGCACCCCCTTCGAGGAGATCTGGCAGGCGATCGACGTCCTGGTCCAGCAGGGCAAGATCCTCTACGTCGGATCCTCCAACTTCCCCGGCTACAAGATCGCCCAGGCCAACGAGATCGCCGCCCGCCGCGGCGGCACCATCGGCCTGGTCAGCGAACAGTGCCTCTACAACCTCGCCGAACGCCGCGCCGAGATGGAGGTCATTCCGGCCGCGCAGGAGTACGGCCTCGGGGTCATCCCCTGGTCACCGCTGCACGGCGGCCTGCTCGGCGGTGTCATCAAGAAGGAGGTCGAGGGCGGGCGCCGGGCGAGCGGCCGGGCCGCGGACGCCCTCGCCAACACCACCGTCCGCGCCCAGATCCAGGCGTACGAGGACCTGCTCGACAAGCACGGCGTGGAACCGGGCGAGGCCGCCTTGGCCTGGCTCCTGACCCGCCCCGGCGTCACCGGCCCGATCGTCGGCCCGCGCACGGCCGAGCAGCTGGAGTCGGCGATCAGGGCGGCCGAGCTGGAGCTGAGCGACGAGCTCCTGTCCGGCCTCGACGAGATCTTCCCGGGCCCGGGCCCGTCCCCGGAGGCCTTCGCCTGGTAGCACCGCTGGCAGGAGCGCCCTTCAGGAGCGCCCTTGAGGGGCGGCGGGGCTGCATTCTCTGTGCGGCTCCGCCGCGTGGGCGCGACAAGCCGCATACGGCCCGCACCCGGCAACGAACGCGCAGTTCCCCGCCGCTCCCCCGCAAAGGCCCTACCTACCGAGGGCAGCCGCCAGCGCAACCACGACGAACAAAAGAACAAGCGCACCGGCCATGATCCGGTTCCGGGTCTTCGGGTCCACGCACCCGAGCCTAACCGGCGCCCCCGAGCGCCCAACGGGCGACCGCCTCGTAACGCGGCTGCTCCCCCGGCACCCCGGACCTCGGCAGGTTGCTCCGCACCAGTACCAGCTCGCCCACCGTCCACGTACGGCTCGTGAACTCCCCGAGGGCGGCGACATACGGCCGTACGTCCACCGCATCCCGACTCCGCGCCACCGTCAGATGCGCCTTGTACCGGCGGTGCTCCCCCATCGCCACCCCCGCCTTCCGCGCCGCGGCCTCCGCGCGATCGGCGAGCAGCCGCAGGGCCGGCAGTTCCCCCTCCGCGCCCACCCACAACGCCCGCCCGTGCCCGAACTGGCCCCCACCGCACACCGCCAGCCCGAAGGGCGGGGTCCGCCGTGCCGTCCGCTCCAGCCGGGCCGACAGCTCCGGGACGAGGTCGTCGTCGACCTCTCCGTAGAAGGCGAGCGTGAAGTGCCACCCCTCCCGTGCCGTCCAGCGCAGCGCCCCGGCGTCCGGCAGCTTCTTCAACTTCGCCACCTCAGCGGCGAGTTCGTCGACGACCCCCTCGGGGGGCAGCACCGCGGCGAAGAGTCTCATGAGGCCAGTGTGCACACCACGCCGCCAACCGGGCGTGTCCCGGTCACCGTGCGTATCGTTGTACTGCGCGGCTGTCCGTGACCGAGCGGCAGCCGGGGAGGAGCGCCACGATGTCCGTCCTTGACGACAGGATCGAGATGGCCGAGGAGTGCGGCGAGCTGACGCTGGACGTCCTGTTCGAGTGCCTTGAGAAGATGCCCATCCCCGAGGGTACGAAGATCGAGATCGTCGGGGGGAACATCTTCATGTCACCGCAGCGGCAGAACCACTGGGAGATCATCTTCGGTATCGCAGAGCAGTTGCGCGCCAAGTACCCCCGTAAGCGGTTGGCATCGGACGTGCGGATCGACTTCCCCGGGCATCTGAACGGCTTCGCCTGCGACCTGGCGGCGATGGCCGAGCGGTCGGTCAAGGACAGCAAGGGCCGTTGGCGCTACCAGGACGTCGAATTCGTGGCCGAGGTCGTCTCCAAGGACACGGCGGGCAACGACTACGGCCCGAAGAAGGACACCTATGCCGCAGCCGAAGTGCCGGTGTACCTGATCGTGGACCCCTACACCGGCGAGTGGCACCTGCACACCCTGCCGAAGGACGGCAAGTACCACAGCGAGGTCAGCTTCCCGTTCGGGGAGGACATCGACCTGACCGGCACCCCGGTAGGCCTGTTCCTCAAGACCGACGAGTTCCCCCGCGACTGACCCCGCCGCTCTACGCCACCGCCGCCAGCTCCTCCTGACGCTCCCGCGGCACGAACCGCACCTGCGGGTGGCCGTGGTTCCAGCCGACCGACAGCCGCAGGCCGCCGACCCGGGCCAGGATCACACCGATGGTGACGGCCGCCGCCGTGGCGATCGCGCCGCCCACGGCCAGGCCCGCCCGGACGCCGTACGCGTCCGTGATCCAGCCCGCGATGGGCGCTCCGATCGGGGATCCGCCGAGGAAGACCATCATGTAGAGGGCCATGACCCGGCCGCGCATGGCGGGGTCGGTGGCCATCTGGATGCTGGTGTTGGCGGTGACGTTGATCGTCATGCCGAACATGCCGATCGGGGCCATCAGCAGGGTGAACAGCCACAGCGAGGGGGCGGTCGCGGCCACGATCTCCATCGCGCCGAAGGCCACCGCCGCCGCGATCAGGACGCGCATACGGGCTGTACCGCGCCGCGCGGCGAGCAGGGCACCCGCCAGTGAACCGACCGCCATCAGCGTGTTGAAGAGGCTGTAGGAGCCGGCGCCCGCGTGGAAGACGTCGTCGGCGAAGGCCGAGAGGTAGACCGGGAAGTTGAAGCCGAAGGTGCCGATGAACCCGACCAGGACGATCGTCCAGATCAGGTCCGGGCGCCCGGCGACATAGTGGAGTCCCTCCCGCAACTGGCCCTTTCCGCGCGGTGCCCGCTCGACGACGTACAACTCGCGCGCCCGCATCAGCAGCAGACCGGCGATCGGGGCGACGAAGGACAGGCCGTTGAAGAGGAACGCCCAGCCGGTGCCCACGCCGGTGATCATCAGGCCGGCCACGGCGGGGCCGACCAGGCGGGCGGACTGGAAGTTCGCGGAGTTGAGACTCACCGCGTTCTGCAACTGGTCCGGCCCGACCATCTCGGAGACGAAGGACTGCCGGGCCGGGTTGTCGACGACCGTGGCGAGGCCTACGGCGAGAGCGGCGAGGTAGACATGCCAGACCTGAACGTGGCCGGAGAGGGTGAGCGCGGCGAGCGCGATACCGGTGACGGCCATCGAGGTCTGTGTGACGAGCAGCGTGCGGCGCTTGGGCAGGCGGTCGACGAGGACGCCGCCGTAGAGGCCGAGGAGCAGCATCGGCAGGAACTGCAGAGCCGTCGTGACGCCGACGGCCGTGGCGGAGCCGGTGAGGCTCAGGACCAGCCAGTCCTGGGCGATGCGCTGCATCCAGGTGCCTATGTTGGAGACGACCTGGCCCATGAAGAACAGGCGGTAGTTCCTGACCTTCAGCGAGCTGAACATCGAGGACTTGCGGGAAGGCGGGGGTGGAACGGGGGTAGTAGGTGTCGGTGCGGGGGCGGAATCTGCTCCGGGTCCCGTACTCAAAAGGGTTCGCCTCCTCGGTGTGGCTTACAGGTGTGCGAGCTTCTCCAGCACGGGGGCGGCGGCGCGCAGTTTCGCCCACTCGTCCTCGTCGAGGCCGTCGACCAGGTTGGCCAGGAACGCGTTCCGCTTGGCGCGGCTCTCCGCGAGCATGGCCTCGGCCTGCTCGGTCTTGGTGACGACCTTCTGGCGCCGGTCCTCGGGGTGAGGCTCCAGCCGGACCAGCCCCTTGGCCTCGAGCAGCGCGACGATGCGGGTCATCGACGGCGGCTGCACGTGCTCCTTGCGGGCGAGCTCGCCCGGTGTGGCGCTACCGCAGTTGGAAAGGGTGCCCAGCACCGACATCTCGGTGGGGCTGAGCGACTCGTCGACCCGCTGGTGCTTGAGCCGACGGGACAGCCGCATGACAGCTGAGCGCAGGGAGTTCACGGCGGCAGCGTCGTCGCCATGGCTGAGGTCCGACATGTATTTAGAGTAACTCATTACTCTCGCTAAGGACCAGGTTCGACGCCCCGAATGCCCGTGACACGCGCCACTGACTCGGAACATCACTCATATGGGTGATCGAGACGCGGAACGTGACACGCCGCGCCGAAGGGTGCCGCGACCCTCGTAGGCATGGGGACCAGCGTGCTCAGCCTGCGGATAGACGGAGAGCTGCTCGAACGGCTCCGGCACCACGCCGCGAAACGAGGAATGAGCGTCCAGGACTATGTCGTCCGGACGCTCATTCGGGATGACTTCGACGAGCGCTTCCAGTCCGCCGTGGAGGAGACCGAGAGGTTCTACGGGGTCACGTGAGACCGAGAGGTTCTACGGCGTCACGTGAGGCCGAGCGGTTCTACGGCGTCACGTGAGGCCGAGCGCGGGCATCAAGTAGTAGAAGCCGAACACCGCCGCGACCACGTACATCGCCACCGGGACCTCCCGGCCGCGGCCGGCCGCCAGGCGCAGCACCGCGAAGGTGATGAAGCCCATGCCGATGCCGTTGGTGATCGAGTAGGTGAACGGCATCATCACCATCGTCACGAAGGCGGGGACGGCGATCGTGTAGTCGGCCCAGTCGATCTCCTTGACCGAGCCGGCCAGGATCAGGAAGCCCACCGCGAGCAGGGCCGGGGTGGCCGCCTGGGACGGCACCATCGTGGCGACGGGGGTCAGGAACAGGGCGATCGCGAACAGTCCGCCGGTGACGATGTTCGCGAAGCCCGTACGGGCTCCCTCGCCGACGCCTGCCGTGGACTCCACGAACGCGGTGGTGGCCGAGGAGGAGCTGGCGCCGCCGGTCGCGACCGCGAGGCCGTCGATGAACAGGACCTTGTTGATGCCCGGCATATAGCCCTGCGCGTCGGTCAGCTTGGCCTCGTCGCTGACGCCCATGATCGTGCCCATCGCGTCGAAGAAGCACGACAGCAGCACGGTGAAGACGAAGAGGATGCCGGTCAGCACGCCGACGTGGGAGAAGCCGCCGAACAGGCTGACCTTGCCGATCAGGCCGAAGTCCGGGGTGGCGACCGGATTGCCGGGCCACTTGGGCGTGGTGAGGCCCCAGGTGGGGATCTTCGCGACGGAGTTGATGATCACCGCGAGGACGGTCATCGTGACGATCGAGATCAGGATCGCGCCGGAGACCTTGCGCACGATCAGCGCGAGGGTGAGCAGGGCGCCCAGGATGAAGACCAGGACCGGCCAGCCGTTGAGGTGGCCGTCGGCGCCGAGCTGGAGCGGGACGGTGGTGTGGGCGGCGTCCGGGATCCGGGAGACGAAGCCGGAGTCCACCAGGCCGATCAGCATGATGAACAGGCCGATGCCGATGGAGATCGCCTTGCGCAGGCTGTAGGGCACGGCGTTCATGACGCGCTCGCGCAGTCCGGTGGCGACCAGCAGCATCACGATGAAGCCGGCCAGGACCACCATGCCCATGGCGTCCGGCCAGGACATCCGGGGGGCGAGCTGGAGCGCGACGACCGAGTTCACACCCAGACCGGCGGCGAGCGCGATCGGCACGTTGCCGACGACCCCCATGAGGAGGGTGGTGAACGCCGCCGTCACGGCCGTCGCCGTGACCAGCTGGCCGTTGTCGAGCTGGTGCCCGTACATGTCCTTCGCGCTGCCCAGGATGATCGGGTTCAGCACGATGATGTAGGCCATCGCGAAGAAGGTGGCGAAACCGCCGCGGATCTCGCGCGGCAGGGTGCTGCCACGCTCGGAGATCTTGAAGTAGCGGTCGACGGCGCCGGAGGCGGGCGCCTTCCCCGACTGTTCGGGGGTGGGGACCTTGGCGGGGGCCGAGGTGGACATTGGAGGTTCCTACGAGCAGAAGTGGACGTGCGCAAACGGTTTCAGTATGAACATATGACTCCGGTGGCGCTATCTCCGCGCGTAGACCCGTCCGCCTCGTAAGCTGTGCGCATGGCGAAGTGGACCCCCCAGCACGAGGCGCCGGAGCCCCTTGAGGGCCCCGTGGTCGCCACCATCACCGGCGGCACGATCCTCTGGTTCGTCCTCTTCCTGGTGCAGCTCCCGTTCTACGGCTGGTTCGACGACCACGGGCACCTGTGGTGGCTGTGGACCTGCCTGGCCGGAGGCGTGCTCGGGCTCTACGGCGTCTGGTTCGTCAGGAAGCGGGACGCGGCGATCAAGCGGGCCGCTGCCGCGGAGTCGGCGTTGGCGGAGCGGGCGGCGTCGGCCGAATAGGCACCCGGCAGTCGTGCGGGCCGTGCTGGGGCTGCGCCCCCAGACCCCTGCTTCGGCCTGAACGGCCTCGTCCTCAAACGCCGGACCGGCTGAGTGGTGCCGACCAGGGCTGAATGGTGCCGACGGGCTGAGAAGTACCTACAACCACCGCACGAGTTCGCTCCTCCCCAGGTCGGATCTTCCGGGCACTCGGCGGGTGAAGCCGTAAATCCGCACGTACCGTCGAATGCATGACGCACATCGACGCGGGCGCGGAGCTCGACCCTGTGCATCCCGTACCTGTTCCGGTGACGGCGCGGGGACTGACCGCGGCCGAGGTGGCCGAGCGGGTCTCGCGGGGGCAGGTCAACGACGTTCCGGTGCGCAGCAGCCGGTCGATGGGCGAGATCGTCCGGGCGAACGTCTTCACGCGGTTCAACGCGATCATCGGCGTGCTCTGGCTGATCATGCTGTTCGTCGCACCGTTCCAGGACAGCCTGTTCGGGTACGTGATCATCGCCAACACCGGAATCGGCATCATCCAGGAGTGGCGCGCGAAGAAGACCCTCGACTCGCTCGCGGTGATCGGGGAGGCGCGGCCCACGGTGCGGCGGGACGGGGCGGCCGGCGCGATCAGCACGTCGGAGATCGTCCTTGACGACCTGATCGAGATCGGGCCGGGGGACAAGGCCGTGGTCGACGGGGTGTGCGTCGAGGCCGACGGGCTGGAGATCGACGAGTCGCTGCTCACCGGCGAGGCCGACCCGGTGGTCAAGAAACCCGGCGACCAGGTCATGTCGGGCAGCTTCGTGGTGGCCGGCGGGGGCGCCTTCAAGGCCACCAAGGTGGGCCGTGAGGCCTACGCCGCCCAGCTCGCCGAGGAGGCCTCCCGCTTCACCCTGGTCCACTCCGAGCTGCGCACCGGTATCTCGACGATCCTCAAGTACGTGACGTGGATGATGATCCCGACCGCCCTCGGCCTGGTCGTCAGCCAGCTGGTGGTGAAGCAGCACGGCTTCAAGGACTCGGTCGCACGGACGGTGGGCGGCATCGTCCCGATGGTCCCGGAGGGGCTGGTGCTGCTGACGTCGGTCGCCTTCGCGATAGGCGTCATACGACTTGGCCGAAAACAGTGCCTCGTCCAGGAGCTCCCCGCCATCGAGGGCCTCGCCCGCATCGACACCGTCTGCCTCGACAAGACCGGCACCCTCACCGAGGGCGGCATGGACGTCACCGAGCTCAGGCCTCTGCAGGGCGCCGACGAGTCGTACGTACGCAAGGTCCTCGGCGCCCTCGGCGAGTCCGACCCGCGGCCCAACGCCTCCCTCCAGGCGATCATCGACGCCTACCCGGACGTCGAGGACTGGCGCTGCACGGAGTCCCTGCCCTTTTCCTCCGCCCGCAAGTACAGCGGCGCCACCTTCAGCGAGGGCAACGGCGAGTCGAGTACATGGCTGCTGGGGGCGCCCGACGTGCTGCTGGCCGCCGGTGATCCGGCCCTCAAGGAGACCGGGCGGCTCAACGAGCAGGGCCTACGGGTGCTGCTGCTCGCCCGGGCCGGCCGCGACCTGGACGACCCCGAGCCCGCGAACGGAGCGAGGCCCACCGCACTCGTCGTCCTCGAACAGCGGCTGCGCCCCGACGCGGCGGACACCCTGCGCTACTTCGCCGACCAGGATGTCCGCGCCAAGGTCATCTCCGGCGACAACGCCGTGTCGGTCGGCGCGGTGGCCGCCAAGCTGGGGCTGACCGGCACGACCGTGGACGCCCGGCACCTGCCCTCCGAACAGGAGGAGATGGCGAAGTCCCTGGACAAGGGCACGGTCTTCGGACGGGTCACCCCGCAGCAGAAGCGCGACATGGTGGGCGCCCTGCAGTCCCGCGGGCACACGGTCGCGATGACCGGCGACGGCGTGAACGACGTACTGGCGTTGAAGGACGCCGACATCGGCGTGTCGATGGGCTCCGGGTCCGAGGCCACCCGGGCCGTGGCCCAGATCGTGCTGCTGAACAACAGCTTCGCGACACTGCCCTCGGTGGTCGCGGAGGGCCGGCGGGTCATCGGCAACATCACGCGGGTCGCGACCCTGTTCCTCGTGAAGACGGTCTACTCGGTGCTGCTGGCGGTGCTGGTGGTGTGCTGGCAGGTGGAATATCCCTTCCTGCCCCGCCATCTGACGCTGCTCTCCACCCTGACGATCGGCATCCCCGCCTTCTTCCTCGCCCTGGCGCCCAACAAGGAACGGGCGAAACCCCACTTCGTACGTCGGGTGATGCGGTACTCGATCCCGGGCGGGGTGGTGGCCGCGGTGGCGACCTTCGTGACGTATCTGATGGCACGTCACTACTACACCGGGCCGGGCCAGTTGGACGCGGAGACCAGCGCGGCGACCCTTACGTTGTTCCTGATCTCCATGTGGGTTCTGGCGATCATCGCCCGCCCCTACACCTGGTGGCGGATCGCCCTGGTGGCCTCGATGGGCGTGGCGTTCCTCTTCGTGCTGATCGTGCCGTGGCTCCAGCACTTCTTCGCGCTGAAGCTGGTCGGCGAGACGATGCCGTGGGTGGCGGTCGGCATCGCGGCGGTGGCGGCGGTCGCCCTGGAGGTGCTGTGGAAGTGGGTCGACCGCCGCTTTCCTGCTTAGCGCTTACTGAACGTCGACGAAGTCACCGGTGGCGTTGACCGCCGGGGTGGTCGTGGTGCCCGCGAAGGAGTAGCGGTAGTAACCGTCGACCGTGGCCGTGGTCGTCGTCCTCAGGTCACCCGTGGTGCTCGTCTTGATGGTCTTCAGCGTGGTGTAGGTGCTGGAGCCCTTCTTGCGGAACTGCAGCTTCACCGGCTGGGTGCTGTAGCCGTGGTACTTGTTGTCCTCCCAGTTGGCGCGGGAGAGCTTGCCGGTGACCGTGATGGTCTTGCCCTTCTTCACGGGCTCCGGCGAGGCGTTGACCGTCAGCGTGGAGTTGCGCTGGACGAGGGTGGTGCCGAGGTCGCCCTGCACGGAGTGGTCCCCGGTGCTGTACTGCAGCGCGATGGCGCCGGCCGTCCACTTGCCCGCGTCCGAGTTGAGGAGATCGCCGGCGGTGCCTTCCTCGTTCTGCGGGAAGATGTCGATGTTGCCCTTGCAGCTGGCGGTGGTGGCCGAGGTGGCCGTGCAGGTGGCGGGCAGCTCGCCGCCGAGCACGTTCCCGGCGCCGAAGGAGCTGCCCTTGTAGATGACGGGGCCGCTGTCGAAGTCGCTGGAGTTGATGTCGTAGTTCGCCCCGTGGGTCAGCGTGTAGGTGACCGTGGTGGCGACGTGGTTCGTGGTGCCGACCTTGACCGCCGCGGCGATCTTGAGGTTGGAGAAGGTGACACCCAGGTCCGCGGCGGCGGCCTCGCTGCTGAACGCGGTCTTGCCGGTGTGCGCGGCGAAAATCTTCGCGGCCTCCGTCTTGTACGACGGGGCGTCGGCGGCGTGTGCGGCCGGAAGCGCGAAGGCGGAAAGGGCCAGGGCGCCGGAGACGGCAGCCACGGTGGCACGTATGCGCATGTGTTCCCCAGTTGGAGAAAGTGATCGTGGAGCCTGTTGGCTCACGGGGTGAGATCCGTGAAGGTTGTGCAAGGTTGTACGACTGACGCGGATTTTTGTTCGGTCATTACGAAGCTCTTGCGAGCACGGAGATGCGGCCGCCTGCGCAGCATCCTGGAAGGAGACGCCATGAGACTTCTCGTCGCGCGCTACGCCAAGGACGAGGACACACCGGAATCGGTCACAGACGTCTCGTCCGTGGGTGCCGACGCCTTCGCGGCGCTGCTGGCGCTTCCCGCGGCTCGCCTCATCGATGTGTATCCGCTGCAGCCGGAGCACGTGGACGGCTTCCGTCATCTGACCGGCATGGCCCTCGACTTGGACCGCTTCGAGTACTTCCTTGAGGTGGAAGCGGACTGCTCGGTCCTGACGGGCCTCGACGTCGGCACTGTTCCCCGGCATGAGGCTCCAGGGCTGCCAGGAACCGAGAGGGAGATCGCAGGTTGAGTTACCCCTTCGAGCACGGCGACCAGACGCTCTGGGACGCGGGGTACCACAGCGGGCAGCTGTACTTCGCGCTCGCCCGGGGAGCGGCCGAGTTCCTCGATGTGCCGTCCGGTCTGACGCCTACCCACGCGGGTGGCTGCGAGGTGGATCCGGCGGCATTCTCGGCCTTCACTGCGCGGTTGTACGAGTTCTGTGCCTCGACCCACAGCAGTGTGCTGCACAGCCTCGCGGACGGTCTGCTGGTTACCTCACTCGCCCTGGTGGAGAGGGTGGGTGGCGCGATCGCCCTCCGGCCGGAGCACGAGGCGTCCTTGCGGGAAAAGATGACGGTCCTCGCACGTTCCATGGCGTAGTGCACCGCTGCGCGACGTGGAACGGCCCGGCTCGATGGGTACCCCGGTGCCCCGGGGTACCCATCGTCCGGCAAAAGTCAGTCGAACCACCGGTCCCGAGCCAGTTCCTCCGTCCGCGACGGATCCTCCAGCAGTGCCGCCACCTCGAAGCGGCGGGGCCACTGACCGGCTGCCCAGGCGAGGCCGGCGGCGACGCCCTCCAGGGTGGCCGCGTGCAGGACCCCGTCCGCCGTGAGGCGCCAGTCCAGCTCCACGCCGTCGACGACGAGTTCCTCGTGTTCGACGTAGGTGGCGGGGGTACCGGCCCCCAGCAGGACCCGTACCGACTCCGGTACGTCGTGTTCCGTGCCCTCGGAGGTGACTTCTCCCGTCACGGATTCGCTCAGGCGCCGCACCTGGAACAGTTCAGCCAGCTCGGCCGCCCGGGCGGGACGGACGGGCAACAACGGGACACCCTCCGTAAATGGCAGCAGGTCCGGGGAGTCGACGACCACCGCTTCCGCTGCGTCCACCACCTCGACCCGGCCGTCCACCACGGCCCGCAGCTCGTCGGGCAGGGTCACCTGCTCGGGGTCCAGGTCGGCCAACGCACCGTAGAGGGCGTGCAGTTGGGCTCCGCTGACCACACGGTCCGGGTCGGCGAGGCGGTCCAGGAGTTCCGCGGCGCCGCCCGGCTCGTCCAGCAGGGCCGACACCGACGTCCGTACGCCGAGCGCGCGCAGTACCTGTTCGTCGTCGAAGCCGGTCGCGTCGGCCTCGTCGTACAGGCCGCGCAGCAAGGGGTCTCCGCCGGACGCCAGCAGGCCTGCCGGGCGGCGGCCGTCGAGGACCGGGTGGCCGCGCAGCCACCAGGCCGTGTAGGGCCGTACGACTTCGTGCGTGCCGTCGGGGAGCAGGATCCGCACCGGCTGGGTGAGGGCGTCGCGCAGGGGTGGCTGGGCGAGCAGGGCGAGGGCCTGGGGCCACTTGTCGTCGTCGACCAGGTCCAGGTCCCGTACGGCGACCAGTTCGGTGGCGACCGGCGGTACGGGCGTGTCCGGGAAGCGGTCGAGGACGTCCTCGCTCCACACGTCCACGGCGTCCAGCAGCCCCGCGTCGTCGGGTTCGGCGTAGTCGCCTTCGCGCGGCTCCAGTTCGTCGGGGTCGAGGACGACGTCCGTGGCCCGTACGAGCGCGAAGTTGGCGAGCACGCCGCAGGCAGCCAATGGCTGTTCGCCCCACTTGTCCGCCAACTCGGCATCCACGGTGGCGAGTTCGCCTTCCCTGATGACCTGGTGGAAGGGGCTGCCGGGGAAGACGAGTTCGCCTGCGGGGGCGAGTTCGCCGTCCTCGTCGGGGAGGGCGAGGGCGCCGAGCCACGGTTCGTCGCCCGGCTCCAGACCGGCGTCCCGGACGAGCGCGAGGATCGTGTCGGCCAGCTCCTCGGCGTCGGGCGCGTCCTGCTCCCAGTCGAGTGCGCCCTCGTCGTCGAGGGAGGCGGCTACGGCAGCCCGTACCTGGGGAGTGGTGAGGACGGCGCGGGGTGTCGCCGGGAGGGCGCCGAGCTTCTCCAGAAGGGGGTGGGCGGCGTCCGGATGGGCGACCTTCAGTCCGAGCCGGGCGAGCACCTCGGGGTCGATGCGTGCGGCGTCGGCGGTGGGAAGGAGCACCTGGCGGGGGCCGATGGTGGTACGGCCGTCGGCGAGCGGCACGGGCAGCCCGGAGAGGCGGTCCGGGTCGACGCCGGCGAGGCTGTCGTAGAGCCGCCGCCACCAGCCGGGCTCCTTCTCAAGACCGGCGAGGCGGTCGACCGCGTCGGTGAGCGGGACCCGGGCGACGCCCAACGTCCGCAGTTCCACGCGCCGTTCGAGCCCGGCGGGCAGGAGGGTCGGGAGCACCTCGGCGAGGACCTGCACCGTGTCGTGGCCCGCGCCCTCGACGATCTCGGCGTCGCGGGGGCGGAGGGACTCGGGCAGGTCGGGGTCGTGGTCGTGGCCCTGATCCTTGCCGGGCTCGGCGGCGGGCGGCAGGAAGGACGTCCGCGGGAGCCGTTCGAGGATCGCCTGCCGCAGCGCGCCGTCCAGCTCGCCCTGGCCCAGCGGGCCCGGCACGAGATCGATGATGCCCCCGGTCACCGGGCGCCAGTCGGCGAGGAGTTCGGCGTACGCGTCCGCCGCGCGCTGCACGAGGAAGTCGGTGAGGGGGCCGGGGGCCGCGTGCCGGCGGGTGGTGTCGAGGGGGAAGGAGGCGATGAGGAGGGCGGGGACGCCGAGGGGCTCGTCGCTGGGGGTGGGGGCGTGGACGACGGCGCTGGTGCGGGGGCGGGCGGGGGCGCTGTCGGTGGGGTTGACGGGGACGGCCCAGGTGAGGGACCAGTGCGGGCGGAGGCGTTCCTCCACGGGGCGGCCGGCGAGCAGGTCGGGGGTGAGGGGGCCGTGGGCGGCGGACGTACGCCAGTGGGTGGTGCCGGTGCGGGAGTCGTCCACGACGGTGAAGGAGCCGTTGGTGCGGCGGCTGAGCGTGCGCGGGCTGTCGCCGTTGATCTCGACGACGACTTCTTCGAGGCCCGGGAGGGCGAGGAGGAGTGCGTCGTCGACGGCGCCGAGGAGGCGTTCGGCGAGGTCGGTGGCGGCGGTGTCGCGCAGCGGGAGGATGACGGCGGTGTCGTACGGGTCCGGGGCGGTGCCCTCGGCGGCGAAGGGGAGCCTGAGGAGCGGGACGTGGCCGTCCCGTCGCCGGATCTCGTCGCCCAGTCCCGGACTGTGCCGTGCCGTGTCGGCGGCCAGTTCCCGGGCCTCGGCGAGGGACCAGCGGACGCCGCCGTGGCGGCCGACCAGGGCGGGTTCGTCGGTGACGGCGAGGACGGCGGCGAAGCCGACGCCGAAGCGGCCGACCGCCGTGTCGTGGGCGTCGCGTTTGGCGGAGGCGCGGAGGGTGGACAGCGACTCGACGCCGGTCGCGTCCAGGGGGGCGCCGGTGTTGGCGGCGACGAGGACGCCGTCGCGGAGGGTGAGGCGGAGGCGGCCGGGGACGGCTGCGCGGGCTGCGGCGTCGGCGGCGTTCTGGGCGAGCTCGACGACGAGGCGGTCGCGGTAGCCGCCGAGGACAAGGTCCTCCTCTGCGTTGGCGTCCTCGCGGAAGCGGGCGGGGCTGGTGGCCCAGGCGTCGAGTACGCCTCGCCTGAGGCGGGCGGTTCCGAAGGGGTCAGCGCCCTCGGGTGCAGGCCGCACGAACTTGCTCACGTTGGCTCTCCTCATCGGCCCTCATCGGCGTGAGCTCGAAGGTACCGCGAGTTGTTCTCCGCCCCCGCCGCCCCTACCCGTCCCCAGGGGCTGCCGCCCCTTCGACCCCACCAGGGGCTCCGCCCCTGCACCCCGTCTCGGGGCTCCGCCCCTGCACCCCGATCGGCCTGAACGGCCTCGTCCTCAAACGCCGGACGGGCTGAAAGATGCCGACCCGCGCCGAAAATCCCGCCCGGGGCCCGCCCCAGGCGGGTGGGTGGGGGATCGGGATGGCGAGAAGTTCCTCAAAGCCGCACGAGCTGAAAGATGCGCACCGGCCGGTGAAAACCAGCCCGTCCGGCGTTTGAGGACGAGGCCCCTTCAGGGCCGACGGGGGTCTGGGGGCGGAGCCCCCAGCAGGTGCCCGCCGGGTTACGAGTGACCCAGGTCCGCGGCTTCCCCGTCGGAGACGGCCGGTACGGACCCCGAGTCCGGCGCGGGCCGCAGCGGGAACGGGTCCACCCGGGTCTCGTCGATCACCGGGGGAGCCGGCTGCGGCGGCTTGGGCATGACCGCCGCCTCGGAGTGGCCCCCGCAGCCGTAGGCCAGGGAGACCACGTGGCCGTCGGCCGGGGAGAACTCGTTGGCGCAGACGCCGAAGGCCTGGCCCAGGGAGCCGCCGATCGGCTGGAGGAAGCCGCAGCTGACGCAGGACGCCGGTGCCGCCTGGGCCATCGGCGTCTTCGCGCCGTACGACTCCTCCCAGCGGTCCGCGGCGACATGCAGGCCGTAACGGGACAGGACCCGGGCGCGGCGCATGCCGAGTTCCTCGGCGACCGACGCGATGGAGCCGCGGGTCGGGACGACGGGAAGGTTCGCGGGGGCGCCCGCCGTGACCTCCGCGTCCTCCGCCTCCACCAGTTCCGCCATCTCCTCGGAGACGGGCGAGTCCGGCGACGGCTCGTCCTCGCCGGAGTAGCCGGGCTCCAGGCGCAGGTCCTCGGCGTCCGTGGGGAGGAGATCCCCCGGGCCCATGTCGCCGGGGCGCAGGCGCTCGCTCCACGGCACCCACTCCGGGGCCAGCAGGGCGTCCGGGCCGGGGAGGAGGACCACCTCGTCGAGCGTGACGAACTTGGCGCGGGAGGCGCGGGCGACGGTCACGGCCCAGCGCCAGCCGCGGTACCCGAGTTCCTTGCACTCGAAGAAGTGCGTGACAACGCGGTCGCCCTCGGACTCCAGCCCGACATGCTCGCCGACCACGCCTGGCGCGGCCGCCTCCTCCGCGGCGGCGCGGGCGAGGTCGACGGCCTCGGCACACAGGCGGTCGGGGGTGCGGCTTCGCGTTGTCGCTGCGCTCACAGGTATCGCTTCTCTCCTACGCCGTCACTCGGGTGCGCCGGCCTGAAGGCGGTTGGGAGCGGACGGAGCGGACCGAAGGACCGCGTCGACGTCCACGCCCGATCGCACTCGGGCGCACCTCATGCATCCATTCTGCGGGATGTTTGAGAGGCGCGCGGCCGAGAACGTTCGCCACGACGCGCTACGCACGCTACCTTCTCCCGACCCGTCGGCCTACACCGACGGGAGGTTTCCCCCCGCGGGCCCGGCAACTATCTGGCATGCACCTGGGAAAAGCAGAGGAACTACGCGCCCATACGCGCGGTAACCGCACTACACACAGGTTTCTCGGGGCACTATGACGGAGTGGCAGCCGCAAGGACGCCCCAAGGAACCACCGGGGCCGGTGGGATCAAGGGCAGCAGTCGTGGTGGCGGTTCGGGCCGGCTCGGCGGGTCCGTCCGCGCGGTCGGCCGTGCGCTGCACTTCCCGGTGACCGGAACGGCCCGCGGGATCAGAAAGGCCACGCATGCGCACGGCGCCGGTGAGTCCGGGCTCGGCAAGCTGATCGAACTGCACGCGGTGAACGGCGCGGGCGATGTCATGGTCACCGTCGCTCTCGCCTCCACCGTCTTCTTCTCCGTGCCGACGGACGAGGCGCGGGGGCGGGTCGCGCTCTACCTCGCCATCACGATGGCGCCCTTCACCGTCCTCGCCCCCGTCATCGGCCCGCTCCTCGACCGGCTCCCGCACGGCCGCCGCGCCGCGATGGCGGGCTCGATGCTCGCCCGCGCACTGCTGGCACTGATCATCGCCGGGGCCGTCGCCGGCGGCAGCCTGGAGCTGTATCCGGCGGCGCTGGGCGTGCTGGTCGCGTCGAAGGCGTACGGGGTGGTGCGCAGCGCGGTCGTGCCTCGGCTGCTGCCACCCAAGTTCTCCCTGGTGAAGGCCAACTCCCGGGTCACGCTCGGCGGTCTCCTCGCCACCGGTGTCGCGGCACCGATCGGGGCGGGGCTGCATGCCATCGGTCCGCGCTGGCCGCTGTACGGCGCCTTCGTGATCTACATCTGGGGCATGTTCCTGTCCTTCAGCCTGGCGCCGAAGGTCGACTCGGCCAAGGGCGAGGACACGGCGCTGCTCGCCGCGGACGCGCAGCATCTGCACGGGCCGCACCTCAAGCCGGTCAAGAAGCCGGGTCTGAGAACCGTCGGTATCGCGGTCACCCACGCGCTCGGCGCCAACGCGGCCCTGCGCTGGCTGTCCGGGTTCTTGACCTTCTTCCTCGCCTTCCTGCTGCGCGAGCATCCCCTGACCGGGGAGAGCGCGGCGGTGTCGCTGGGTCTGGTGGCCGTCTCGGCGGGCGCGGGCAACGCGCTCGGTACGGCGGTCGGGGCGTGGCTGCGGCAGCGGGCGCCGGAGATCATCGTCGTGACGGTGCTGCCGATCGTGCTCGGCGTGGCGATCACGGCCGCGATCTTCTTCGGCGCGTTCCTGGTGGCGTGCCTGGCCGCGTTCGCCGGGTTCTCGCAGGCTCTGGCCAAGCTGGCGCTGGACGCGCTGATCCAGCGGGACGTGCCGGAGACGGTGCGCCCGTCGGCGTTCGCGCGTTCCGAGACCATGCTGCAGATGGCCTGGGTACTGGGCGGCGCGATCGGCATCGTGATGCCGCTCAACGGCCCTGCGGGGCTGTCTTTGGCCGCCGCGGTGATCGCCCTGGGCTGGCTCACCACCGTCCGCGGGCTGCTCGGCTCGGCCCGGCACGGGGGCGCGGCGAAGCCTCGCGTGGCGTAACACAGGGGCACGCCGCCCCCCAGGTAAAGAGAGCGTCGGACACGCCCTATAGCCTTCGCCCATGACCTCGATGCAATCCGATGCTGTGCGACGCCGCCGCGCCGTCGCCGCCGCCGGCGCCGTTTCCGCCGGACTGCTCGTCCTGTCGGCGTGCGACAAGCCGACGCCGCTGTCCACCATCACGGTCGGCCGCTCCTCCGTCAGCTCGGAGGCCACCTGCGGCGGCGAGGGCAAGACCCTGCAGACCGCGGACCTGGGGAAGTGCCTGAAGGACAAGGACATCAAGTCCATCAAGGTCGACCCCGACGACACCGTCCGCTTCGGCGTCGACCCCAAGATCGCCGACAAGCGGTGGACGATCCTGATGAACGGTCAGCCCCTGACCGAGGACAGCGACAAGACCTACCGCACCATCCCGGGCAGCGTCTTCTTCAACGCCCAGTACGGCGCCCAGGGCAAGTCCACCCTGGTCACCATCAAGGCGGGCGACGGCAAGAAGGGCGGCAGCGCGGTCACCGGCCTGTGGTCCTTCAAGCTCGAGAAGAACGACTGACCCCGCCTGCCGAGACCAACGGGTCCTTCGTGTCTTCCGTACGTGTCCTCGTGGCCACCGCGGTTCCCGTCGAGCGGGACGCGGTGGCCCGGGCGTTCACGGGAGACGGTCCCTTCACGGTCGACGTGATCGCCGCCGGTGTGGGTCCGGCGCTCGCCGCGGCCTCCACCGCGACCGCCCTCACGACCGCCACCCTGAGCGGCACCCCCTACGACCTCGTGGTCTCCGCCGGAATCGCCGGCGGTTTCCAGCCCGAGGCCCCCGTCGGCTCCCTCGTGATCGCCGACGAGATCACCGCGGCCGACCTGGGCGCCGAGACGGCAGACGGCTTCGTCCCCGTGACGGAACTCGGCTTCGGGACCGTCACCCGTCGTCCGCCGGAAGCACTCGTACGAGACCTCGCGGCCGCGACCGGGGCCCGCACCGGCACCGTGCTCACCGTCTCCACCGTCACCGGCACCGCCGAGCGCGCCGCCGCCCTGCGCGCCCGCCACCCCCGTGCCCTCGCCGAGGCCATGGAGGGCTTCGGGGTGGCCGAGGCGGCCGCCGCGCACGGCGTGCCGGTGCTGGAGATACGCGCGGTCTCCAACCCGGTCGGCCCACGCGACCGCGCCGCCTGGCGCGTCGGCGACGCCCTGACGGCACTGACGGAGGCCTTCGGGAAGCTTGCGCCCGTACTGGAGAGTTGGAACCAGCATGACCAGTGAGCCCGTACACCCCGCACAGCAGCACCTGCAGATCGCGTACTCCCCCTGTCCGAACGACACCTTCGTCTTCGACGCCCTCGCCCACGGCCGCGTCCCCGGCGCGCTGGCGCTCGACGTCACCTTCGCGGACATCGACATCACCAACGGCATGGCCGAGCGCGGTGAGTTCGATGTGCTGAAGGTGTCGTACGCCGTGCTGCCGTACGTCCTCGACGAGTACGCGCTGCTGCCGTGCGGGGGTGCGCTGGGGCGGGGCTGCGGCCCGCTGGTGCTCACGCGTGAGCCCGGGGATCTGACGGGCCGTACCGTCGCCGTGCCGAGCGAGAAGTCGACGGCGTATCTGCTGTTCCGGCTCTGGGCGGCGGACACGGTCCCCGGCGGGGTCGGCGAGATCGTGGTCATGCCCTTCCACGAGATCATGCCCGCCGTGCGGGACGGGAAGGTCGACGCGGGGCTCGTCATCCACGAGGCGCGCTTCACGTACCAGAACTACGGCCTGCACAAGCTCGCCGACATGGGCGAGCACTGGGAGGACACGACCGGGCTGCCGATCCCGCTGGGCGCGATCATCGCCAAGCGGTCGCTGGGGGCGGAGACGCTGACGGGGCTCGCCGAGTCGATCCGGTCGTCCGTACGGGCCGCCTGGGACGAGCCCGAGGTCTCCCGCCCGTATGTCATGGAGCACGCCCAGGAGATGGACCCGGCGGTCGCCGACCAGCACATCGGCCTGTACGTCAACGAGTTCACCCACGACCTGGGGGTGGACGGCTACGCAGCCGTACGCGGGCTCCTCACACGTGCGGCGGCCGAGGGGCTGTTGCCGCCCCTCGGCCCGGATGCGCTCGAATTCCCGTAGTGGATACGGGGGTTGTTCGCGGTTATACGTCCAGCTGGTCGGCGACCGCGCGCAGCAGGCCCGCGATCTTCTTGCCGGAGGCCCTGTCGGGGTAGCGGCCCTTCTCGAGCATCGGGGTGATGTTCTCCAGGAGGGTCGTCAGGTCCTGGACGATGGAGGCCAGTTCGTCCGGCTTCTTGCGGGTGGCAGCCGCCACCGAGGGGGTCGGGTCCAGGACGGTGACCGAAAGTGCCTGGTCGCCGCGCTGGCCGGCGACCACACCGAACTCCACTCGCTGTCCCGGCTTGAGGCTCTCGACTCCGGCGGGGAGGACCGAGGAATGGACGAAGACGTCGCCGCCGTCGTCGCGGGAGAGAAAGCCGAAGCCCTTCTCGCTGTTGAACCACTTGACCTTGCCGGTAGGCACGTCTGTCCTCGTCCTCGTACTCGTCGGAAAACTGCTTCGGAAACGGCTCTTGATAGCACTCGGGCGGGTCGTCGCGGACCCGCCGGTACCAAGGCTAATGGTCTTCAGGCCGGTGACAAGACGTCGCCGGGTTGTTCCTTCGCGCAGGGAACTACCCTGGTCCGGTGCGTGACAAAACCCAAACGAATTCCGCCGAGCCCGGTGACCGACTGATCCGTGCCGGTGCCATCGTGTTCTTCCTCGGTGCCCTGGCCACACTCGTCACAGTGGCTCCGCTGTTCCTCCACGCGAAGCCATTTCCGACGTACATGTTCGGACTGAGCATGCTCATGGGGGTCGGCTTCCTGATCGCCGGCGCCGGAGTGCTGCGGTCGATCGCGGCGGGCCGCCGTCAGGCGCGCGCCGGGCGGTAGTCCGCGAGCCAGCCGGGGAACTCCGTGAGGTCCCCGAGCACCACGTCCGCCCCGGCCGCGCTCAGCTCCTGCGTGCTGCACGGTCCGGTCGCCACGGCCACCGACAGCGCGTCCGCCTTGCGCGCCCCGCGTACGTCGCCGATGTGGTCGCCGACGTAGATCCCGGCGCCGTGCTCGCGCAGCGCCTCCGCCTTCTGCTCGGCCCACAGGTCGCCGACGACCTCGTCGGGGTGGATGCCGAGGTGTTCCAGGTGCAGTTTGGCGTTCGGCTCGTACTTGGCCGTCACGACGATCGCGCGTCCGCCGGCCGCCTGTACGGCGGCGATGGCCTCACGGGCGCCCGGCATCGCGGGGGTCGCGGCGATGGCGATCGTCGGGTACATCGAGCGGTAGAGGTCGGCCATCTCCGCCAGCTGCTCCTGGGGGAACCAGTTGATCAGTTCCTCGGCGAGGGGTGGTCCGAGGCGGGTGATGGCCAGGTCGGCGTCGATGTATGTCCCGGTGCGCTCGGACAGTGCGAGGTAGCAGGCATGGATGCCTGGGCGGGAGTCGATGAGGGTCATGTCGAGGTCGAAGCCGACGGTGGGCGGGGGCGGGGTTGTTTGGGCCATGTGGGTCATTGTGCCCAGTGACTCGGTCCCAACCGTTGCCTGGCGGCTGCGGGTAGGTGGGGGTTGATCGCGCCCACGCGGCGGAGCCGCATATCGATACAGCCCCACGCCCCTTCAAGCCGCTTCTGTGGGCGCCAAGCGATGAACCGCACCGATGCCGACGCCGCTCAAAGCCGCCTCTGTGAGCGCCAGGTGATGAAGAGGGCCGACAGCAGCGCCGCGCCCCGTACCACCCACGGCCATGTCTCCGCGATCGCCTCGTTCATGTGGCCCTGGGGTATGGGGGTGCCCCAGCGGCCGGTGTTTCTGCCCCAGAGCCAGACGAGGCCGGCTGTGACGGCGAGGGTGGGCATGCCGATGACCGCCCACTTGGACTCGTTGCGGGTGAGGCGGCGGGAGGCGTAGGCGATGAGCCAGCCGAGCAGCAGGGCGAACCAGTTGCCGAGGATCGCGCCGACGACGAGCAGACCGGCGGCGATCAGCAGGAGCGGGTTGCTCCAGCCGCCGGCCGGGAGCGCGAGGCGGCGACGCGGGGCGGGGGCCTCGGGTGCGGCCTCCTCCTCGGCCTCCGGGGCCTGCTCGACGGCCGGTGGCGGCTCCTTCTCGAGTTCCTTCGGGCGCGGCGGCCTGAGCAGGTCCGGGATCTCCACGCCGCCGGTGAATCCGGGGACGCTCTCGCCGAAGGGCGTGCTGTCGACCCGCCACCAGTCGGGCCGGGTCGCGCTGTTGCCGAGTTCCTCGGCGCTAGCCATGTGCGGTGGGGAGGGGGCGGTCGTGTCGGGCCGCGCCGGCTCCGCGGGGCGGGGGCGCGGTACGACCCGGCGCAGGCTCTTCGGCAGGCGCCTGCTGTCGTCCGGCTCGTCGTCCCGTTGCACCGGGACCTGGGTGGGGGTCGACTGCGGTGCCGAGGCGTTGCCGCCCGCCGCGGCGACGACCTCGTCGGGGGTGCCGAGCCGGGAGAGGATGCGGCGTACCGCGGCGGGGCTGTCCACGGTGGCCTTCGCCCGGCGCCGGTCGATCTCGTTACGCAGCTCCGACACCAGGCGCATGCGTGCGGCCGACGGCAGTTGCCGCTGCTGCGCCACGTCGCCGACGCGGCTCAGATACTCGTAGACGACCTTGTCGCTCTCGATACCCACGAAGTCCCCTTTGGGGTGGGTGCGTTGGATTTCCCGTGGTGCTTCCCGTGACGACGGTAGCGCAGGCCGCGGTTCACGTCGGTCGGCACACCAGCGGGTATCGCGTCTCCGAGCAGGGGCGGTTGCCGTACGCACGCAGGACGTCCTTGCCGCCCTGGTCGGTGAGGTAGCGCAGGAAGGCGGCGGCGACGGAGTCGGCGGGCGGTTCGCCGTAGGTGTAGGCGTACTCGGTCTGCCAGTACGGGTAGGTGCCGTTCTCGACGCCGTCGAGGGTGGGCGGCATGTCGTCGATGCGGAGCTTGACGAGACGGCCGGAGGTCACGCTGCTGACCTCGCTGTAGCCGAGGGCGCCCGGGATGGCGGCCGTGCGGTCCAGCAGGTCGTCGGTGCTGTCGGCCTCGCAGACGCCGGGCTTGTTGCGGTTCAGGGCGGTGCAGTCGTTCACGTCGGCCTCGGGGACGGGCCGGCCCTTGAGGACGCGCTTCTCCAGGGCGTTGCGGGTGCCGGAGTTGCGGTAGCGGTCGACGAGATGGACGGGGAGGTCGGCGCCGCCCACCTCGGACCAGTTGGTGATCTTCCTGGCGTAGATGTCGCGGACCTGCTGCAGGGACAGGTTGCGGACCTTGGCATCCTCGTTGACGACGAGCGTGAACAGTGTGTACGCGACCGGGCGCGGCAGGATCTGGGGGTGGTTGCCCTCCGCCGGGCCGTCGGCGAAGGCGATGTGGTCGCGGAGTCCTGCCTCGCCCGAGATCCCGGCGGCCGCGCCGGTCTTCTCCAGCGCGGCGACGCCGTTCCCGCTGCCCTGGAAGGTGCCGACGTCGACGGGGATCCGCGCGCCCTTGGCCGCGCACAGCTTCATGTACTCGTCGGCGGCGGCCTTCACCGCGGGTGCGAAGGCGGTGGAGCCGCCGAGGTGGAGGGTGCCGCCGACGCAGTCCAGCGGTGCGGGCTCGTCCCGTACGAACAGGGTCAGGCCCGCCTGGACCATGACGGCCAGGGCCAGCAGGACGATGCCGAACCAGGCCGGCCGGGAGGCGAAGACATGGCTCTCGGTCCTGGCCACCTTGAACCGGAAGAACCGCAGCACCGGGTCGAACCAGCGTCGGCGGCCGCCGACGGCACCGCGGAAGACGGGCTTCGGGAAGGGCTCCCTGCCCTGGTCGTCGGGCCAGCGCTCCAGCACCACCAGCACCTTGTACTCGGCCCGCACCGGGAGCTTCACCTTCGGCAGCCGGATGACGCCCTGCCGTTCGGGCAGATGGTTGTCGTGGCCGAAGCCCGGCACGGCCTGGTTGTCCCGGATGAAGGAGTCGCGCAGTTCCTCCTGGCTCAGCTCGGTGACCACCAGGGCCGCGACCTGGCGCTCCCGGAAGGTGACCCGTATGCCGCACGGGTCGCTGTCGGGGGTGAGGTAGTCGCCCTCCTCGATCGGGGCGGTGCCTGCGTTCTCGATCCGCAGCAGGACGAACGAGGGGTCCTTCAGGGTGTGTCCGTCCTGCTGCATGTCCCGCAGCACTCCGGCGTACGGCGACTGGGTCGCGTCCGCGGCGAGCGTGTCCATCTGCACGCGGTAGCCGAGCCGCTTGCGCCCGACGACGGCGAACTCCCACAGGAACGCCGCGAACGGGAAGCCGACGCTGATGAGCGCAACCCACTTGTCGAAGTCGAGGTTCACCCCGGGCCCCCAGTTCCCCCGTGTTCCGCCGAACGCCCAATCGCCCGTAACTGCAGTGCAGTTGACAGGGAGCCCAGGGTGACCAGTGGGTGCCGGGTGGGGCCAGGGTTCCCGCAATCGTCCTGCTGAAGTTCATCCGTAGGTCAACTGCGAAACGTCCCGTTAGCCAATCCAGCCCGTCCGGCGTGCAGGGAC